>JAYKHK010000131.1:0-29968 GCA_035284785.1 Cyanobacteriota bacterium | reverse complement strand
ACGAAACCATGGGCATCGCCCTCGGCATGATTGAGACCCGGGGCCTGGTGCCTGCCATCGAAGCGGCAGACGCCATGACCAAAGCCGCCGAAGTGCGCCTCATCGGTCGTGAATTCGTCGGTGGCGGCTACGTCACCGTCCTGGTGCGCGGTGAAACCGGCGCGGTCAACGCCGCCGTTCGTGCAGGCGCTGACGCTTGCGAGCGGGTGGGCGACGGTCTGGTGGCCGCCCACATCATTGCCCGCCCCCACAGGGAAGTGGAGCCGGCGCTCAACAGCACGTTCGGTCTGGGATCGAAGGACTGAAATCAACGCCCTAGGCGCTGATTTCCATCCTTTTTCCATCGACCCAACCGGAGAACCCCCATGAGCAAAAAGTACGACGCAGGGGTCAAGGAGTACCGCGACACGTATTGGACTCCTGATTACGTCCCCCTCGACACCGATCTTCTGGCCTGCTTCAAGTGCACGGGCCAAGAAGGCGTTCCCAAAGAGGAAGTGGCTGCCGCTGTGGCCGCTGAATCCTCCACCGGCACCTGGTCCACCGTTTGGTCTGAGCTTCTCACCGATCTCGACTTCTACAAGGGCCGCGCCTATCGCATCGAGGATGTGCCTGGCGACCGGGAATCCTTCTACGCCTTCATCGCCTATCCCCTCGATCTGTTCGAGGAAGGTTCGATCACCAACGTGCTCACCTCCCTGGTGGGCAACGTGTTCGGCTTCAAGGCCCTGCGCCACCTGCGCCTGGAAGACATCCGCTTCCCGATGGCCTTCATCAAAACCTGCCAGGGCCCACCGAACGGCATCCAGGTCGAGCGCGATCGGATGAACAAGTACGGCCGTCCCCTGCTGGGTTGCACCATCAAGCCGAAGCTGGGCCTGTCCGGCAAGAACTACGGCCGGGTGGTGTATGAGTGCCTGCGCGGCGGCTTGGATTTCACCAAGGACGACGAAAACATCAACTCCCAGCCCTTCCAGCGCTGGCAGAACCGCTTTGAGTTTGTTGCCGAAGCGGTGCGCTCCGCCCAGGAAGAAACCGGCGAGAAGAAAGGCCACTACCTGAATTGCACCGCCGCCACTCCCGAGGAGATGTATGAGCGGGCCGAGTTCGCCAAAGAGCTCGGGCAGCCGATCATCATGCACGACTACATCACCGGTGGCTTCACCGCCAACACCGGCTTGTCGAAGTGGTGCAGAAAGAACGGCATGTTGCTCCACATCCACCGGGCCATGCACGCGGTGATCGACCGCCATCCCAAGCACGGCATCCACTTCCGGGTGCTCGCCAAGTGCCTCCGCCTCTCCGGCGGTGACCAGCTCCACACCGGAACCGTGGTGGGCAAGCTGGAAGGTGACCGGCAGTCGACCCTCGGTTACATCGACCAGCTGCGCGAATCCTTCGTGCCGGAAGATCGCAGCCGCGGCAATTTCTTCGACCAGGATTGGGGCTCGATGGGCGGCGTGTTCGCCGTGGCCTCCGGTGGCATCCACGTCTGGCACATGCCAGCTCTGGTGGCCATCTTCGGCGACGACTCCGTGCTCCAGTTCGGTGGTGGCACCCACGGTCACCCCTGGGGTTCCGCTGCCGGTGCAGCCGCCAACCGCGTGGCTCTGGAAGCCTGCGTCAAGGCCCGCAACGCTGGACGGGAAATCGAGAAGGAAGGCCGCGACATCCTCACGGAAGCAGCCAAGCACAGCCCTGAGCTGGCGATTGCTCTGGACACCTGGAAGGAAATCAAGTTTGAGTTCGACACCGTCGACAAGCTTGACGTGCAGTGAGTTCCCAACCCCTCAGGCGCCCTGGAGTTTCCAGGGTGGTCTTGAGGGGTGAGGGACAGACGTCGCCCATCGGCGCAAGGCCGATTTCTATCCATTCTCGCTTTAACCCCATGCCATTCAAAAGTGCCGTGGGTGACTATCAAACAGTCGCCACCCTGGAAACCTTTGGCTTCCTGCCACCGTTCACCCAGGACGAAATCTACGACCAGATTGCTTACATCATTGCCCAAGGTTGGAGTCCTCTGATTGAGCACGTCCAGCCCAGCCGTGCAATGGCCACCTATTGGTCCTACTGGAAACTTCCGTTTTTCGGTGAGAAGGATCTCGGCGTGATCGTCAATGAGCTGGAGGCCTGCCATCGGGCCTATCCCGACCATCACGTGCGTCTGGTGGGTTACGACGCTTATACCCAAAGTCAGGGAGCCTGCTTCGTGGTCTTCGAAGGCCGCTGAGGTCAGCCCCCGCGCCCGACAGGGTGGAATTGATGGGGCCAGCTGAATGCGTTCGCTGGCTCCTCCACTCTCGTTTGTCCATTCTTTTGCAACCCCTGTCCGCTGACTTGATCTGCTGGGCGGTTGCCTTGTCCTTCTCGGTATTTTTTATCTCGGGTGGTTATGGCCAGTACATCCAGTCGTGAAGCCGCTCTCGAGCGTCGCAGAGCCCTCACCAACGGCGGCAAGAAAGCCGAAGGCCGCTTCAGCTCTGCGCCGATACGGACGCGCACGGCTGCCGATGCCCGCCAAAGCCGAGCCGACCAGGCCCCAGCCGCCGCGCCAGCCACCCCAGCTCCATCTGCGCCCCGTGTTGCTGCTGCAGCTCCGCAGCGCACGGTGCGTTTCAGCGACAGCGCCCCCGCCCCCAGCCGCAAAGGTGGGCGGCCCGTCAGCAATCCCAGCCGCGATCTGGTGCTCGCCCGCCGCGAGGCCCTCTCCCTGCGCGGCAAGCGGGCCAGCACGGCCAAAGACCGCACCCGCACCGATGTGGTGCGCAGCCAGCCCCAGCAAGCCAGCCCCGCTCCCCAGGCGAAAGCGCCCTGCAAATGCCAGGAGGCCACCGCATCGGTGAGCAGCTCCCGCCCATCCTCCCGAGAGATGCCCTCGCTCTCCCTGGGCAACGGCGACTCCCGCAGCAAAGCGGCCAGCGCCGGATCCAGCCCAAGCCTCGGCGACAGGCGCCCCAGCAGCAAGCGGGCCGCCCAATACAACCCCAGTCGCGCCCTGGTGTTGGCCCGCCGTGAAGCCCTCTCGAAGCGCGGCAAATCCGCCAGCACCCCCACCTCCACCACCGCCGCTTCCGTGGCCCGCCAGGTGAACCCCGACCTCACCAGTCGCGAACTGGCCCAGAAGGTGCGGGAGCTCAAGTGCAAAGTGGGCTCGGCGGGCAGCGCTCGCAATGGCGGATCGCGCCCCACGGGCCCCAACCGCAACGGCGCCAAGGAAGCCGCCAAGCTGGCGGCAGCGGCGGATGCCCACTGGAAAGTGGGGCTCACTGAAACCAGTCGCGGTCAAATCGTCACCGGCACCCAGGCGAACCGCTCCCTGGCCACCACGGGCAACGAGGCCGGCACCTGCCGGGTGGTGACAGGCACGGAATATCTGGGGTCGGAGGTGTTCAACACCTTCTGCCAAACCGGTCCCTTGGGCACCCAGCCCGCCAAGGTGGCCGTCACCGCCACCAGCCACGGTAACCGGGTCACCGGCAATCAGGTGGGCCGATCCGAGAAGGTCACCGGCGATGAACCCGGCACCTGCAAGCTCGTCACGGGCACGGAATACCTCTCAGCCAATCAGAGCCAGGTTTACTGCGGCGTCAATCCATCCACCCCCCGCAAGGTGGGACGCACCACCACGGTGGCTGGCCAGCCGGTCTCCGGCGTGATGGTGGGGCGTTCCGAAAAGGTCACCGGTGATGAGCCGGGCTCGGGCCGTCAACTCACCGGCGACCAATACGTGACCGACCAAGCGCAGGTGGGAGGCCGGGCGCCCCAGAAGGTGGGTGCCTTCCAAACCCTTCGGGGCACCGGCATCACGGGCACCACCGTGGGACGCAGTGGCCGGGTCACGGGCGATGAGCCCGGCTCCTGCCGCAACGTCACCGGCGATGAGTACATCGGTTCTGAGCAATATGAGAGCTTTTGCGGCGTCCGCCCCGCTCCGGAGGCCCCCAAGGTGGGCTTCAGCGTCACCCCCCGCTCGCAAGTGGTGAGCGGCACCCGCACGGGTCGCTCGGAGAAGGTCACCGGCGATGAGCCGGGCACCTGCAAGATCGTGACGGGAACGCCCTACGCCGGCATGGAGGAAGCGGGCAATTGGTGCAGCACCAAGCAGGTGCAAAACATCCGCCAGCGCACCCCCGTGCGCATGGGCACCGTGATGAGCGGCATTCAACCGGGCATCGGCGGCGTGATGACCGGAGCCGAGCGGGGAGCTTGCGAAGCGATCAGTGGCACCCCCTACGTGGGTCCGGACCAGTTGGCCGCCGCCTGCGGCACCGACGCCGGCCTGCCCGTGGATTTTCCCCAGCCGCTCACCAGCGCGCCCTGGCAGGAGTTCAGCGTGCAATCCCCCGCCCGCGAAGCCCAGATTCAGCGGGAAACCACCGGCGCCGTCACCGGTAGCACCTACGAGCATGGCGGGCGCATCACCGGCCCTTTCGACATGGCTGCCGGCAAGGTGACCGGAACCGAGCAGTTTCGCTTTGATCGGCGCAGCCGCGATCAGGCTCGCGGCCCCCTCACCCCAGCCTCCCCGATTGCTGCCGCAGCGGAGGCCACTGCCTCCTCCCCCGGAGAGCGCCCCCCCTCCCGCATCACGGGCGAGGGTCTGTCCGGCGGCCTCACGATAACCGGCGACGATTGGAACCGTGGCCGCCACGTCACCGGCACGGAGGGTCCCTCCGCCCGTCGCCGCAACCCCTCGCGTTCAGGCCCCACGTCGGCCATGCCCAGCTTCCAAGCCAAGCGCAACGAGGCCATTCCTGAGCCTGTGAGCAAGATCACCGGATCGAGCGGCAACACCGCATCCGGATCCCTCATCACGGTCTCCGGCGGAGCCCGAGGCTGATCCCGATGCCACGACGTCCGGTCACTGGGCCGCGGTTGCAGGCAGCGAGTTCGCCCCGTCGGCGCTGGGAGCTCTCGCCGGAGGCCTTCAGGGCACGACTAGCCGATGTGCGCTCGGGCAAGGCGACCAGCGAGCCGCCTGCAGAGATGGATTCCAGGCGGCCCCTGCGCCGGGGCTCGGGCGCCAGCACGCTCCATCCGCTCACCAATGCCCAGGCCAATGCGGCCCTCCAGGCCTACGACACCCGGGTGAAGGGCGCCTTCGACCGATTGGTGCCCGTGCTCAAGCGGATCTCAGCCCTGCAACACGAGGATCGCTTTGAAGAGCGGGCCCAGGAGTTGGCCAGGGCCGAGCTGGGCTTTGAACTGCCCGCAGCGTTGCTGGAGACGGCCTGGGTCACCCAGCTGGACATGCGCACGCTCTTCGCCTGGTGTCTGTTTGAAACCTACGAGCAGACCAGTGCCGCCTTTTTCCAGGACGATCCCCTCGATGGCCGCCCGGGTGGACCGGCCGCCGAGGCCTTCAACGCCTTCTTGCTCGAGTGTGGCTTCCACCTGCTCGACATCACCCCCTGCGCCGACGGCCGCTTGGCCCATGCCGTGGCCTCCGCCCTGCGCATCCCCTTCAGCTCCGTGCGGCGACGGCCCCATGCCGGTGCCCTGTTCGACGTGGAGAACACCGTCAACCGTTGGGTGAAAACCGAGCATCGGCGCTATCGCGAAGGGTTGCCGAACCCAGCCCATGCCGACACCCGCTATCTGAAGGCGGTGCTCTACCACTTCAGCTCCCGGGATCCCTCCCACGAGGGCTGCGCCGCCCACGGCAGCCACGATGAAGAGGCGGCGAGCAGCGGCTGGCAGCGGCTGGCGGACTTCCAAACCGCCATCGAAAACAGCTTCTGCTGTGGCGCCTCGGTGGATCTGTTGCTGATGGGCATCGACACCGACACCGACGCGATCCGCGTGCATGTGCCGGGCCGCGATGGCACCACCCGCCTCGACACCTGGCTCGATGCCATGGCGGTCTACGACGCCACCCGCCATCTCTCCGCCGCCGAAGCCGAAGCGCGAATCGTCACCCTGGTGGAGCAAGCGGCGGCTTCCACGCCGGATGGGGGGATGGTGCGCTTCATCAGCCGCCTGATCGCCAACAACCTCTCCCAGATCGACTATGTGCGCCAGGTTCATGGCGGCCACTACCCCGACGCCGGCCACGCCGAGCGCTTCATCGGGGTGGGCATCGGCTTCAAGGAGATCCACCTGCGCAACCTCACCTACTTCGCCTACATGGACACGGTGGAGGAAGGCGCGCCCGATCTCGATGTGGGCGTGAAGATCTTCAAGGGATTGAATGTCTCCCGCGGCCTGCCCATCCCGGTGGTGGTGCGCTTCGACTACCACGGCCAGGTGCCAGGCGGCAAGGAGCGCGCCGTGCTCCACGCCCAGAGGGTGCAGGCGGCGATCGAATCCCGCTACGCGGATCTCCACCAACAGGGCTTGATCCACGTGTTGCTCACGGTTCGGGATCAGGATCGGCATGTGCCCGCCGAAGCGGTGGGCTCCACCATTTCCTTCGCCACGGCAGGAGCCCACTGAGATGATCATCTGCAAAGTGGTGAAACCGCTGGTCTCCACCAATCGGATCCCCGATTTCGAGCACAAGTATCTGCAGGTTGTTCTCGATGGCAGCACGCAAAAGGTGGCTGTCGACGCGGTGGGCTGCGTTCCGGGCGATTGGGTGATTTGCGTGGGTAGCTCCGCTGCCCGGGAAGCCGCCGGCAGCAAGTCCTATCCCAGCGATCTCACCATCGTGGGGATCATCGACCATTGGGATCCGGACGCCGCCAAATCCGCCCCCGCCAAGGACGCCGCCAGCAACGGTGGCCAGACCTCCACCGGTCAAGCCGGCAAAGGGGCCCCAAGCCAGGGGGGAGCGGCCTGATGGAGATCATGCAGGTGGCTGGCTCCCTGGTTTGCACCCAACGGGTGGAGGGTTTGGCCCACATGGATTTGCGGGTGTTGCGCACCAGCAAAGGCAAGCTCAGCGTCGCTGTTGATCCGGTGGGAGCCAACGTCGGCAATTGGGTGTTCACCGCCAGCGGCAGCGCCGCCCGCTTCGCCTGCGGCAATCCAGAGGTGCACACCGACCTGACGATCGGCGGAATCATCGATTTCTGGGAACCCGACGGCTGAGGCCTCTCCATGGCGGACCGCACGCCGCCCATCTCCCCGCCCATCCCCGCCACTCTTCCTCCGCGCCATGGCCCCCACCTCCCGCTCCAGCCGCCCCGCCCGCAAGGCCACCGGATCACAGGCTGCCTCACGCGGCACCCCTGCGCGTCGGACGGTGCCTGCCAAGGCCAGCGCTCCCCCACCCCCCGTCGCCGAGGAAGCCCCCCTGCCCCTGCTCCCGGCGGTGAGCGCCGCAGCGGCTGCCGCCCCGGCCACTCCGCCTGAGATCGTGGTGGAGATGGTCGACAGCCCCGCGCTGGCGAGCCAAGCCAGCGCTGTTGACAGCGCGGCCACACCCCCCAGCGGCGGGGAGCCCTCCAGCGCGGACGCCCCTCCCCCCTCCGCCGCCTCGACCCCTGCCGCCCCCGCCAAAGGCGGCCTAAGCCGGGGCAGCGGAGCAGGCATCCCCGCGGCCCCCGGCCAACCCTCCGCCCTTGCTTTTCCCAAGGGTCCCTCCTCAGGCCATGGCATCGCCCTGGGCCTGATCGAAACCCGGGGCCTGGTGCCGGCGATCGAGGCCGCGGACGCGATGACCAAGGCGGCTGAAGTCACCCTGGTGGCCAGGGAGTTTGTGGGCGGCGGTTACGTCACCGTGATGGTGCGCGGCGAAACCGGAGCCGTGAACGCCGCCGTGCGGGCCGGGGCCGATGCCTGCGAGCGGGTGGGCGATGGCCTGGTCGCCGCGCACATCATTGCCCGTCCCCACCAGGAGGTGGAGCCGGCCCTCTCGGCCAGCGGCGCGCGGCGCCTCTGATGGCCACCCCTCCCGTTCACACCAGGGTGCTCGCCGATCTCGGCCGGGCCCTCAGCCTGGAGCTCAGCGCGGTGCAGCAATATCTCACCCAAGCCGTGTTGGCCGAGCAGTGGGGCGACAGCGTCGCCGCCGATCGCTTCCGCCGGGAGACCGTGGAGGAGATGCAGCACGCCGAGAGGATCGTGAAGCGCATGATCCAGCTCGGGGTGGCGCCCGGCGCCTCCCAGTTGCAGCCCGCCCGACACGCCGACACCTTGGTGGGTTTGCTCCGGCTCAACCGGGAGCTGGAGTGGCAGCTGGTGACCCACTATGCGGAGGCCATGGCCCTCTGCCAGCGCCTCGGCGATGGGGAGAATGAAGCCTTCTTCCACGATCTGTGGCGCGAGGAACGGCAGCATGGTGAAGAGCTGGACGCCTGGCTGATCAGCCTGGAATCCGCCCCGTCCCCAGCCTTGGCCGGGGCGGCCATCTGATCCCTCCACCTCGTTCCAGCCTCAAACCACCCCCGCAAAGGGGTTCCCATGATGAGTTCCCCTGTGGTTTCCGCCTTACCTCTGCCGATTCAGCTGGCCTGGCTGATTCCGCTCTATGGATTCAGCGGCGTGTTGCTCTCCCTGCCCTGGGCGGCGGGTTGGATCAAACGCAATGGCCCCCGCCCAGCGGCCTATCTCAACTTGTTGGTCACCTTGGTGGCGGTGCTGCACGGCAGCTTCATCATCCAGGAGGTGTTGCAGTTAGGCCCCCAGCAGTTGGATTGGAGCTGGTTTCGGGTGGCCGATCTCGACCTTCACATCGGTTTTGACCTCTCGCTCACCAACCTGGCCGCCCTTGAGCTGGTCACCTTCATGAGCCTGGTGGGCCAGGTGTTTGCCCTGGGCTATCTCGACAAGGAATGGTCGCTGGCGCGCTTCTATGCCCTGGGGGGCTTTTTTGAAGGGGCCATGGCCGGGGTGGTGTTGAGCAGCAATCTGTTCATCTCCTACTTCCTGCTGGAGATGCTCACCCTCTCCACCTATTTGTTGGTGGGGTTTTGGTATGCCCAACCCCTGGTGGTCACCGCCGCTCGCGATGCCTTCCTCACCAAGCGGGTGGGGGATGTGTTGCTGTTGATGGCGGTGGTGGCGCTCGCCGCCTGGGCCCCCTCCCTCTCCTTTGACGCCCTGGATCGCTGGTCGGCCACGGCGCTGGCCAACGGCGAGATCACGCCCTTGGCGGGCACCCTGATCGGCCTGGGGTTGATCGCGGGTCCGATGGGCAAATGCGCCCAGTTCCCGATGCACCTCTGGCTGGATGAGGCGATGGAGGGGCCCAACCCCGCCTCGATCCTGCGCAACTCCGCCGTGGTCACCTGCGGCGCCCTGGTGTTGGTGAAGGTGATGCCCCTGCTGCGGCTCTCCCCTCTGGCCGTGGACGTGTTGCTGGTGGTGGGCACGATCAGCGCCCTGGCCGGGGCCCTGGTGGCCATCGCCCAGGTGGATCTGAAGCGGGCCCTCTCCTATGGCACCACCTCCTATCTGGGGCTGGTGTTCATCGCGATCGCCCTGCAACAACCCGCCATCGCCCTGTTGCTGTTACTGGCCCATGGGCTGGCCAAGGCGCTGTTGTTCATGAGTGTGGGCAGCGTGATTGCCACCACCAATTGCCAAGACATCACGGAGTTGGGTGGCCTGGCCCAACGGATGCCCGCCACCACCAGCGCCTTTCTGCTCGGCGGTGCCGCCCTGACGGGCGTGGTTCCCTTGGCGGGCTTCTGGTGTCTGTCTCGGCTGGTGGAGGTGTTGCTGCCCCAAACCCCCCTGTTTGCCGGGGTGGTGCTGCTCACCAATACTCTGACCGTGTTCAATCTGGTGCGGGTGTACCGACAGGTGTTTCTCGATCAGCCCCACCCGAAGACCAAACGCACGCCCGAGGTGATCTGGTTGATGGCCCTGCCGATGGTGAGCCTCGGGGTGATCGTGGCGCTGTTGCCCGCGGTGATGCAGCGGCTGGAGCCCTCCTTGGGGCTGGGAGGCGTCTCGACAACGGCGGGGATCCTGGTGCTGATCAGCGGGGTGCTCGGCCTGGTGGCCGAGGTGTTTGTGCCGGTGGCCAGCTTCTCCTCCCGCTCGGTGATCCGGCCCCTGCGGGCCTTGCAGGATCTGTTGGCGGCGGATTTCTACACCGATCGGCTCTACCGCAACACGATCGTGGCCTTTGTGGCCGGCTTGGCACGGCTCACCAATGGCTTCGATCGCCAGATTGTCAGCCGCCTGGCCGAAAAGGTGGGGCTGGCCTCCATGGCCACCGCCGAGGGCCTGAAGCTCGGCGTGAGCGGCCAACTGCAGAGCTATGTGCTCACGCTGATGACCGCCATCGTGGTGCTCTTTGCCAGTCTCTTCTGGCTGCAGAGGGGAGGCTGAGCTGATGTTGAGCCTGTTGCTGCTGATTCCGTTTTTGGGCTCCCTGGTGCTGGTGCTCTGGCCAGGCCAGCCCGCCGAGGGCCTGATGCGCAAGGTGGCCCTGGTGGTGCTCTGCCTGCAGGTGGCCTGGAGCGTGGTGGTGCTCCTGTCGGTCGATCCCCAGCAGGGGGGGCTGCAACTGCAGGAGACGCTTCCCTGGATCCAGGATCTGGGCCTCACCTACAGCCTGGCCATCGATGGTCTCTCCCTGCCCCTGGTGGTGATCAACGGCGCCCTGAGCTTGGTGGCAGTGATCTGCACCCGCGACATCAGTCAGCGACCCCGCATGTATTTCGCCCTGTTGCTGCTCATCAGCGGGGCGGTGAATGGCGCCTTTCTCGCCCAAAACCTGCTGTTGTTCTTGTTGTTCTACGAGCTGGAGCTCATCCCCTTGTGGTTGCTGATCTCCGTCTGGGGCGGGGCCGGCAAAGCTTTGGCAGCCACCAAGTTTCTGCTGTTCACAGCCGTTTCCGGCTTTCTGATCCTGGCCACCTTCCTGGCCCTGGCGGTGCTGCGCGGCTCCCTGGATTTCAGTTTCCTGCCGGTGAGCAGCGAACAATTGGGCCTGGGCAGCCAGTTGGTGTTGCTGGCGATGTTGTTGGTGGGCTTTGGCATCAAGATCCCTCTGGTGCCCTTCCACTCCTGGCTGCCCGACGCCCACACCCAAGCTTCCACGCCCGTTTCCGTGCTGTTGGCCGGGGTGTTGTTGAAATTGGGCACCTACGGGATGTTGCGGTTTGGCCTGGGTCTCTTCCCCGAAGCCTGGGCCGTGATGGCGCCATGGCTGGCGATTTGGGCGGCGGTTTCCGTGCTCTACGGCTCTTTGGCCGCGATTGCCCAGCGCGACATGAAGCGCATGGTGGCCTACAGCTCGGTGGGCCACATGGGCTCGATCCTGCTGGCGGCGGCTGCCGCCACGCCGGTGAGTTTGATGGGGGCGGAATTTCAGATGGTGAGCCATGGGCTGATCTCCGCCCTGCTCTTTTTATTGGTGGGCATCGTGTATCGCAAAACCGGCACCCGCGATTTGGAGGTGTTGCGCGGCCTGCTCAACCCTGAGCGCGGCCTGCCCTTCACGGGCACGCTGATGATTCTCGGGGTGATGGCGAGCGCCGGCATGCCCGGGATGTGTGGCTTCATCTCCGAGTTCTTGGTGTTTCGCGGCGCCATCTCCGCCTTCCCCACGGCCACGCTGCTCTGCATGGTGGGTTCCGGGCTGACGGCGGTGTATTTCCTGCTCCTGGTCAACCGCGTGTTCTTTGGCCGTTTGGCGATCACTCCCGTCGAGGACCGCACCCTTCACAGCCGACTGGACATCCGCCTGGCTCCCGTGGCCCCCCGAGAAACCATCCCCGCCACCGCCTTGGCGTTGGCCGTGGTGGGGTTGGGGCTGCTGCCGAGCCTGTTGGGCAGGCTCTCGGAGAGCACCACCACCGCCATGGCGAAGGTGCCGGCGATGCTCCAGGCCCTCGCTGGCCAGGGGGTGGGCTGATGCCAGTCATCCCCGAGCTGTTGACGCGCAGCGGCGGCCAACCGGATGGGACGGAATTGGCACGACGCCTCCTGGCGGGCGAGACCTTGCTGGCCGAATCGCCATGCCACGTGATGCAAGTGGTGGATGTGTTGGAGAGTTATGGCGTGGTGCTCGATGCTTACAGTCGCAATCTGATCTATCAAGCCGAAGAGCAGTTTCTGAATCCATTCCCGATCTTTAAATTTCTGGATGGCGATCTCAGCCCTGCCAAGATCTGGAGGCATTTGATCCACGACCGGATCAATTTTGAGTATGCGGAATATTGCATGCGCGCCATGCTCTGGCATGGCACCGGTGGGTTGGACGCCTATTTGGATGGTGAATCCTTTCGCGAGAATTGTGCAGCGATCATCCGCTGCAAAACCCGCAGGGATCCGCTCCTGGCTCTGCTCAACCCCCTGTTTCCAGAGTTTCTGCCCGAACTGATTCGCTCCGCTGCCACCACCCACGCCCTGGGGCAATTCTGGCGGGTGATGAGCGATCTGTTTCTGGCGTTGGCCCAAGCGGAGCAGCAGGGGAGCGTCGCCACGATTGAGGACGTCGTTGAGTTCATCAAGCGGGGGTTGGTGGCTGCGGCGGCCAACCCGATCAGCTATCAGGTGCGGGTGGGCGAGCAAGCGTTTTGGGTGCTGCCACCGGAGGCGGGGCTCACCTTTTTGGTGGATGTCGCCGTGCCCTACGTGGAGGCGGTGTTTTTGCGCGGCACCCCCTTCCTTGGCACGGTGTCGTTCAACGCCCAGGCTCGCCAGATTCCTCCTGATCAGGCTGCCTTTGCCTACGGGGCCCTCTTTGCCGATCCCTTGCCCACGATGGGGGCCGGGATTCCGCCCAGCCTGCTGATGCAGGACATGTATCGCCACCTGCCTGAGCGTTTGCACAGCTGGTATCAGGAGCAGGGCAGGGGTGAGGGGGACGTGCGAGTGAAGATCTGCATGAGCTTTCAAAAGGCGATGTTTTGCGTCACCAATGCGGCGATCCGTGGGACCTTTCCCCACCCTCTCGCCAGCGCGGCATCTGCCGAACAGGCGGCCAACCAGGCCTATGCGGCTGCCTGGGCTGACCGTTTGAGCAAAGCCCGCACCGACTGCCTGGATGCGTTGGATTCGCAGGTAGAGGAGCAGGCGTAATCTAGGCCGTATGGAACAGCCATGGACTCACCGCCCGCGTCCTGAACGCCTGGAAAGGCGGATCGAATTCGTTGATTACGAGAGCACCAGGGTCTTTTTGGAAAAGTTGAACGCGCTCTCGGAGCAGGCCGGGCGTTTTCCCGACATCAGTTTTGGTCGCACCTACGTCAATTTGACAGTGCGAGCTGAAGAGGAACCAGGAGAGATCGGGCCAGATGAGCAGTCGTTTGCCGCACAGATTGATGAGCTTCTCTGAGGCCCTGGAGGCAGATGAGCCCCGCGTGAATCTGCAGAGCGCCTACGACGCCGCAGGCATTCACCAGCTGTTGAGTGATCTGGATGAAGAGTTGATCGGTCTTCGACCTGTCAAGGCGCGCATCCGTGAAATCGCCGCTCTGCTGGTGGTGAACCGTGCGCGGGAGCAGATGGAATTGCAAACCACGCCCCCCAGCTTGCACATGTCGTTCACCGGGCGGCCAGGCACAGGTAAAACCACAGTGGCGGAGCGGATGTCCAAAATTCTGCACAGCCTGGGCTACGTAAAAAAAGGCCATGTGGTAACCGCAACCCGCGATGATCTGGTTGGTCAATACATTGGCCACACAGCTCCCAAAACAAAAGATATGTTGAAAAAGGCGATGGGTGGTGTGTTATTTATTGATGAGGCCTACTATCTCTATCGGCCGGATAATGAGCGAGATTACGGAGCGGAAGCGATTGAAATCCTCCTGCAAGTCATGGAAAACAGTCGCAACGACCTGGTGGTGATTTTTGCTGGCTACAAGGAGCGAATGGATGTGTTTTATCAGTCGAATCCAGGCCTGTCTTCGCGGGTGGCCAATCACATTGACTTCCCAGACTATACGGACGCGGAACTGCTGGCGATCGCCAAACTGATTCTTGCCAGTGAAAACTATCGATTTAGCCAGGAGGCCACTGAAGCCTTTTCCCTCTACATCAAACGACGCCGCCAACTCCCCTACTTTGCCAATGCCCGCTCGATTCGCAATGCGATCGACCGCGCACGCATGCGGCAAGCCAACCGCCTGTTCACGGAAATGGGCAGCACCCTCTCCAAAACAGACCTGATGACGATTGAAGCCTCAGATATCCTGGTCAGTCGGGTGTTTGAGGGGGAGGTGGAAGGTTTGGATCGCAGTGAGCCGATTACGAAAGGCTAGGACGATCTTGGAGGGGCCAGGGCATCATCCAAGACGCGACAAAAGTGCTCGGCCACTCGGTGGGCGCTGTAGGCTTCAATGGCAGCAGCGTTTCTGCGGTAAGCATCCTTGTAGAAGCTGTAATTGCTCTGTAGCTGCAGCAAGGCATCGCGAATCGCCTCATAATCGCGGCTGTCGACATAGCAACCAATCTGCAGATCATCCACAATCTTTTTGAGGGGATTCTGCAGCGGCCCCAACACCAAGATCGGTTTGTGGTGACCGAGATATTCGAAAAACTTGGAAGGGAAATTATCCAGGTGCCGGGGCCCAATCACCACAAACTGAAGGTCTGCATCCTCAGCAAGCAGATGGGATTGGGTGTAGGAGACCATGGGGCGCACCTGGATCAGCTCTGCCAAACCCGGGTCGGCATGGATGCGTTGTTGGGCGGCAGGGTAGACATAGCCAAAAATCGACAGCGCAAAGGGAGCGGCACCATCCGCCTGGCTGGCAACATCGCTGAAGGCATCCAGGAAGGTCTCGATCGGTCGCCATTCAGGCAACATGCCGAGGTAGATCAACTGCAGCTGCCCCCGCCCCGCTCTGGCGTCGCCGCTCCGGCTGGCCAGCGCACTGCGCTGGCGTTGGTAGAGCTCGGCCATTTCGGGATAGCTATCGGTGAAATAACGCGCTTTGGCTGGCGAAACGAGACCAGCGTCCAGATATCGGTCCTTGGTCAGCGGAGACATGAAGAGCGTGCCACAGCTCTGATCGAGAATCTCCCGCTGCAATTCAGGGGTTGTCGGATAAAAACCAGCTTCATCCCGGGCTCCATAGGGATCCACCACCATCGCCAAGAAGGGTTTCTGCAGTGATCGGGTGATTTGACTCACCAATCTCAACACCTTGAAATCAGGACTCTTGCCAGCAATCAGATCAAAATTCCAGTCGCGCTCCGCTTGGCGCACTGTTTTCTCAAGGCCACGCAGGAGGTAGGCATCGCTGTCATGGCCGATGAGGCGCTCAACGAGGCGGGACACCAGTTGCAAACCACCAAAGAAAAGATAGGGAATGGATCGTTTGGCGTGGCGATTCTTCTCAACAGAAAAGCGATGCGATGCAGAAACATTTGTTGTGTAATGCAGCCGTTCAGAGGGATAATTCAGCTCTTCTGTTAACACAGAGAACAGCCAAGGCGCTGGCCCAGCGAAATGAACTTCCCAGCCCTGGCTATCAAAATAGGGAAGAAGTTTATTGTAAATTAATCCTTGCACGCCGCTGCAACCCGGCGGTTGGATCATCACCAGCAATACCCGTCTCATCAGCGGGACAACCTGCATGCAGAACGCGGACTATAGGCCATGGATCAGCGCCGCTTTCGTGAGTCAATCTGCAACAGATCTCTCACCTGTTGAATGCGCCGGGCCAAGGCTGGATCGTTGTTGATCTTCTTCTCCACCTGCTCCACGGCATACATCACCGTGGAGTGATCCTTGCCGCCAAACACTTCGCCGATTCGCGGCAGCGACAGGGTTGTGCTCTGACGCATCAGGAACATGCCCACTTGCCTGGCTTGACTGACGGCACGCTTGCGGCTGGGGCTTTGCATTTCTTCGATCGCCACTTCAAACACTTCGGCCACCTTGTCCAACACCTGTTGGGGGGTGACTTCCACATTGGTGCCGAGGGGGTCGAGCATGGGCGCCACCGATTCCACCGTCATGGGCAGGCCGGTGATCGACACAAAGGCCACGGCTCTGGTCAAAGCCCCTTCCAGCTCACGGATGTTCGAGGTGAAGCGGCCGGCAATGTATTGGATCAATTCGCGCGGCAGGGACATGTGCTCCTGCTCGGCTTTCTTGTGGAGGATCGCCATTCTTGTTTCCAAGTCTGGCGCTTGGATGTCGGCAATCAGCCCCATTGAAAAACGGGAGATCAATCGCTCCTGCAGGCGGGGGATGTGACTGGGCGGGCGGTCGGAGGCGATGACGATCTGCCGACCCGCCTCATGCAGGGCATTAAACGTATGAAAGAACTCCTCCTGGGTGTATTCCTTGCCCTCAATGAACTGAATATCATCCACCAGGATCAAATCAGCCGCCCGATAGCGATTGCGAAACGCCTGCATGCCATCTTTGCGAATCGCTTGAATCAGATCATTGGTGAAGGTTTCTGTTGAGACGTAAAACACCCTGGCATCCGGGTGAATTTCCAAGCGGTAGTGGCCGATGGCCTGCATCAGATGGGTCTTGCCGAGTCCGACCCCGCCACAGAGAAACAGGGGGTTGAATTCCCGCCCCGGGGCTTCAGCGACAGCCAAGGCGGCTGCGTGGGCCATGCGGCTGTTGGAGCCGACCACAAACCGACTGAACACGTAGCGGGGGTTGAGGCCGGCGTCCCCGCCCGGATGGTCGCTGCGCCCAGCCTCGCTGCTGCCGCCTCTGGCAACGGCTTTGGCGGCGGACTCCCCCCCATGGATGGGCCTCCCCGCCTGAATGGGCTGGACGCCACCATGGTCTGCGGTTCCCGCGGCGGCGATGGGCTCCGCCGCCACTTCCACCGACACCGTGACAGGGCGCTTCGCCAGGTCGGACGCCAGCTCCTCGATCTGGCTGAGGTAGTGCTTGCGCAGCCAGGTGCAGGCGAAGCTGTTGGGCGCCTCCAGGTTCAGGCGGTTGTCGCTGAACTCCCGGCAGCGGGCCGGCCGGATCCACGTTTCGAAGGTGGGCTTGCTGAGGGTGGCTTGAAGCGCGTCCTGCACCTGGGGCCAAAGGTCCTCACCGTGCTGCACCGCCCTCCCCCCGCGTCATCGAACAAGGGAATATAAGCAGGGCAGGGGGGCTGCACTCGTTCATCGCTGCCCTTTAATGATGAACCTCCCTCACCTCTCATGGTGACCCGCCTCACCCCCCTGGTTGTCCCCGCAGTGGCCTTGTTGGCGGCGCTGAGCGGCTGCACGGGCGGGTGGCAGCCCAAAGGCCCCGTCAGCGAAAAGCTGCGGATCAGCGACGCCCCGGCCGCACCCGCCCTGCAGCCCACCAGCAACGTGATCGTGTCCGCCGTGGACAAGGTTGGCCCGGCCGTGGTGCGCATCGACACGATCAAGCGCACCCTCAACCCGCTCGGCGGCCTGTTTGGTCAGGGTCCCTCCATCCAGCAACAACAGGGCCAGGGCTCCGGCTTCATCACCCGCTCCGACGGGGTGCTGCTCACCAATGCCCACGTGGTGGACGGAGCCACCGAGGTGGGCGTCACCCTTCCCGATGGCCGAAGCTTTGCGGGCAAGGTCCTGGGGGAAGACCCCCTCACGGATGTGGCCGTGGTGAAGGTGGTGGCCACGGGGTTGCCGGTGGCTCCCCTCGGTGATTCGAGCAAGGTGCGGCCCGGCGAGTGGGCGATTGCCATCGGCAATCCCCTCGGTTTGGACAACACCGTCACCGCGGGCATCATCAGCGCCATCCAACGCACCAATGCCGTCGGTGAAGGTCAGCGGGTGCCTTATTTGCAAACGGATGCGGCGGTCAACCCCGGCAACAGCGGCGGGCCCTTGATCAACGACCGCGGCCAGGTGATCGGCATCAACACGGCCATTCGCCAGGCTCCAGGCGCCGGCTTGAGCTTCGCCATCCCGATCAACACCGCCCGCAAGATCGCCGCCCAGATCCTGGAGCGGGGCTATGCCAGCCACCCCTACATCGGTGTGCGCCTGGAGGCCCTGACGCCCCAACTGGCGCGGGAGATCAACAGCAGCACCAACCAATGCCGCCTGCCTGAGATCAACGGGATCGTGGTGGTGGATGTGGTGGCCGGCAGCCCCGCCGCCCAGGGGGGCATCAAACCCTGCGACCTGATCGAGCAGGTGGATGGAAAGGACGTGAAAAACCCCTCCGATGTGCAACTGGCGGTGGATCAGGCCAAGATCGGCCAACCCCTGCCGATGCGGATCCGCCGCTTGCAAGACACGCTGGAGGTCTCCGTTCGCCCCGCCAACCTGCCGCGTCAGCAGTGAGCGAGCCGAGGCGGCTCCGCCACGGCCTCTGGAGGAGTCCCCCCCGCCAACAACTGGTCTTGATGGCGCGTTGGCCGGCCCCGGGCCGCTGCAAACGGCGCCTGGCCGCCTCGATCGGAATCTCCCGCGCGGCGGCGGTGCAGGCCAGGCTGTTGCTGCATGGCCTCGCCGCGGCGCAGCAAGCCGCCAGTGAAGGGCGGGCCGCAGGGCAGGCCATCGAGGTGGTGTTGGCCGTGAGCGGCGTGGGCCCGCAAGCCGGCCGCCGCTGGGGCCGGGCCCTGGCGGTGCAGCGGTTGGTGCACCAGGGCGAGGGGAGCCTGGGGCTGCGTCTGCAACGCCAGGTGACACGGGCCAGGCGGGAGGGCATTCAGCGGCTGGTGGTGGTGGGCAGCGACCTCCCCCAGCTCTGCAGCGACGATCTGCTCAGCGCCTTTGCCGCCCTGCGAAGCGCTGAGGTGGTGGTGGGGCCCGCCTGCGATGGCGGCTATTGGTTGATCGGCCTTCGCCCCACCACCCCCAGCTGCCGGCTGTTCGCCGGAGCCCGCCACCCCATCCCCTGGGGGAGCGAGCGGGTGCTCGCGAGCACCTTGGCAGCGGCAGCGGCGGTGGGAATCCAGCCGGTGCTCTTGGCCGAACGGCGCGATCTCGATCATGCGCTGGATCTGGCGGCCTGGCGATGAGCGCTCCTCTGGCCGTCGTGATCCCGGCGCGCAACGAAGCGCCGCGCTTGCCTGCCCTGTTGGCCGATCTGGCCGGGGCGCCCCGGCTGGTGCGAGAGGTGTGCGTGGTGGATGGGGGCAGCAGCGATGCCACCCGCCGCGTGGCCCGCTTGGCGGGGGCCCGGGTGCTTACCTGCCCGCCCAGCCGAGGCGGCCAACTGCAAAAAGGAATCGCTGCCACAGCGGCGCCCTGGCTGCTTCTGCTCCATGGCGATGGCCGCCTGCCAGAGGGTTGGGCGCAGACCGTCAACGCGGCGCTGCAACAGGGGCCAACCGCTTGCTGGGCCTTCCATCTCGGCATTGCCGGCCCATCGCTTGGCCTGCGGCTGGTGGAGCAGCTGGTGAGTTGGCGCACCGTGGTGGCCCAGCTGCCCTATGGCGATCAGGGATTGCTGGTGCCCCGCCAGGTGCTCGAGCAGGTGGGCGGGGTTCGGCCGCTTCCCCTGATGGAAGATCTGGATCTGGTCTGGCGCCTGCGGGACGTGTTGCCGATCCGCACCCTGGCCGGTCGCTTCCGGGTGGATGGCAGGCGCTGGCGCCAACTGGGCCTGCTGCGCACCTGTTGGAGCAATGCCCAACTGCGGCGCGCCTGGTTTCGGGGGGAGGATCCGCAGCGGTTGGCCGAGCGCTACGGGGCGTACCAGAAGGCACAGCGCCGCTCTTGAGGTTCCAGCTCCCAGCCCTGATGGCTGTAAAACTCCACCACGCCCGGATCGGCGAAGAGGGTCACCCGCTCCACGCCCCGCTCCTGCAGGCTGCTGATCACGTAGTCCATCAGCTGGCGCCCCAGGCCCGCCCCTTGGTAGAGGGGATGCACGGCCACGTCCCACACCGTGGCTTCCACCACGCCGTCGCCGGTGCAGCGGGCAAAGCCCACCAGGCGCGGCAAGCGTTCGTCGTGTCGCCACAGGCCCACCCGCAACAGGCTGTGCTGCAGCGCCTTGCGCACCCGACGCAGGGGTCGGCGGTTCCATCCCACGGCGTCGCAGAGGGCCTCCAGCTCGATCAGATCGATCGGCCGCTCCTGGCTGAGCACCGCCTCCAGCCGGGCTCCGGGCAGATCACAGCAGCGGTAGCCCGCTCCGTAGAGGTTGGTGAACAGCGCCTCCCGGCTCTCGGAATGTGGTGTGGGGGAGTCCACCGGCAAGGTTTCGGCCTCAGGAAGAACAACGCTGTCTGAAGATCTTCGCGGATCGCGGCCAGGCTGCGCGATGTTGAGGCCTTCCTTGCCCGGTCGAGCGTGAGCGGCGACCCTGCCATCCCCCTCACCCTGGTGGCCCTGCATGGCTGGCTGTTGTCCGGCAGGCTCTGGGAGCCCCTGGCCAACGAGCTGAAACCCCACTGCCAGCTTCTCGCCCCCGACCTGCCGGGCTTTGGCTCGACCCCCCGACCGAGAGGTTTGCAGCCCTCCTTGAGCAGCTACGGCCGCTGGGTGGCCGAGTGGGTGAAGCGGGAGGTGGGAAGCCAGCCCGTGGTGCTCGTTGGCCATTCCCTGGGGGGCAGTGTGGCCCTCCACGCGGCTGCGCCGCTTGGCGATCAGCTGAAGGGGCTCGTGCAGATCGCCGCCGGGGGAGGGGTGTATCAACCCCGTCCCTTCCGCCAGCTGCGCCGGGGCGGCTCCCTCCTGCTCGGGCTCAGGCCCCGGGGCCTGGCCCACTGGCCCCTGCTCCGGGCGCTGCGCGCGCCGCTGCTGGCGGAACACCGCGCTGCCAGGGGGTTGTTGGCCTGCAGCACCAACCGGGGAGCCGTGAAGCAGCTGCCCCGCCTGACCCAGTCCCTCACCGTGCCCAGCCTCTGGATTGCCGGGAGCCGAGATCAGGTGATGGAACCCCGCTATGTGCGCCATCTCGCCGGCTATGCAAGCGATCACCGGCTGGAGGTGTTGGAGGGCGCCGGCCATCTGCCGATGGTGCAGCGGCCGCTGGAGGTGGCGCAGCTGATGGCCGCCTGGCTGGAGGAGACGCTCCAGCCAGATCTTCAGAAGGTGGCCAACCCCTTCTCCTGGAGATCCGCCAGCTGGGCGTAGAGGCCCCCGGCCGCCCGCAGCTGGCGATGGGTGCCGCTCTCCACCAACACCCCCTTGCGCAACACCAAGATGCGGTGGGCGGCCTCGACGGTGGCCAAGCGATGGGCGATCACGATGGCGGTGCGGCCCTGCAGCAGGTGCTCCAGGTCGCGCTGGAGGGTGGCTTCGGTGGAGGGATCCAGGAAGGCTGTGGCCTCATCCATCACCAACACCGAGGGGTCGCGGGCGGCCACCCGGGCCACGGCGAGCAGTTGCCGCTCGCCCGAGGAGAGGTTGGAGCCCCTCTCGCGCAAGGAGGTGTGCAAGCCGGCCGGCAACCGTTGCAACAGGCTTCCCAGGCCGAGATCGAGGCAGAGGCGCTCCACTTCGGCGTCGCTCAGCGGACAGTCCAGGCGCACGTTGCTGGCCACGCTGCCGCTGAACAGAAATGTGTCCTGCAACACCACCCCTAGCCGCTGGCGGAGCACGGCCACCGGCAATTCGCGAATGTCGATGCCATCGAGAAGGATGCGCCCGGCCTGCGGTTCATAGAGCCGGCAGAGCAGGCGAATGATCGTGGTCTTGCCGGATCCGGTGGGTCCCACGATCGCCACATGCTCGCCCGGGCTGATGCGAAAGCTCAGGTCGTGCAGGATCGGATCATCGGGCCGATAGGCAAAGCTCACCGACTCAAACACCACCTCACCCGGGCTGTAGCGCCGCTCGGCGCTGCGCCGGGCCGCTTCGCTGCGGGAGGCCTCCTGGAGATCGCTGATCTCGATCGGCCTGCTGAGCAGCTCATCGATCCGCTCCACCGCCGTCAAACCCCCTTGGATCTGGGTGAACCGTTCCGCCAACTGGCGCAGCGGATCAAAAAGGCGCAGGGAGAACAGGATGAAGGTGGTGAGGGTGCCCAGGCCCATGCTGCCGGCGGTCACCAGGGCGCCCCCCGCAGCGAGCACCAGGGCGATGGCCGCCTGGCTCACCCACTCGATCATGGCGGAGATGGCGCTGTCGTAAAAAATCACGCCATCCACCGCCCGGCGGTAGGCCTGATTGGTTTGGCGAAAGCGGCGGCTGTTCTCCCCCTCGCGGCGAAACATCTGCACCACCTCCAAGCCCTGCAGGTTTTCCTGGAGATCGGCGTTGAGCTGACCCAGCTCCTCCCGCACCCGATAGTTGGCCCGCCGGTAGCGCCTCTGCAACCAGAGCATGCCCAGGGTGACGGGGATTTGCAGGGCGATCAGCATCAGCCCCAACCGCCACTCGATCATGAGCATCGTGACGCTGATCACCACCAAACTCACCAGATCGCCGAGCAGCCCCACCGCCCCGCTGCCAAACACCTCCGCCAGGGCCTCCACGTCACTGGTGAGGCGGGTGACGAGCTTGCCGGTGGGGGTGGTGTCGTGAAAGCGCAGGGAGAGGGCCACCACATGGCGGAAGAGGGCCTCCCTGATGCGAGCCGTGAGGCGCTGGCCCACCACTTGCACGTTGTAGCTCTGGCTCCCCTGAAGGCAGAGCCGCAGCAGCACCGCCATCAACAACAGGCTGACGAGCACCCGCAGGGCCTGGGGCACGGTCAGGCCCCGCAGGAAGGGGAGCACGGGCTCGGCGCGGAGCACGGCAATCGCCTGGCCCACCAGGAGCGGTTGCAGGGCCCCCGCCAGCGCCAGGGGGATGAGCAGAAGCAGGGCCAGCAACAGGCGGCGACGGTCGGCGGCGAGGTAGGGCAGCAACCGCTTCAGTCGGCCGGTGTCAAGGGACGCCATCAGGACGGCACCGGGGACGGGGCGGCCATGCGAGCCACCACGGCTTGCAGCGCTCCTTGATCCAACCGCAGGGCGAGGGGGTGGCCGATCAGCCGGGCCGTGCTCTCGAACAGGGTTTCAATGGCGACCAGGCCATTGTCTTTGAGGGTGCGGCCACTGGCCACCAGATCGACAATCGCTTCCGACATGCCGGTGAGCGGGCCGAGCTCCACCGAGCCGGTGAGATGGATGAGTTCCACGGGCAGATCGATCTGCTCGAAGAAGGCCTCCGCGCAACGGGTGAATTTGCTGGCCACCCGGCAGTGGGCGGGCAGATCGAGGGCGCGCTCGTAGCCACTGGAGGCTTTGACGGCCACGGCCATGCGGCAGGCGCCAAAGCCCAGGTCCACCAGCTGGGCCACCGGCAGTTGATGCTCCCGCAACACGTCATGCCCCACCACCCCCAGCTGGGCTTGCCCGTAGGCCACATAGACGGGCACATCGGCATTGCGCACGAGCAGGGCGCGGGCCTGGCCGCAGCGGCTGGGCACCATCAATTGGCGATGATCGGGGTCGAGTAGGGCGGAGAAGTCCAGGCCTGCGCTTTGGAAGCAGCGGATCGAATCGGCCAAAAGGGCGCCCTTGGCCAGAGCGATGGTGATCACGGGGGGCTTGCGGCGGTTGCGAGGGCCGGTGCCAAGACCCTACTGAGAGGCCTGGCGCTGCAGGACGCGCAGGGGCTTGGCGAGGTAGGGCCAAGGGAAATCGTCGGCCAGGTAGGGGGTCTTTTGCAGGCGCCGCCGCAGCGCGGTGTATTTGGTTTTGAAAGGATGGCGATAGCTCAGATGCCAGGGCTTGAAACAGCCGTTGAAGTGCACAATGTGGGGGTTGGCTCGGGCGCTTTTCAGCTCATCCAGGCTGCAACCCTCCAAATCCTCAGGGTCGATATCGCCATACATCTCGACGGTGGCATTCCAGCCCAATGGCAAAGATTTATATTGACCAGCTAACACATAATTGAGCAAGTCTTGATCGGCAAATTGAATGCATTCCGGATGTTCCTCTGCAAAGTCAAGGCATTGATCTCGCACTCTCTCCTCCTTCCATTTTTGGGGGTTGATCAACATGACACCCGCATTGAAGTAGGCTGAATTCTTGCCATGGCCCAGGCTGATCGCCTTCTTCTGGTTTTGCTGAGCACTAAAGGAAGGCACCGCGCCAATCACACCATTGTCCAGGGGCAGGCTGGCCAGTTCGTGGAGGGAAGAACAAATCACCATGTCCGAATCGAGATAAACCAGCCGATCGACCTTGCCAGCAAAAAGATCAGGGATGAACAAGCGGTAATAGGTTGACAGCCCGAGATGCCCACATTCTTTGAGACCCTCCGTGAGAGCCGTATCAAAAGGATGGTAGGTGATCGTGGAATCACAATGATCGGCTAGTCGTTGAACCTTTGCGAACCAGCGCGCGTTCACTCCCTCAGAAAAAATATGGATATCCAAATTGTCAGCCTGCTCTAAAACGGAGGCCACAGCAACTGTTGTGTGGGACCAGTAGTCAGGTGAAAGGATGAAGAAAACAGACAGTCTGCTCTGTGGACTCATGCGGGTTGGCCTGTTTGATGATGCTGCCTGTTCAGCTGGCTCCGAAGCATTGGCACAGGATGCTTGTGCTTAGAACGGATTGAATTTTGGGATGATAGGGCCAAAAGGGACTAGTTTTTGCTTCCTGCAGGGCTCCAAACGGCGATGGAGATTGAATGCGTTCCTGTTCTGAACGACAATTATGTGTTTGTCCTCCATGAGGGACAGGCAGCTGTTGTGGTCGATCCAGCTGTCGATGGGCCCATCAGGGAGTGGTTGGAGAGAAGGGAACTGACCCTCGTCGCCATCCTCCTCACCCACCACCATGCCGACCACATCGGCGGTGTGGCGGGATTGCTGCAGCGGTGGCCCGAAGCCGAGGTGGTGGCTTCGGCGGCCGATCAGGAGCGCATTCCCCTGCAAACCCATGGCGTGCAGCAGGGCGATGGCTTGGTTCTGCTCGGCCGGCCGGTGCGGGTGCTCGAGGTGCCAGGCCACACCCGCGCCCATCTGGCCTACCACCTGCCCGCCCAAGAGCCGGGCCAGCAGGAGGAGCTGTTTTGCGGCGACACCCTCTTTGCCGCGGGCTGCGGACGGCTGTTCGAGGGCACAGCCGAACAGATGCACCACTCCCTGCAGCAGCTCAACGCCCTGCCCGAGCCCACCCGCGTCTGGTGCGCCCACGAATACACCGAAGCCAACCTGCGCTGGGCCGCCGCCCAGGCCCCCCACCAGCCCGCCATCACCCGTCGCCTGGAGGAGGTGAGGTCGCTGCGGCGCCGAGGGCTGCCCACGATCCCCTCCTCCCTGGCCGTGGAGCGGCAGACCAATCTGTTTGTGCAGGCCAGCGATGCCCAGCAATTCGCCGCCCTGAGAGCGAGCAAGGATGGCTGGCGTGGCTGATCGTTCCAGCTCGGCCGCAGCCCGCCAGCCCCTGGTGCCCCAGCAGGCCTTGCCCGAACTGCCCGCCCTGCGGCTGGCGGTGGTGGGCCATGTGGAGGTGGTCACCTTTTTGCGGGTGAGCCAGATCCCGGCTCCTGGCACGATTGCCATCGCCAGCGAGGGGATGGATCTGCCCGCCGGCGGTGGGGCCGTGGCGGCCGTGCAGATGGCCAAGCTCACGGGCCAGCCCGTGGCCTTCTACACAGCCCTCGGGCGAGATCGGGTGGGCGAGCAGGCGGCCCGCGATCTGGAAGCCCTCGGCCTGGAGCTGCACGTCGCCTGGCGTGACGCCCCAACCCGGCGGGGGGTGAGCTGGGTGGATGGCCAAGGCGAGCGCACGATCACCGTGCTGGGCGAGCGGTTGATGCCCTGCGCAGAGGATGCCCTGCCCTGGCCGCAGCTGCACCAGGCCGATGGGGTGTTTGTCACCGCCACCGATGCCGCCGGGCTGCGGCTGGCCCGCGGCTGCCCCATGCTCACCGCCACCCCGCGGGTGCGCTGGCCGGTGTTGTTGGAGAGCGGCGTGATTCTCGATGCCCTGGTGGGCAGTGCCCTCGATCCTGCCGAGGCCATCCCCGCCGATCTGCCTGGCCCCCCGCCGGCGCGGCGCACGATCGCCACCGAGGCGGCGGCGGGCAGCACGGCCACCCCGGGGGGCTGCTTCAGCGCGCCCCACCTGCCCGGCCCCCTGGTGGATGCCTACGGGGCGGGGGACTCTTTCGCCGCCGGTTTGAGCACCGCCTTGGCGGCCGGTTGGGGGTTGGCGGAGGCGATCAGCCTCGGGAGCTACTGCGGAGCCGCCTGCCTGCAGGGGTTTGGGCCCTATGCGCGCCAGCTGCAGCGGCGGGAGCTGCGTTAAAGCAGCAGCTCGGCGGGAGCGGACCGCAGGCGCTCGCCGCCCGGAAACAGCCAGCCCTTGCCATGGCCGGCCAAGCGCACCTGCCCCCGTTGACCACGGGGATAGAGCAGATTCAGGGGCAGGCGCAAGCGCAGCCGCTGCTCCCCCACTTGCACCAGGTAGCCCCAGTGTTGGCCGAGAAATTCCCGCCCCAACACCGAACACGCCCCGTCCGGATCGGGGTCAAAGGTGAGATCCTCCGGCAGGATCAACACTTCGCCGGAAGCCCCTGCGCCGCTGCGCTGCAGCCCCCGGCTGTCCAGCCGCTGCATCGCTCCCACCGGGGTGAGCACCAGGGGGCCATCCTGGCGGGCCGCCAGGCTGTTGGCCTGCAGCACGAAGCGCCCCACAAAGGGGGTGGCCGGTTGGGTCAGCAGCTCTTCCGGCGGGCCGCACTGGTGCAACACGCCGGCCTGCATCACCGCCACCCGATCACAGATGGCCATCGCCTCCTCAGGGTCGTGGGTGATCAGCAAACCGGAGGTGCCGCAGCGGCTGAGCACCTCAGGCAGCTCGCTGCGCAGGCGCAGCCGCACCTCCACATCGAGGTTGGAGAAGGGCTCATCGAGGAGCACCAGGGAGGGGCCTGGAGCCAGGGCCCGCACCAGGGCCAGCCGTTGGCGCTGGCCACCGGAGAGTTCATGGGGGTAGCGCTGCTCCAAGCCCCCCAAACCCATCAGCTCCAGCAACCAAGCCACCCGTTCGCGGGAGGGAAGCGTCCCCGCCGCCTGGCCCCGGCCGCGGGGGTGGAGGCCAAAGCAGGCGTTCTGCCAGGCCGAGAGGTGGGGGAAGAGGGCATAGTCCTGAAACACCATGCCGACGCCCCGCGATTCGGGGGGCAGGCAGCTCTGGGGGGTGCTCACCTCGCGGCCGGCGAGCAGAATGGCGCCGCGGGCCGGGCGCTCAAAACCAGCGATCAAGCGCAGCAGAGTGGTTTTGCCGCAACCGGAGGGGCCCAACAAGCCCACCAGCTCCCCCTGCTCCAGGCTGAGGGAGAGCCCTTGGAGGGTCCAGGCATCGGGCGGCATGGCGGGGTAGCGGTGCCACAGGTCCTGCACGGTCAACCGCGGGCCGGGCGGTGCGGATGGGGCTGGCAAACGGCGCCATAAGCTCAATCCATGCATCTTGCAATGGCGGTGGCCAACCTGTGACATCCGATCCCCTTGCCATCCGCACCAGCCGGGCGCCGGAGCCGGTGGGTCCCTACAACCAGGCGGTTCAAGCCGGAGGGTGGCTCTATTGCTCCGGCCAGATCGCCCTTGATCCGCAGACCGGCGAGATGGTGGGGGCGGGGGATGTGGAGGCCGAAACCCGCCAGGTGCTCAGCAATCTGCAGGCCGTGCTCGAGGCGGCAGGGGGGGGGCCGGCCCAGGTGGTGCGCACCACGGTGTATCTGGTTGATCTCGCTGATTTCGCCAGCGTGAACGCGCTTTACGGGGCGGTGTTTGGCGCTGGGGTGGCGCCGGCGAGGGCCTGCGTGCAGGTGGCGGCCCTGCCCAAGGGCGCCCGGGTGGAGATCGATGCGGTGGCCTGGCTGGGCTAGGCCGCCAGCGGCCGAGCGATCAGCCGGAAGGTGAGATTGAGCCGCTCCTCCCGCACGGCCAGGCGGGCAGGCAAGGCGTGTTGCCAATGGCTTTGGGTGGGGGCGTGCATCACCAGGAGGTCTCCGTCCTGCAGCGGCAGGCCAAAGGGAGCCAGATCCTCCCCCCCCTGGCCGGCCGTGCCCGGCCGGGGCCGAAACCGCAAGGTGCGGCTGGCCCCCAGGCTGAGGGAGGCAATCGGGTGGCCCGCCGCCAGCTCCCGTTCGTCATCCGCATGCCAGCCCATCCGATCGCGGCCATCCCGATAGCGGTTGAGCAGCAGGCTGTTGAAGGGCGCGCCCAGGTGGGCCTCCAGAAGCTGGCGCAGCTGGAGCAGGGGCTCCGTCCAGGGCTCGGGCTGCTCGAGAAGGCCGCTGTAGCGGTAGGTGCAGCCTGGATCACCCAGCCAGCAGGTGAGCCGGGGCACTGGATGGCGCTTGCCAAATACACGCACCTCCGGCTGGCGCCAAGCCACGGCGTGGTGCAAGTGATGTTGCAGAAAGCGGGGGGAGAGAGCGGTGCTCTGCAGCCAGCCCGGCCAGAGCTCCAAGCGCAGGCCCGGCCTCTCCCAGCGCTGCGGCAGCGACGTGGGGGAACCTGCACTGAACAAGGGCAAGATTTGCATGGACCGTTAGGGTTCCTCAGAAGCGTCGAGGTTCAAGGCGCCATGGAATCTCCCTTCGGCAACTGGTCGCCCGAGGTGGTGGTGTTTTGCCCCAGCTGCTTTGAGGAGGCCAGCGAAGCGGTGTTGGCGGTGCAGCATCTCAAAACGGTGGTGCTTCATCTGGAGGGGCTGGATCCGCAGGAAGCCCAACGCATCATCGACTTTGTTTCCGGCGGCGTCTACGCCATTGATGGCCAATCGGAGCGGCTTGGCGACTCTGTTTTTCTGTTTGCGCCAAGCATCGTGAGCATCTCCCGCGATCGTGGCCACCCCGCCTCACCGGACCGCTGAGCCAAGGCGCCGCGTTCAAGGGGGTGAGAAAAATCCCTTGCTGCCCAGCCAAACAGCAAGCACCAACAGGGGGGTCAACGTCACCGCAAGGATCACAAGCCGTTGACGCAGCGCCAGGGGCGGAGGAGCCATGGCCGAGGGGCAGAGCAAGGCCAGTGTGCTCCCTCAGCGGCTCATCACGACAGCCCCTGGCACCCTGGGCCGCAAAAACGGCGCAGGATCCATGGCCACCATGGAGGCGCCGCGCCGCTGGCGCAGCTCGAAGTGCAGATGGGGTGTGCTGGCCCGTCCGCTGTCGCCCACCCGCCCCAGCGGCTGAGCGCGAGTCACCACATCGCCTGGTTGCACGGCGATTTCAAACAGGTGGGCATAGAGGGTTTGCCAGCCGCCACCGTGATCCACCACCACGGTGAGGCCGTAGCCGCTCACCTCATCCACCAGGATCACCCTGCCGCCAGCGGCGGCGAGCACCGGTGTGCCCTCCGTCACGATCAGATCGATGCCCGTATGCATCTTCCAAGCGCCCCTGGATTCGGAGTAGCGCATGCCAAACGGGCTGATCTCAATCGGCGCCTGATTGATCGGATAGCCAATCAAGGGAACGCCATCCGCAGCGGAAGCCGCGCCGCTCTGCTCCGCCAGGCCGGGCGCCATGCGCTCGGCGAAGCTCGGTGGTGTGGGGATGTAGTAAGGCTGAAGCGCAGCGGGCAGGGCGCTGTTGCTGCCCAAATCACTCACCTCCGCCTCCCGGCTCTGGCCATGAACCGCCAGCAACGGGCCCGCCAGCAACCAAGCCGCCCACCCCAAGGTCACCAGCCGCCGCATGGACCCCACCCCCGCACGCAAGCCGTTGTACCGACGCCCCCGCCAACCGCAAGGCCCGTCCCCCAAGCCCTCTATGATTCCTCAGACCGTCGGGGCGTGGCGCAGCTTGGTAGCGCGGGTGCTTTGGGAGCACTAGGTCGCAGGTTCGAATCCTGTCGCCCCGATCCAGTACCAGCAAGGGCTCTCGGGTTTTCTGAGGGCCCTCTTTTTTGGCCTGTTTTCGGGTGTGTGGGCAAGATGTGGGCAAGGCCTACCCAAAGCCGCCCCGCATCACGCAGCCGAAGGGGGCTCGAAACGCCCCGTCCACCGCCTGCACGGCAAGAGTGGACACTTGTGCGGTCGTCCGCTCTATGCGACGGCTTTCGGCAACTTTTGTTGAGTGGTTTTAAAACAGACGCCCTTAGCTGGATACGCCCGAGCCCAGGGATCCCAGTCCTTGCAATGCGTCTCAATGGGGCCTGCCCGGAAGGGGGCTTAATTCTTTCGGCCCTACTTCTGTTGGGAGTCTTATTTTTTTGTCCTGCTTCCGCTAGGAGTTTTAATACTCCCTCCCGTTTCATTGAGAGCTGCTGCTGGGTCCCTAATGGTCACTAATAGCCTGTAGTGGTCAT
>JAYKHK010000130.1:0-14240 GCA_035284785.1 Cyanobacteriota bacterium | reverse complement strand
GACCTCCACGGATGAGCACAACAGAGTGCTCCTGAAGATTGTGACCAATCCCGGGGATGTAGGCCGTGACTTCAAAGCCGGAGGTCAGTCGCACCCTGGCGACCTTCCGCAGCGCCGAATTGGGCTTCTTGGGAGTGGACGTGTAAACGCGTGTGCAAACGCCACGCCGCTCGGGGCAGGCGCGCAGGGCGGGTGACTTGGTTTTGCGCGTGAGGCGCTGCCGCTCGGTGCGGATCAGCTGCTGAATGGTGGGCATCGAGGGCCGGAGGACTGCTCTGGGGATCGTGGTCGGACGTCCGACCGTTGACGACAATCCATCACCTTACTTCCCCGTGGTCCAGCCCCCCTTCAGCGGGGTGAAGGCGGCCCCGCAAGCGCAGGAGCGAATCCCTTCCCCCCCTCGCATCACAAAGCCAGCGCCGCTGAGATCTCCCCGGTAGTCCAGTTGAAGCCCGGCCAGAAGGTCCTGTTGGTAGCTGGGGGCATAGAGCGTGATGCCATCGGCTCGAGCCACCGGACTGCCGGCCAAATGGCCCGCCCGCAGCCGAAGCACCCACTGCTCACATGTGCCCGCCAGCAGATCGAGGTGCATCATCCCAGGGGTCCCGGCCACCGCAGCCTGGCGACAGAGCTCAGCCGCGGCGGCCGAAGTGAGACGGAGGGTCTGGCCCCTGGGCACGGGCATCGGAAGCGCTGCCTCACCAGTCTGGCAGGCGCGTCTGCGGGGGGGGGTTGGGAGCCGCCCCATCGGCCTCAAGGGGTCGCCGCAGGAGCTGAACCCTCCGCTTCGAGGGCCGACCGGCCCCTCTCTGAGGCCGGGCCGGTCGGGGAGGCAGGGGCAAGGCGGCTGGCGGTGGGAAGAACCGACCTGGGAACCAAGCCCAGGCCGTTGTGCACCAAGGAGGTCACGCCGCGGCCCTTGACCGTGTGCAAGCCTCCCATCACCAGACCGGTGGAACTGCCGCCATCGAGGTTGAGGGCATCCTGCAAGCCAATGGACTGCAACAACCGGGCCGTCTCAGCCAGGGTGGGACCCTGGCTGTCCAGCCCCTCCACGGTGAGCAGCCACAGATAGCGGCCATCACTGCCGATCACGGTGCGCGGCGCACCCTGCTGGAGGAAGGCGGGACTGAACCCTTCGGCCAGCCCATCCAGCACAACGCGTCCCCCCAGGAGCAACAACGGGCCACCGCCCATCACATTGGCCGCCAAACCGAGTTCGTTGCTTGGGCGGCTGGCGAGCTGGAGACGCTCCCCCGCGTTCCCGGGGAGGGGGGCGCCGCCCCGGGCCACCAACAGCTCCTCCCCGGGCAGCAGCGGCACGCCCAACGCCAGAGCCGTGCGGTCGTAGCGGCGCTGCACCAGGCCGTCACGCAGGGCCACGGCCTGCTCGGTTCCTGCCAGCGAGCGATATTGCGTTCCCCAGTCTGCGGTGTAGCGGGCCAATCCCCGCTGCACGTAGCCACTGTTGACCGCCACCACCGGCCATGGCCTGCCGCTGCCATCGCTCAGCCATTCCTGGAGCGAGAGCCGGCCAAAACGGGGCAGGGTGCCAAGGTCCCAGGCCACAACGCCGCGATTCAGGATGGGCCCGGACAACCATCGCCCCTGGTCGCGCAGGGCTCCAAGCGGCAATCGGCGCACCCTGTTGAAATAGCCCCCGTTGATCGCCACCAGGGCGTCGTAGCGCCTGGCCAGGAGGGGGAGGGAGGTCAGCCCCTCCATGCCAGCTCCCCGGCTGAGGCTGCGCAATTCGAGGGAGCTGCTCCGGGGATCGATCCGCACGCTGTTGATCCGCAGGCGCCGCCCGCCGAGAGATCGCACGTCTTGGCTCCAAAACACCTCCGAGCCCAGCAGCGCCTGCAGGCGGGGATCCAGGCCGGGGCGAGCGGAGGAGCCCGCCCCCGTGTCTAACGAAGACCTTGCCACCGTCAGGTCGAGCACCACTCTGGCGGGTTGGCCCAGGGTGAACACCCGCTCGGGAGCCGCAGAGGCGACCAATGCCCAACCCGCCCCCTCCCGCTGGGGCTGGAGGCCCAAACGACGCAAATCCCCAGAGAGGGAATCGGGCAGCTGCACCGCCAACCAGACCCGACCCTCTCCGCTGCGCACCACGGCCGGAGCGCTCAGATCCAACACCACCCGGCGACGGCCTGCCGGAGCAGCGCTGGCCCTCACCCGACGCAGCAGGGAAGGGGGCCCCTGCAGCTGAAGTTCACCACCCTCCAAGCGGGCAGACAGTCCATCCGGCGCCAGAAAGGGCGCCACATCCACCGCCACCTCATCGGCCAGAGCCCTCTGCTGGGTTGGCAAAACGATCTGATTTCGGCCAAACCACTCCAACTCCAAAGCCCCATCCGCCCGGGTGCGGCTGCTGAATCCCAACTGTCCCTGCAACACCTCGAGCGGCAACCAGAGCTGGCGCGGCTCTTGATCAGACGGGCCTGACCAGAGCCAGGCCGCCCGCTGGCGCAGGCCGTGGATGCTCAACAACTGACCCGCCAAAACCCCGTCGACCCGCCCCCCGGGGATGGCTCCTTCAACGCGGGGCCGGCCCCCCTGGGGGGTGGGCAGATCGGCCTCAACCGGCGAGGGCACGGGGGGCGGCGGCGGGGGGAAGGAAGCCGGCGGCCCCCCGGGCCCTGGGCCTGCCGACAGGGGGATCGGCCAGGCGGTGGTGAGGGCGCAGAGGGCAGCCAAACCAACCAGCGGCTTGCGCATCGGCTCCTCCTCCCCAACCAGCTCACATTCAGAAAGGTAGACCCGGTGAACGGCGCAAGAGTGCTGCTCCCTAGGATCCTTTATTGAACACTTTGTCGAGGGGCTCCCAACGCTCCTGCAGCAGGCCAACCTGCTGGCAGCGGTAGCCCACACCAGCCCATGCCACTTCCCTCCGACGCCAACCGCTCCAAAGCCCCATGGCCCCAGAGCGACAGCCTGCCTCCCGAGGCGGTGAGCGGAGAGAAGGATGCCTGCGGCGTGGGGTTCATCGCCCACATGGAGGGCGATGACAGCCACTGGATCCTGCAGCAGGCCCTCCGGGGGCTCCGTTGCATGGAGCACCGCGGCGGCTGCGGCGGCGATGCGGATTCCGGAGATGGAGCGGGGCTGCTCACCGCCATCCCCTGGCCCTTCTTCGAAGCGGTCTGGCCAGAGGTGGCGAGCATCAGCAGCGAGAGCGTCAGGGGGCTGGCGATGGTGTTTCTGCCCCAGGATGAGGACCGGCGCCGCGTGGCGAAAGACATCTGCGAGCAGGAGGCGGGCAGGCTGGGGCTCCGCAGCCATGGCTGGCGAGCGGTGCCCGTGGATGAGTCTGTCCTTGGCCCCCTCGCCCGCCAGACAGCCCCTGCCATCGAGCAGTGGCTCCTGGAGGCCCCTGAGGCGTCCAGGAGCGTCGCCGACGACGTTGACGCGGTGGAGGCCCTGCTCTTCCGCCTGCGACGGCTGGCGGTCGACCGAGTTCGCGAAGTGTGGGGGAGCGGCACCACCGAGCTGTATTTCGCCTCGATCAGTGCCCGCAGCCTCGTTTACAAGGGCATGGTGCGTTCAGAGGTTCTGGATCGCTTCTACGCCGATCTTCGCGATTCACGATTCAGCGTCAATTTCGCCGTCTATCACCGCCGCTTCAGCACCAACACCCTGCCGCGCTGGCCCCTGGCCCAACCCATGCGGCTGCTCGGGCACAACGGCGAGATCAACACCCTTCTCGGGAACATCAACTGGGCCAGCGCCGCCGAGGCCAACCTGGAAGTGGTCTGGGGAGAAGCCGCAGCGGATCTTCGTCCCCTGGTGAATGCGGCCTTCAGCGATTCGGCCAACCTTGATGCCACCCTCGAGCTGATGGTGCGCAGCGGCAGGCCCATCACCGACAGCCTGCTCACCCTGGTCCCCGAGGCCTATCAGGGCCAGCCGGACCTCGACTCCCGGCCCGCGATCCGCGCCTTCTACGAATACAGCGCCTGTCTGCAGGAACCCTGGGATGGACCTGCCCTGCTGGTGTTCAGCGATGGGCGCACGGTGGGAGCGACGCTCGACCGCAATGGCCTGCGACCTGCCCGGTATTGCATCACCCGCGACGGCTTTGTCGTCATGGGTTCGGAAACGGGAGTTGTGGAACTCGAGGAGAGCCAAATCCTGGAGAAGGGCAGGCTGGGGCCGGGCCAAATGCTTGCGGTCGACCTGCTGAGGCGTCGCCTGCTCCGCAATTGGGAGGTGAAAGCGGAAGCGGCGGAGCGCCACCCCTATGCCGCCTGGCTTGCGGAGCACCGCCGCAGCCTCCCCCAAGGCCCCTGGCGGGAGGAGCGGCTCGTGGGCGAACTCGAGCTGCTGCAACTGCAAACCGCCTTCGGTTTCACGGCCGAAGATCTGGAGCTGGTGATTGAGGAGATGGCCGCTCAGGGCAAAGAGCCCACCTACTGCATGGGAGATGACATCCCCTTGGCGGTGCTCTCGAACCGTCCTCACCTTCTCTACGACTACTTCAAACAACGCTTCGCCCAGGTCACCAACCCGCCCATCGACCCCCTGCGCGAAAGGCTGGTGATGAGCCTGGAGATGCACCTGGGGCGTCGCGGCTCCGCCCTGCGGCCCGATCCAGCCGGTGCCGCCGTGTTGCATCTGGCGACGCCCGTGCTCAACGAATCGGATCTGGCGGCCCTGGGCAGCCAGGGGCTGGCAGTGGCCACCCTCTCCACCCTGCTGCCGGTGGCCGAGGGGCCTGCAGGGCTCAAAACGGCCCTGGATCGCCTCACGTTTGAAGCCGAGGCTGCCGTGCGCAGCGGCAATCAGATTCTGGTGATCTCTGATCGTGCCGGGGGGGGCATCACGGCCTTGTTCAGCACGATCCCTCCCTTGCTGGCGGTGGGGGCGGTGCACCACCACCTCTTGCGCAAGGGATTGCGCTTGCAGGCCTCCATCGTTGTGGAAACGGCCCAGTGTTGGAGCACGCACCACCTGGCCTGCTTGATCGGATACGGAGCGAGTGCCGTCTGCCCCTGGTTGGCATGGGAGACCACCCGCCATTGGCTCGCCCATCCCAAAACCCAGTCTCTGATCGAACGGGGCAAAATTCCTGCCCTGACAGTGGAGAAAGCCCAAAGCAATGTGCGGCAAGCCTTGGAAGATGGTCTGAGGAAAATTCTCTCCAAGATCGGCATCTCCCTCCTGGCCAGCTATCACGGTGCTCAAATCTTTGAAGCCATCGGCATTGGTGCCGACCTGATCGAGCTGGCCTTCCGAGGCACCACAAGCCGCATCGCAGGCTTGAGCCTGGCCGATCTGGCAAGCGAGACCCTGGCCTTTCACACCAAGGCCTTTCCCGAGCTGAATCGCGCCAAGCTGGAGTTCATGGGCTTCGTGCAATACCGCACCGGCGGCGAATACCACATGAACAGCCCCGAGATGGCCAAGGTGCTCCACGCCGCGGTTGCCGCCGGTCCGGGCTACGACCATTTCGCCACATACCAGAAACTGCTCGAGGGCAGGCCGCTCACGGCCCTCCGCGATCTGCTGGAGCTCGCTCCCGCCCCCACACCGCTTCCGCTGGAGCAGGTGGAGAGTGTGGAAAGCCTCTGCCGTCGCTTCTGCACAGGCGGCATGAGTTTGGGGGCCCTGTCCCGGGAAGCCCATGAGGTGCTTGCCGTGGCCATGAATCGGATTGGCGGCAAGAGCAACAGCGGTGAAGGGGGCGAAGACCCCGTGCGCTTCGCCGTGCTGAACGATGTGGATGGCGCCGGCCACTCCGCCTCCCTGCCCTCAGTGAGGGGCTTGGTGAACGGGGATACGGCCTGCTCCGCGATCAAGCAAATCGCCTCGGGCCGATTCGGCGTCACCGCCGAATACCTCCGCAGCGGCAAGCAACTGGAGATCAAGGTGGCCCAAGGGGCCAAACCCGGCGAGGGTGGGCAGCTCCCCGGGCCCAAGGTTGATGCCTACATCGCCGGGCTGCGCCACAGCAAACCAGGGGTGGCGCTGATTTCACCGCCCCCCCATCACGACATTTATTCCATCGAGGATCTGGCCCAGCTGATCTTCGACCTTCATCAGGTGCATCCGGCTGCCAAGGTTTCTGTGAAGCTGGTGGCCGAGATTGGAATCGGCACCATCGCCGCAGGAGTAGCCAAGGCGAATGCGGATGTGATTCAGATCTCCGGGCACGACGGCGGCACCGGCGCCTCACCCCTCAGTTCCATCAAACACGCCGGAAGCCCATGGGAGCTTGGCCTCACCGAAGTGCATCGTTCTCTGTTGGAAAACGGGCTGCGGGATCGGGTGCTGCTGCGGGTGGATGGTGGCTTGAAGACAGGCTGGGATGTGGTTGTCGCCGCCATGCTCGGCGCCGAGGAGTTTGGTTTTGGCTCGGTGGCGATGATCGCCGAAGGATGCATCATGGCCAGGGTTTGCCACACCAACAACTGCCCTGTGGGGGTGGCCACCCAGAAGGAAGCTCTGCGCAAACGCTTCACCGGCCTGCCTGAGCATGTGGTGAATTTCTTCCTCTTCGTCGCAGAGGAGGTGAGGCAATTGCTCAGCGTGCTTGGAGTGGCCAGATTGGATGACTTGATCGGCCGCAACGACCTGCTTCGCCCGCGCCAGGTCACCCTGACCAAGACCTCCTCGCTGGATCTGTCTTCCCTGCTGGGGCCCATGCCCGAGGCCACAGACCGCTCCTGGCTCCAGCACGACCCCGACGCCCATGGCAACGGGCCGATCCTGGAGGATGGGCTCCTGGCCGACCCTGAGGTGCTGCAGGCCATCGAGACCCATGGCCGCGTCTCCCGCAGCTTGGCCATTGTCAACACCGACCGCAGCGTGGGCACGCGCCTGGCCGGTGAAATCGCCGGGCGCCACGGCGACACAGGATTTCTTGGGGAGCTGGATCTGACCTTGATCGGAGCCGCCGGCCAAAGCTTCGGCGCCTTCCTGCTCCAGGGGATGCACTTGCAGCTGGTGGGCGAAGCCAACGACTATGTGGGCAAGGGCATGAACGGCGGCACCCTCACCCTGATTCCTCCGCCCGGCCGCACCGACCCCGAGGATCAGGTGATTCTCGGCAACACCTGCCTTTACGGGGCGACAGGCGGCGAGCTTTATGCGAGAGGCCGGGCCGGTGAGCGCTTCGCCGTGCGCAACAGCGGGGCCAAGACCGTGGTGGAAGGCACCGGCGACCATTGCTGCGAGTACATGACCGGGGGCGTGGTGGTGGTGCTGGGAAGCACCGGCCGCAACGTGGCCGCTGGCATGACCGGCGGCGTGGCTTTCCTTTTGGATGAAGAGGACAGCCTCGGGCGGCTCCTCAATCCCGACACCGTTGCCATCCACCCCCTGAACACCCCCGAACAGGAGGCGCTTCTGCACCCCCTGCTGGAGGAGCATGCGCGGCGCACAGGCAGCCAGAGGGCTGAAGCCATCCTCAAGGATTGGGCCAGCTGGCAGGCTCGCTTCAAGGTGCTTGTGCCCCAGAGCGAACTTGCCACTGTGGGACTGGCTCGGCGGGAGCAAGTGGTGGCCTGAGGGAGCGGCGCGGCGTTAGCGGGGGTGCTCGCGCATCAGGCGGTGCACCTCTCCGGCGTGGTAGCTGCTGCGGGTGAGCGGACTGCTCACCACCTGCAGAAATCCCAGGCCATGCTCCCCCTCGCAGCGAAACGCCTCGAATTGCTCCGGCGTGACAAAGCGCTGCACAGGCAGATGCTTCGGTCCAGGGGAGAGGTATTGACCAATCGTGACGATATCGACGCCCTGGCGTCGCAAATCGGCCATCACCGCGCTCACCTCCTCATCCCGTTCCCCGAGACCGACCATCAACCCGGATTTCACGTAGACCCGGGGCCAACCGTCGTGCACCTGCTGCAACAGGGACAAGGAGCGGGCGTAATCACCCTGAGGCCGCACCTGCCGGTAGAGGCGAGGCACGGTTTCGATGTTGTGGTTGAGCACGTCGGGAGCCGCGGCCATCACCCGGGCCAAGGCCGAGGCATCGCCGCAGAAATCGGGAATCAACAGTTCGATGGTGGTGAACGGCGAGCGCTGTCGCACCTGCTCGATGCAGGCCACAAACTGCTGAGCGCCACCATCCTCCAGATCGTCCCGATTCACGGACGTGATCACCACATGGCTGAGCCCAAGGCGCTGAACAGCCTCAGCAAGCCGCTCCGGCTCGCTGGGATCGAGGGCACGCACACTCCGATCAAAGTCGATGTCGCAGTAGGGGCAGGCCCGGGTGCAGCCCGGGCCCATGATCAAAAAGGTGGCCGTGCCGCCCGCAAAGCACTCGCCGATGTTGGGGCAACTGGCCTCCTGGCAAACCGTGTTCAGATGCAGATCAGACAGCAGATCCGCCACCTGCCCGATCCGCTCGCGCTGCGGGGCTTTCACCCGAAGCCACTCGGGCTTGGCAGCGGGTCCAGAGCCCTGCCGCGATGGGCTGGCCGAGTGCAAGGGGGCTCTCCCAACAAACCGAGCAACACTCAACCTTAGACAACCCGAACCCTGCTTCAAGGAGCAGGGCTGCTGATCAATCTCCTACACTGCCACTACGGGATGTAGCGCAGCTTGGTAGCGCACTTCGTTCGGGACGAAGGGGCCGCAGGTTCGAATCCTGTCATCCCGATTCGCAGCTTCTGGCCTCCACGGGATAGCCCCTGGGGGTGAGCAAGTGGCCTGCCTCGGCACGGGTTTGGCTGTTGCCGACCAGCACCAGAGTCACCATGTCCACCGCCTCGCAAGGCAGGGTGGCCAAGGTGTAGGTGGCGCAGCTCTCGCCGGGGCGGGACAGCTGTCGGGCCAACAGCACGGGAGTGGTTGGGGGACGGTGCGCCAGGAGCAGCTCCCGGGCTCGCTCCAATTGCCAGTGGCGATCTTGGGATCGGGGGTTGTAGAGGGCCACCACGAAGTCCGCTTGCGCCGCGGCGCTGAGCCGGCGTTCGATCAACGGCCAGGGGGTGAGGCGGTCGCTGAGGCTGATGGTGCAGAAGTCGTGCATCAGGGGAGCCCCGACCCGGGCCGCCGCCATCTGCAGGGCCGACACGCCCGGGTGCACCTCGAACGGGGGGCGATCCAGCTCGGGCAGGGTCCACCAAAGCTCCAGGGCCAAACCCGCCATCCCGTAGATGCCGCTATCGCCCGAGGAGATCAGGGCGACGGTCAGGCCCTCGCGAGCCAAGGCGAGAGCTTCGGCACACCGCGCCAACTCCTCAGTGAGGCGACCATCGACGCGGAGTTGATCCGGGCGGCGGAGGGGTTCCAACAGGTCGAGGTAGGGTCCGTAGCCCACCCAAACGCTGCATTGCGCCAACACCTTGCGCACCTCTCCGGTGAGCAGGGACAACGCTCCGGGGCCACTGCCCACCAGGTGCAGGCTGCCCCGCTGGGGCGCCCATTGGCGCTTGGCCAGGGCGATCGCCAGGGTGGCGGCCCCCCGCTCCTCGGGCCCTGCCCGGGCGATTCGCTTCGGCACCAGCAGACGATCAGGGGGGATCGGCGAGGGATCCTTGCCGGGGTCCGCCTCGGCCTGGGCGGCGGCCAGCAAGGCGCCAGCCTCAGCCACGCTGGCGGTGCCCATCTCGCGCTCCACCACGGTGGAGGGGTGGGGCACCGCAACGGCGGCCAACTGCTCGGCGGAGTAGAGCCGCAGAGGCCAGCCACGGCGGGCCGCCAGGGCCAGCAGAGCCTCCTCATCTCCTTTGCGGGTGCAGCTGGCGAGCCCTGCCACCGCCTGAGGGGCCAAACCTTCCGCAGCCAGGGTGGCATCCACCAGCCCCTCCAACAGCGAGAGGCTGGTGTGCCTCTCACACCCCATCCCCAGCCAAAGGCAAGGGGGGTGCCAGCGGCAGTCCTCGCCCAGGCGCACGCTGATCGCCAGCGTGCCTGGAGCCACGCCTTCCCCGCCGGGTGGGGAAGGTGCGGGGGAGAGGGTCTGGGCAGCCTGCAACTGCTGCCAGCGCACCTCTCCGCATTCCTGGCGCACAGGCCAGGATCCCGCCTGCCCCTGCCGGGACGCCGCCACCATCAGGGCCGACCAGTCGCCCTCGCCCCGGCGCCACCCCCATGCGGTGCCGAAGGCATCGAGGGGCAAAAGACCCTGGCTGGCCGACTGTCCCGTGATCACAGCCGTTCCATCCAGAAGAGCAGCCAGCTCTCGAGCCAGAGCCTCTCCCCCAGCCCCGTGGCCGCCGAGCAGGGGCACCACCCAACGCCCCTGCGGATCGAGCACCAGTACGGCGGGATCCGTGTGTTTGTCCGCCAGAAGGGGCGCCACAAGGCGCATCACCATCCCGCAGGCGCCAATGGCCAGAATCCCTGAAACCTCTGGCCAACAGCGGCTGAGCCAAGCCTCTGGACGCTCTTCGGCATGGGGCCAGCGGATCAGGAGACCATCAAAGGCCTGCTGGAGTTGCTCCAGCAAAGGAACGGCCGTTGGGCTGAAGCCAATGGCCGCCAAGGGCTTGGGGTCTTTGCGCGCGATGCTCATCGATTCAGGCGCTCCCGCAGCCTCTGCAGGGGGCTTGGTTGGGGCTGCCGTTTCAACGTGCCATCGGGGTTGACTTCCTGCCTGGCCGTCAAAGGCTGCGAGGGAGTTTCTGGCGGCAGCTCGACCTCGGGCTCAGCCCCCTGGGGAGCCTCGACCAGGGCAGGGCGGACCGACACTGTCGGCCCTGACAGCTGGCTGGCAGGAGCCACAGGAGCCGTTTCCGTTTCCGGTTGCGTTGGGGGCTCGGGCTCGGGCACTGGTTCAGGTTCAGGTTCGGGTTCGGGTTCGGACGCCGGCGGCGGCCCGGGGGGGGAGCCTGCGCTGTCAGCCCTCTGCTCCTCGGAGCTCGGCAGCGGCGCAGCGTCCTCCTCTGGCGAGCCTGATCCGTCGGCGCGATCAGCGACGGGCGGCGGTGGAGGCGAATCGGGCAGCGGGCTCTCCTCTTCCAGGGCGTCCTGGGGTGGCGGAACGGATTGGGTCGGGGACCCCGCTGGTTGGGGGGGCTCAGGCAAAGGCACATTGCCTGGCGGCGGTACGTCGGCCGGGGCAGGCATCAGGAGCGAAGCGGGCTTCTCCCCGAGAAGAACGGCCGTCTCCAGTGCCGTCAGCGCCCCAAAACGCGGTTGATCGGTCCCAACGGCGGGCGGCACGATCACTTCTTGCAAGAGGCTATTGAACGGAGGGTTGAGGGGTTCCCCCCGTCCATCCAAAAGCTCCCAAAGGAGGGCATTGCTGCCAGGCTGCCAGCCCTTGAGCCAAAGGGGGATCTGCCGATCCAGAAGCACGCTTTCCCCATTGAGAGTGACCCGCAGCCGCCAGCCCAAGGCCTCGGTGCGCAAGCCTTGCAACGGAGCATCGATCAACAGCCAATCCAGCAGCAGGGGCGGGGCGCCCGAGGGGCCGACCGGGCTCACGGGGATGAGTTGGGGCGTGCCAGGCGGGGGCAGGGTGGCGGAATTGGGGGCGAGGCGATGCACCCGAATCTGCTGCAGGGCAGCAGGGCCTTTGTGCGCCTCTCCCCAGGGCTTGGCGGCATAAACGGTGAGCAGGTGGCTGCCCGGGGAGAGCGGCGGCATCTCCACCTCGGTTGCCACCACAGGTCGTGGCGGTTGTCCATCCAGCTGCACCACCAGATGGGGGCCCATCCCGAGGGGACCAGCCTCCACCAAGGGCCAATCGGCCACCTGCAGCCGCAAGCTCCAGGGTCCATCCGGCAGGAGGCTGCCGTCGGCGGGGGCCAGGATGCGCACCTGGGGATCGCGATCCTCAAGCGCCACCTGCAGCCTCTGCACCCCATCCGGGGGGGGCACTTCCTGCAGCCCTTGCCGCGCCAGCCCGCTCCCGGGGCGGGGAGGGGTGGGCGTCGCCCGCCCCGGCAACCGCCAACTGAGGGCCTGCGCGGCCGAGGGGGTGAAGAGGAACAGCAGCACCAGGACCCAAGCCAAGGTTCGCGCAAGCCAGAGACGGCGCTGCCGACCACCCACGTTGGAACTCCTCACGAACCATCCATTCTGCTGAGCCATTGACACCACCCCAGTCCCTGGCCCAAGCCTTCGCCGAGGCAGCAGCACCAGAGCAAGCCAAAGAACGCGCCAATCAAATGTGTCGAAACACAGGATTTGAATATAAGGAATCCACCAGCAGATGCCTGTCACAGCCTTGAAAAGCCCGGGATTGAACCTTTGTAACTGGGGACCAAAAACACTTGTTTTCGACCCCTATACTTCCGCCAGCGGTCCCCTATCGGGGCCCCAAGCGCCAGTCGGCACAAGGGTTTTCCCTGCCGACTGGAGCCCATGGAGGGCACAGGCCGCTTGCGGCCTCACCCCCCGTGGGCCCCACCGATGGCCCGGCCTCGCCGGAGCGCCATCGAAGGGGTGGACCACCCACCTCGATTCCGTCCCTCGAGGAACCTCTCGATGACCATCAGCCCACCAGAGCGTGGGAAAAAGGCGGAGGAGCTGGTCGATCGGAACCCTGTTCCGGCGACGTTCGAGCTTTTTGAAAAGCCCGGGCACTTCGACCGCACCCTCGCCAAAGGTCCCAAAACCACCACCTGGATTTGGAACCTCCACGCCAACGCTCACGACTTCGACAGCCACACGAGCGATCTTGAGGAGGTCTCACGCAAGATCTTCAGCGCTCACTTCGGCCATCTGGCCGTCATCTTCATCTGGCTCAGCGGCGCCTTTTATCACGGTGCACGCTTCTCCAACTACAGCGGCTGGCTAGCCGACCCTCTGCACGTCAAACCAAGCGCGCAGGTGGTTTGGCCCATCTTTGGCCAGGAAATCCTGAATGGTGACGTGGGTGCCGGCTTCCACGGCATTCAGATCACCTCCGGTCTCTTCCACGTCTGGAGAGCCTGGGGTTTCACCAATGAGTATCAGCTTCTGTGCACAGCCATCGGCGCTCTCGTCATGGCTGGTCTCATGCTGAATGCCGGTGTCTTCCACTACCACAAGGCAGCTCCCAAGCTCGAGTGGTTCCAGAACGTTGAGTCGATGCTCAACCACCATCTGGCCGGTCTGCTTGGGCTGGGTTCCCTCTCCTGGACAGGCCATCTCTTGCACGTGTCGCTGCCCACCACGCAGCTGCTCGATGCCATTGATGCAGGCCAGCCCCTGGTGTTGAACGGCAAGACCATTGCCTCGGTGGCAGACATTCCGTTACCACACGAATTCTTCAACCTGGATCTGCTGACCCAGCTGTTCCCTGGATTCGGTGCGGGCATTTCGGCCTTCTTCACTGGCAACTGGGCCGCCTACAGCGATTTCCTCACCTTCAAGGGTGGCTTGAATCCTGTGACAGGCAGCCTCTGGATGACCGACATCGCCCATCACCACCTGGCGATTGCGGTGCTCTTCATCGTGGCGGGCCACATGTACCGCACGAACTGGGGCATCGGCCACAGCATCAAGGAAATCCTTGAGGGTCAGAAGGGCGATCCCCTGCTGTTCCCCGCCCCGAACGGGCACAACGGCCTCTTCGAATTCCTCACCACTTCTTGGCACGCACAGCTGGGGATCAACCTGGCCATGCTCGGGTCGCTCACGATCATCGTGGCGCACCACATGTATGCGATGCCGCCCTATCCCTACATCGGCGTTTCCTACCCAACCCAGCTGTCACTGTTCACCCACCACATGTGGATCGGTGGCTTCCTGATCGTTGGCGCTGGGGCCCATGCGGCCATCGCCATGATCAGGGATTACGACCCAGCCAAGAACGTCGATAACGTTCTCGATCGGGTGCTCAAAGCCCGTGATGCTCTGATCAGCCACCTGAACTGGGTGTGCATCTGGTTGGGCTTCCACAGCTTTGGCCTTTACATCCACAACGACACGATGCGCGCCCTGGGTCGTCCCCAGGACATGTTCAGTGACACGGCGATCCAGCTGAAGCCTGTCTTCGCCCAGTGGATCCAAGGGCTTCACGCCGCCGCCGCCGGCACCACCGCACCCAATGCCCTCGCCGGCGTGAGTGAAGTGTTCAACGGCAGCGTGGTGGCCGTGGGCGGCAAGGTGGCCGCCGCGCCGATCCCCCTGGGAACGGCCGATTTCATGGTGCACCACATCCATGCCTTCACGATCCACGTCACCGTGCTGATCCTGCTCAAGGGTGTGCTGTATGCCCGCAGCTCCCGCCTGATTCCCGACAAAGCGAATCTGGGCTTCCGGTTCCCCTGCGACGGCCCCGGCCGTGGCGGCACCTGCCAGGTGTCGGCATGGGATCACGTGTTCCTGGGGCTGTTCTGGATGTACAACTCCCT
>JAYKHK010000129.1:0-4344 GCA_035284785.1 Cyanobacteriota bacterium | reverse complement strand
CTTCACCGCCGCCACCGGCGACACCCCCTTTGAAGCGACGGGCGACTGCCAGAGCGGGGAGCTCAACGGCCGGGAACCGACGATTGCGGCCCAGGCCCAGTTGCTGAATGCGGCCTGCCAGGTGGCGTTTGGCAGCTGATCCCCTCGTTCAGGTGGGGGTGTTTTTGGCCTCCCTGGTGGCCAACCTGCTCTCGGCCCTGGCCGGGGGCGGCGCTGGACTGGTGCAGTTGCCGGTGCTGATCCTGCTGGGCCTGAGCTTTCCCCTGGCCCTGGCCACCCACAAGGTGGCCAGCGTGGCCCTGGGCATCGGCGCCACGCTGCGTCACTGGCGGGAGCGGTCGCTCAATCCCCGCCTGGCGGCCTTCATCCTGGCCTGCGGGTTGCCGGGGGTGGTGCTGGGGGCGCGGGTGGTGCTGGCCCTGCCCCCCAAACTGTGCACCCTGCTCCTGGGGCTGCTGACCATCGGCCTGGGGCTTTACTCGATCGCGAAGCCGACGCTGGGGCTGGTGGCGGAGCCGCACAAGCTGACCAGGGGCCGGTTGGCGATCGGTGGGCTGGTGTTATTCGCCATCGGCGTGCTCAATGGCTCCCTCACCTCGGGCACCGGCCTGTTTGTCACGCTCTGGCTGGTGCGCTGGTTTGGGCTGGACTACGGCCGGGCGGTGGCCTACACCCTGATTTTGGTGGGGTTGTTCTGGAATGGCACCGGGGCCATCACCCTGGGGCAACGGGGCCAGATCGCCTGGACCTGGCTGCCGATGCTCCTGGCAGGATCCATCGCCGGTGGCTATCTGGGCGCCCATCTGGCCATTGCCAAGGGCAGCCAACTGGTGAAGCGCTCCTTTGAGGTGCTGTCGCTGCTGATGGGAAGCGCCTTGCTGATCAAGAGCTTCTGATCACCTCTCGGAGTGGATCAGCCGCGTCGGACCCGGCCCCCCTTGAGCAACTCAGAGGCGGTGGCGTCGTAGACCGCCTGCGCCTCCACATCCGTGCGGCCCACGCAGGTCATGCCGAGCTTGCCATGTTCCGAGAGGCAGCCCAGGAGATGAAACACACTGCCCCGCAGCCGGGCCTGGTCGTAGTGCAGGCCGGCGCCAGCGACGATGTCGATCAGGTCCATCGGCAGCAGGCCGTGCAGATCAGGACCGGTGAAGTTGTCGGTGGCGCAGTAGTGCAAGGGATGGCCGGTGGGGGAGAGGAAGAGGCCGGTGGCGGGATCCAGCTCGCCGGTGCTGATCGCCCGGAGCGCCATCATCGGGTGGGTGGTGCCCCCCTGGCGGAGGTTGATCTCGATGGCCTGGAGGTCCCAGCGATCGCCAAAGCGGCGGGCCAGCACATCAACGCCGAACCGCTCCAGCGCCCCCTCCGCCGCCAGGGCCTGGCCGATCGCCTGCCCCATGCCCATCAACTCCACCCGGTAGGCATCGGCGGCAGGGAAGGCGCAGCCCAGGTAGGTCTGGCCGCTGGGCCCGCCCAGGATCTGCTCGTGGGTGGAGATCACCTCCACCCGGCCACCGGGATGGATCAGGCCTTGCACGCTGGGGGACGTCAGGGCTTCGCCCCCCTCGAGCCAGGCCTCCACCAGGGCACCCTGCTGCACCAGCAAGTCGCGCCACTGGGGGGAGGGCATGGGCAGCTGCTCCAGGGCCTGCCGCAACAGCTGGCGCCGCTCGGTGCCACTGCGCTCCGCCAGGGCCAGGGGCTCCAGCTCCAGGGGCGCATTGCCCTCGCCGCTGATGCCCTCATTCAGCTTCACCACACAGCGCCGCAGCTGGGGATTCCGCTCCCAGAGATCTGCCGCCACCTCAGCCAGATCATCGAGCTGGTGCACCAGGGCGCTGCCATCGGGATGGGGCAGGCCGCAGCGGGCAAAGAGCTCCCGGCTGCCCGCCTTGCTACCCCAGTGGCGCAGGGCCGGATCGGTGCCGAGCAGGGGCAGCTGGAGCCGCTCCGAGAGCTGCCGCTCCAGATCGGTCACCACGTAGCAGGCGATGAAACTCTTGCCAGGGCGCAGCTGGGAAGCGATGCGGGCCAGCAGGGCCGGGCGCTCCAGCAGCTTGGCGGTGAGGGGCCGGGAGGAGCCGTCGTCGGTGTCGAAGAGCTGGAGCCGGCTCCGGGCGTGGGCGGTGGGCACCCCCGGCAGCAGCTCCAGCACCGCGTCCACCACCAGATCGGGCAGCAGCTTGCTGGTGACGTAAACCATGCGCACCGCCGGATCCCGCAGGCGGATCAGAGAAAAGAGCTGGCGCTCCTCGTAGTGCACCGACCCGGTGATCAGATCCAGCTCGGCCGGATCCACCGAGAGGGAGGGCACCATGAGCAGATCGACATCCAGCCCACTGGTGCCGTGCTCCTGGCCCCAGGCCGGTTGCAGCTGACGTTGCAGATCGCGAAAGCTCAGGGGCATGGGGAGTTGGGAGCGTCCAGATCGAGCATGGCGTAGGGCGAGGGAACCTGCAGCCGGGAGCGCACGGCCAGGGGAAACACCGCCAGGGCGAAGAGGGCCGCCACCGCCAGCTGCGGAAGCGGGGGGAGCAGGGGCCGGGCCGTGGGAGTGCCCAACCAGGCGATCAGGCTGAGGCCGCCCAGATAGACAAACCACCACAGGCACCCCCCCAGCTCCACAGTGCGTCCCCGGCGCAGGAGCACGAACAGCAAGGCGGGCAGCAGCACCAGGGGCACCGCCAGGCGCAGACTGGTCCAGCCGCACCACACAATCGCCCAGCTGGCCAGCACGAAGGTGAGGGGGCACAGCAGCGGCGCCCAGGGCAGGCGGAAGGGGCGATCCAGCTGGGGTGCCTGGCGGCGCAGGGCCTCCAGGCTCACCGGCCCGATGGCCAGGGAGATCACCATCGCCGCGGTCACGAACCCCACCACGCCCTGCCAGCTGGGCCCACCCAGCAGGGCCAGCAGGCCGATCACCAGGCTGGCGATCAGGGCCACCGAGGGCACGCCAGCGCGGTTGATGTGGGCGAAGGGAGCCGGGAGCAGGCGGCAATGGCTCAACATCCAGTTGAGGCGCGCGGCGGTGGCCATGTAGGCCATGGCGGTGCCACTGGGGGAGATCACCGCATCGGTGAGCAGCAGGGTGGCCAACCCCCCGAATCCCAGGCTGAGCGCCACGGCCACGAGCGGTCCGCCATGGGCCGTGAGCCGAAGGGCGTGCCAGCCCTGGCTGAGCTCAGCGGGCGGCACGGCCACCAGGAAGGCGAGCTGAAGCACCAGGTAGATGGCCAGGGAGATCCCAAGGCCCAGCGCCATGGCCAGGGGCACGTCCCGCTGGGGACGGCGGGCTTCTCCGGCCAGATCCATGGCGGTGCGGAAGCCGAGCAGGCTGAAGAGGATGCCGCCGGTGCCGAGGGCGGCGAGCACCCCACCGCTCTGGCCCCCACCGATGGCCAGGTTGTCCCAATGGGCCGCCCTGCTGATCAGGGCGACCGACACGGTGAGTGGCACCACCAGTTTCCAGATCGTGAGCCCCTCAATCCAGCGGGCCAGCACCCCCACCCCGGCCAGATTGATCCAGGCGAACAGCACCAGCAGCAGGGAGGCCACAAGAAGGCCCCAGCCGCTCAACACCTCACCCGCACCGCCGTCGCGGGTGAGCCAGGGGAGGCTGGAGCCCAGGTATTGCACCGTGGCCAGCACTTCGATGGCGGGGATGGCGACGTAGCCCAACCAGGATGCCCAGCCCCCCAGAAACCCCGCCGCCCGGCCATGGGTGAGGAGGGGAATCTGGGCTAGAGCCCCGGAGCTGCTCACCAGGGCCCCCAGCTCGGCGAACACCAGGGCGAGGAGAAAGCTCATCAGCCCCCCGAGCACCCAGCTGAGCAGGCTGGCGCCAGCGGCCAACTGGGCCGAGAGGTAGGGGGCGAACAGCCAGCCGGAGCCAATGGTGCTGGTCACCACCGCCATTACGAGGCTGAAGAAGGAGAGGCGGCGTTGCAGCTGGGGCATTGAGCACCGTGTCCCCCGCTCAGCCGATGGATCAGCTGCCAAAGTTGGCCATCGTTTCATTCGAGCCCCAATACAGCGAGAGCTTGTTCAGCCATTCGGGCTGATAGGCACTCGTGAAGGAAAGGATCTCACCATTGGCATTTGCCGTTTTGGTCCAATAGTTAACACCACGATTGTCAATCATCGCTTTTTGCAATTGTTGCATTTGCAAGGGGACATCTGGCGTGAGGTTTGGCGTGCTCAGGATGAATCCCATCCAGTTGTTCACGCCATCAAGATCGGACACCTCAAAAGGAACCAGATGCAGCCTTACAGGATATCGGCCATTGTGGAACTCCCAACCCTTCCCAAGGAGCTCCTTCGTGGCCGGCGCCTTGCGATCCTTGT
>JAYKHK010000128.1:0-2729 GCA_035284785.1 Cyanobacteriota bacterium | reverse complement strand
AGCGGCTCCACTGGCCAGACCAAGAGCCGCCATGGCCCGAACAGCCGGACCGGGTGGGCCAAATCTTGATCAGCAGGCACCCCGGAGGGGACAGCCCTCGATTCATGCGCATGAGGGCGCTTATTTGGAGATTCTCGTGCTTCATTCGCCGAGCTATTTGCGCCTGTGTCTGCCAGCTGATTTGAGTGATGACGCACGACAGCACTATGAGCGGTTCGTCGGCGCGATGAATCGTGGAGCTGGTGCGGAGTTTTCACCTTTGGCCTGGTCATAACCACCAATGGCATTTCCAATTGGAACCGCTCGTATTAGCCAATCCAGTTCGTACCACAATCAATTCTGATCGGAGCATTCGAGATGGGCCGGCCCTGGACATTTATGGATGAAGCATTTCAACGCCCTGCGTTCGACCCGTCCCATTCTGAGAATTACGTTCCAGATACGGTATTTGTGGTGATGTCGTTCAGTCCGAAACTGAACGATTCTTACCGGGCTATTCAGGCCGGAGCGGCTGCCAATGGCCTCCATGCCTATCGAGCTGATGATGGTGTGGGCTCAGGGATCATTCTCAGCGAACTTACCAAGTCGATCGAGGATGCAGAGTTTGTTGTGGTAGACCTGACCGATGAGCGGCCAAATGTTTACTACGAGCTGGGTTATGCACATGGAGTAGGAAATGCCAGCGCTGACATCCTGCTTGTCGCCCAGGCGGCTTCGGATCTGCATTTTGATATTGGATCGCTGAGGGTACGGTTTTATTCCTCCACACAGGAGTTGGAAGAGATTGTCCGCACGAGTCTTGAAAAAATGCTATTGACAACTCGTTTGGCTGGGCCACAAGCCCGACCACTTCTTCCCAGTGGTGGCATTTTCTCTTTGACGTTCCAAACACCAGTTGGCAATTTCGGTGGTGGGCTGGTGCTGCTTCAGAGAGGTGTGATTCACGGAGGCGATGAATCATATCTTTACTTGAGCCGATATCAAGTGGAGGGAGCAGAATCGATCTCAGGGGAGTTGACGGTGCGGCACTACCGCGGCCCTCAGATGTCGATCTTGGGCAACCTATTAGAGGAGCGGCTCACATTCTCAGCACGTCAGGCTGGTGAACGCTTTGTTGGAGAGGCCAAGCTCTTAGGGCGGATCGGCCCCACGATCGATATCCTGGGGCAGCGAGTGGCGGATGCCTTGTGATGGGCGACAGGCAAGACATCACTACACAACCATCATTCCCAGCACTTGGAAGCGGCACTGAAGATCCATCCCAATGAATCCCAACAAGGCCCGCTCCACCATCGACGGCAGGCGATTCCTCTGTGAAGCCCTTGCGCTGGAGCAGTCTGTACTGGCTGCACAGCTTAACCTGTCTTTTCAATCCATCACCCACAGTGGCACGATGGGGGAGGTGAATGAGGAGCACTTCATTCGCTTTCTCCGGCGCACCCTGCCCACGCGTTATGGGGTAGAGCAGGGGATCGTGATTGATTGCCATGGCGCCACCAGTGATCAGATTGACATCATTATTTATGATCGCCAGTACACACCTCCCCTATTGGATCAGCAGAACCATCGCTATATCTTGGCGGAGGCCGTCTACGCCGTTCTAGAGGTGAAGCCAGCCATCAACAAGTCCTACCTCACCTATGCCGCCGACAAGGCCCGATCGGTTCGCGCGCTCCACCGCACCTCGGTTCCCATTCCCCATGCCGGCGGGATGTATCCCGCAAAGCCCCTTTTCCCTATCTTGGGCGGCATTGTGGCCGCCCGCGTGGAGTGGAGCGATGGCTTGAATTCTTCGGCTTTTGCCGAAATCCTTGACTCCCTTCAGGGCAACCAAACCCTCAGTGTGGGCGTGGCCCTGGAGGACCATGCCTTTGATCTCGTCTACGACACTTTCAACCTGCAGCTCACCCACGGCCCGCTGAGCCTCAGCACATCCAAGCAGTGCTCTCTGGCCTGGTTTCTCTTCAACCTCCTAAAGCGCCTGCAGGATCTCGGCACCTGCCCCGCGGTGGATTGGCATCAATACCGCGAGGTGCTCGGCGCCATCTTAGAGGGCTGACCATTGGCTCCGCCGGTTTGCAAGCCGCTGCCGTTGTATGGGCTAAGCGATGGGGCCGAGGCCACCCTTCTCCCATGCCCACCGACCTGAGCGACACCCTGGTGGTGGGTATCGCCGCCACGGCCCTGTTCGATCTGCGGGAGGCCGACGCCTTCTTTCAGGCCAGCCGGGCCGCGGAGCCGGCCACGGCGCTCCAGGCCTACCGCCAGCACATGCTCGAGCGGGAGCACGAACCGCTGGCCGACGGCTCCGGCATGGCGCTGGTGCGGGCGCTGCTGGGGCTCAACCGCTTTCAGCAGCAGGGCGACAGCCGTGCCCTGGTGGAGGTGGTGGTGCTCTCGCGCAACAGCTCGGAAACCGGCCTGCGGGTGTTGCACGCCATCCGCGAACGGGCTCTGCCGATCGTGCGCCATGCCTTCACCGGTGGCGAGTCGGTCGTGGACTACCTCGAGGCCTTCTCGGTGGATCTCTTCCTCACCACCAACCCCGGCGACGCCCAGCGGGTGATTGATTCCGGCCTCTGCGCCGCCGCGCTGCTCAAGGCACCGCCGCACGAGGGCCAGCCACCGCCGGAGGATCAGGTGCGCATCGCCTTCGATGGTGATGCTGTGCTGTTCGCCGATGCCAGCGAGGTGGTCTACAAGCAGCAGGGGCTGGCCACCTTTCAGGC
>JAYKHK010000127.1:0-7063 GCA_035284785.1 Cyanobacteriota bacterium | reverse complement strand
GATCTGGCCTTCCGGCTGGAACCAGAGGCCATGCAGGAAGCGATCCAAGCCGGGGCCCCATCCCTGATCAACAACATGGAGGCTGAGTCCCTCTGGGCCGGTGTGATCGGGGGATGGCTGGCGGCTCTCGCTCCCGAATTGCCCCCCCCGCTACGGGCACCGGCCTACAGCCTGGGCCTGAGCCTGGTGGATGACGCCACCATGGCCAGCTTCAACCAAGCCTGGAGGCAGCAGTCGGGGCCCACCGATGTCTTGGCCTTCGCCGCCCAGGAAGGTGCCCCACCACTCCCCCACCCACCCACGCCAGCCGACCCTCTGGAGCTTGGCGATATCGTGATTTCCCTGGAAACGGCAGCACGCCAAGCCAGCGAAGCCGGCGAATCCCTTCAGCAAGAACTGCTCTTCCTGGCCAGCCACGGCCTGCTCCACCTCCTGGGCTGGGACCACCCCGACGAGGAGTCCTTGGCGGCGATGCTTCAGCGGCAGGACGATCTGCTTTCCTGCACCCTCCCCCTTCCCGATGTGGCATCCGATTCTTGCCGTGGAGAATCTCCGGGTTAAGGTGCCGCAACAGCTGACCGGTGTGGAGTGGTTCAACCCGTTCCCGATCACCAGCCAACCCATCTCCAGGAGGTGGGAGGTGACCTTCACCGCAGGGGCCGGCGCATGAGGGCAGGAGCCTGGAAAATCGCAGGCGATCTCCCCTCAAGCTTTCGCTACGCCGCCCAAGGACTGGCCTACGGCTTTGCCAGCCAGCGCAATTTCCGCATTCATGTAGGCATGGGCTTCATCGCTCTCTGCCTCGCTCTCTGGCTGGGGTTGAGTCCCGATCGCCTTGCGGTACTGGTGCTCACCGTGACGGCCGTGCTGGTGCTTGAGCTGCTCAACACCGCCACGGAAGCGGTGGTCGACCTGGCCATTGGTCGCAAATTCCACCCCCTGGCTCGCATCGCCAAGGACTGCGCTGCAGCGGCTGTTCTCGTGGCAGCCCTCTCCTCCCTGCTGATTGCGTTGCTCCTGCTCGTCCCGCCGCTGCTGCAGCGTTTGGGATGGATGCCCCTCTGAGGACCTCACCCCCATGCTTTTGGTCCTCGACAACTACGACAGCTTCACGTTCAACCTGGTGCAATATCTGGGTGAATTGGCAGCGGCCCATCCTTTGGCCGCCAATGTGCGGGTGGAGCGGAACGACGCCCTCTCCGTTGCCGAGATTCGGCGGCTGGCCCCCAGGGCCGTGCTGATCTCTCCAGGCCCGGGTGATCCCGATCAGGCGGGGGTTTGCCTCGAGGTGTTGCAGGAATTAGGGCCCGACCTGCCCATTTTGGGCGTGTGCCTCGGCCATCAATGCCTGGGCCAAGTGTTTGGAGGGCGGGTGGTGCGCGCCAGCGAATTGATGCATGGCAAAACCTCACCGGTGCATCACAGCGGCCAGGGGGTCTTTGCAGGCCTGCCGGAGCCCCTCACCGCCACCCGCTACCACAGCTTGATCGTGGACCGCCAGACCCTGCCTGAGAGTCTTGAGGTCACCGCCTGGCTGGCAGACGGAACCATCATGGGATTGCGGCATCGGCAGTGGCCCCATCTGCAGGGCGTGCAGTTTCATCCGGAGAGCGTGCTCACCGAGGGGGGACATGCCCTGCTTGCCAATTTTCTCAGGCAAGCCGAGAGCTTTCCTGCCCTCCAGCGCTGCTAGCTTCGCGCCGCGTCGCCACGCTCTCCCATCCCATGCTTCTGAAATCCGTGCGTGTGTGCTCACGCTGGGCAGCCCCCCGTCTGTTCACCCTGGCCCTGCTCAGCGTGGCCACCGCTGCCGAAGCCGCCGGTGGGGGAGTGAAGATCACAAGTTTCGGCCACAGCGCCCTGCTGATCGAAGGTGGTGGAGCCCGCGTGTTGCTCAACCCCTTTCGGGCTGTGGGCTGTGCGGCTGGCCTGGCAGAGCCGCGGCTGAGCGCTGATGTGATCCTCGCCAGCAGCCGCTTGAAAGATGAAGGGGCCTCCGTTGCCAGCGGACGACTGCTCAACAAACCGGGCTCTTACAAGGTGGCCGGCCTACAAATCGAGGGGGTTGGCGTGCCCCACGACAGGGTGAATGGCAGGCGCTTTGGGCAGTCCACCGTTTGGCGCTGGCGCCAAGGTGGCTTGGATTTCGCCCATCTGGGGGGCACGGCCGGGGCCATCAGCCCTGCCGACAAGGTCCTGTTGGGGCGGCCAGATGTGCTGGTGATCGGCGTGGGCGGTGGGGCCAAGGTCTACACGGGAGCGGAAGCAGCGGCGGTGGTGCGAGAGCTGAACCCTCGACGGGTCATCCCTGTGCAGTTTGTGCGTGGGGGACAACCCCCAGCGGACTGCGACCAAGGGGGGCTGCAGCCATTTCTCGAAGCCCTGGGCAACCCCAGTGTGCGGCAGGCCGGTGCCAGCTTGAGCCTCACGCCCCCCCTGCCCGAGGGCATGGTGGTGGAGGTGATGCGGTGATCGGCTTCCCCAGCCAGAGAGTGGCGCACCACACCAACCACCTCGGGGTTTCGCCATAGCGTCCCGCCAGCCATGACTGTGCCTGTGCCATCAACATCGCTTTCGATTGCCATCGTGGGCGCAGGGAGTGCCGGATTGCTTCTGGCTGCTTTGCTGCATCGCCAGGGTCACAGGGTGCGGTTGTTTGAAAAAGCAGATCGCGTGCGCTCTGATGGCTGCGGCATCCTGCTCGTGAAAAGCGGGGTGGAAGCCATTGCCGCCAGTGGTCTGGAGGGATTGCTGGAGCGGCTGTTGGCTGAAGGGTTGCCGGTGAGCAGTTTTGTGGTGCGCAACCTCCGTGGAGACCTGATCGAACGGGCCCCGGCAGAGCGGCAAGAGGGTGAACTCCCCTCTTTGTTGATCCACCGCCGCACGATTCTCGAAGCCCTCGCAGCGTGCCTTCCCCCGGAAGCGTTGGTGCCGAGTGCGGAGCTGCTCAGCTGGCGCCAGCACAGCCAGCCCGGGCCTTGCGTGGAGGCGTTTTTCAGCGATGGCAGCCGCTGGCAGGGGGATCTTCTGGTGGGAGCCGATGGCTTGTTCTCCAAAGTGGCTCCCCTGGTGACGCCGGAGCGGCGCCTCAATTACCTCGGCGATCGCGTCTGGAGAGGGGTGGTGAAGGATGGCAGCTTCTGCCGGGATGGCGAGTTTTTCGTCTACGCCCGGGGCAGGGGGGTCTATGCCAACGTCTTCGACCTTGGCGTGGATCGCCAGGGCCAGCCCCTCACCCACTGGGGATTTTTTCAGGAGGAACCCCTGCCAGCGGAACGGGACGAGCAGCGCCGCCTGCTCAGCGAACCGGTCCCCGAGGAGGCCCTGGCCAAGGTGTCCGCCGATCTGGCGAACCTGATTCGCCAAACCCCAGCTGAGTCCCTGGTGGCCAATTGGTCGTTCGACATCGATCCCCTGCCACGGCTCCACATGGGTCGGGTGGTGTTGATCGGCGATGCAGCCCATGCCATGAGCTCCTCCCAAGCCAGAGGGATGACGGCAGGGCTGGAGGATGCCGTGGGTCTGGCGAGGGCGCTGTGTCCCCCAACTGGCAATGCTTCAACCAGCGACCTGGGAACGGCTTTAAACAGTTGGGCTCTCGAACGACTGCCCGTGGTGCATGGCTACCAGGAGCGCAGCCGAGCGGTGAGCGCCCGCACCGGCCGCAGGCGTCCTCCCCAGGTGATGGGGCCCAAGGCGGGTTGAGTGTTTGCCTCCCAAACAAAGAACCCTTCAGCTTTCGACCGCAGATCTCTTGGCTTCAATGGCTGTGTAGGCGCTCCAAAAACGCTGCATCTGGTCGATGGTGCCAATGCTCACTCGCATGGAGCCATCGATCAGTGGCTTACCGGCCATCGAGCGCACAAGGATTCCTGCATCGCGCAGCTGCTGATCCATCTCCGCTACTGGGGTTTCGGGCCAAATCAACAGAAAGTTCCCGCCATCGACGTGATGGCGCACCCCCGAGCGGGCCAATTCGCCGCTGAGCCATTCCTTCGCCTCAAGCACCGCCTCCACATAGGCATCCACAAACGGTTGATCGGCCAAGGCAGCAACAGCGGCAATCACGGCGAAGTTGTTCACGTCATAGGGACCTGTCACCCGACTCACCCGATCCACCACCTCCGGGCAGCCGATCGCAAAGCCGATGCGCAGCCCAGCCAAACCCGCTGTTTTGGAGAGTGAGCGGAGCACCACCAGGTTGGGGGCTCGGCCAAAAGCGTCTGCTTCCTCTGCAGCCGCAGCCCTCTCCACCAGAAGGGGCAGCACGCTGTCGCCACTGAAAGCCTCGTAGAGTTCATCCACCACCACCAGACATTGGGGCGCGGCGGCCGCCAGCTCAAGGATCCTGGCAGGGGCCAAACGGGTGCCGGTGGGGTTATTGGGGTTGCAGATCAGCAGGATCCTCGGGGTTGGACCATGGCCACGCTCCTCTTGGAGGGCCGCTCGGGTCTCCTCGAGGGGGAAGCTGAAACAGGGCAGGTGGTAGGGAATCGCCTCGATCTCCATCCCCTGCATTCGGGCACAGGGCGCGTAGTAACCGAAGGTGGGGGAGGTCGTCAGCAATCGATCGCCGGGGCGTCCATAGGCGTGAAAGATCGCGTGCAGAGCACCATCCACCCCGTTAAACAGACCCACATGGTGCGGGGTTAGGAGGCTTGAGGCTCCGCCCAGGGCCCTCACCACTGCTTCTTGCAGCCCGTTGTATTCCGGATAGATCGCGTAATGATCTGCCGGGATGGCACGAATCGCCTCAACCACGCGCGGGCTAGGGCCGAGAGTGTTTTCATTGAAATCAAGTCTCAGCAGTCCGCGTCGACCCTCCAGCGGGGCGCTGTAGGCATGGAGCCCCTCGACTTCCAACCGGGCGGAGGGGGGGGAGAGCTCGAAACCCGTCGGCTGGGCAACGGCCATATCACTGCAGCCAATGGGCCTGATGAAAGGGTACGCCTCGAAGGTCCAGCCTGGAACATCCCGCCAGGAGTTGCCCACTGGGCCTTGCCAAGCAGCCACTCCACAACTGACCATGGCTGTGCTGATTCCCTTTCGCCCTTCCTGCCATGCCTGCCGAGCGCACCTTCCTCGCAATCAAGCCCGACGGTGTGCAGCGTGGTCTTGTCGGAGAGATCATCGGACGCTTTGAGCGGAAGGGATTCAAACTTGTTGGGTTGAAGCAGCTCACCCCAAGCCGTGAACTGGCTGAAAACCACTACGGCGTCCACCGGGAGCGCCCCTTTTTTGCCGGGCTTGTGACGTTCATCACCAGTGGCCCCGTGGTGGCCATGGTCTGGGAGGGTGAGGGTGTCATCGCCGCAGCCCGACTGATGATTGGCGCCACCAAACCGCTGGAAGCCGCTCCTGGGACCATCCGCGGGGATTTGGCTGTGGACATCGGCCGCAATGTGATCCACGGATCCGACGGACCCGACACAGCCGCTTTTGAAATCGGCCTATGGTTTTCACCTTCCGAACTCAGTGATTGGACACCTGCGGATCACTCCTGGCGAGTAGAGGCGGCCTAACCAAAGCAACTTGAAGCACGCAACGGGCTCAAACCTTCTGCTTTTGAGAGTGTCCCTTCATATGACAATCAGGGTCGGGAGAAGCTTAAATAGCTGATCTCGGCCCAACAGCTGCCCGATTGCTCAGACGATTGACTTGACAAACCCAATCCTGTTCCCTCGCCGCCTGGCAGCTCAGATTTTGAGGCCATTCGTGGATCAGCAACCGGCAAACTTGCTGATCAGAGAAACAGCCAGAAGAGAATGGCGACTCATCGTTTTAAGTTTTTTCTGTTCGCTGCTCCAAGCCTCAACTGAAGGCTTGACCTTAGGCATGATGTTTCTTGCCGTAGAGGTCCTCTCCAAGCCAACGGGCAGCACGGCAGGCATTGGCAACAAATTAATTGGCGCCAGTTCCTACTTCAATACCTTTCCAAATCTAATAGAAAGACTTAATCAGATTTCAGTTTTTCAAGGGTTTACAATATTATTAAGCTTGGCGCTTCTTTTAAAGCTTATTCAAGGGTTGGCCATATTCGTTGGAAGCATTTCTACTGGTTATTTTACAAATCGAGTCTCCAGTCGCCTCACTTCTCAACTACATTCGCATATATTAGATTATACCTTTTCTTGCGCCAGTCGTTATCGGGTGGGCGACTTGCAATACATTAATTCCGCAGGACCAGGCGCGATCATTGCTCAAATCAATTCCTACAGTGGCTTAATCACAACATTCCTGTTGTTGATCACTTATTTGTGCGTTCTCATACGTCTATCTCCATGGCTCTTGATCGCTGCAATTCTTCTCGGAGGGGCCTCTGCAATTGTGCAGCAATTTCTCCTGCCAAGAGTAGGAGCAAGAGCTCAAATTGCCACCAAGCTTGGCACAGATCTTGTGAGCAAGATGACAGAGAATATTCAAGGCCTACGTCTTCTTCACACAAGTGGCTTTCTCAGAGAAGCTGCCAATGATGTTGACCAACAAACAAAGAAACTTGAACTCAACTCCCGCAGTCAAGTCAGGCTCAATGCGATAAATGCTCCTATCACCATCGTGCTGCCAATCTTTATGATTGCAGTCATCGCATGGCTCAGCATCCTTTTCTTTGGTCAGCGCAGCTCAGGAATATTGCCTAGCTTGGTCACTTTTGTTGTTGCCCTTCAACGACTCAATGGTTCCATTGGCTCGGTGTCTGAAACCTTCTTGAGACTAAAGGCAAATGCGGCCAATCTCAAAGTTTTGAATGATTTTCTCCTGACCCATGACAAAGAGTTTCGGCGCAAATCAGGAAAACCGTATGATGGTTTCGATAGGGAGATACGCCTAGAAGATGTCAGTTTGCAGTATTCTAAAGATTTGTCACCCGCCCTTCACTCAATCGATATCACGATTCCCAAAGGGAACACTGTTGCATTGGTGGGAAGCAGCGGTGCTGGTAAAAGTTCCATCGCCGATCTTCTAGCAGGTCTTTACGATCCAACGGTTGGAGAAATTTTCATCGATGGGACGGATCTACAACGTTTCGATCTCGCGTCATGGCAGAAGCGTATCGGGGTTGTTA
>JAYKHK010000126.1:0-48815 GCA_035284785.1 Cyanobacteriota bacterium | reverse complement strand
GTTGCGCGTCACCCGCAGGGCCCTCCCCCCTGGGAAGGACCCGTAAACGATTGCAGCGCAAGGGATCTGAGCTGTTTGAAGAAAATCCCCCATCCCTTTATTTATATCAAAACCCACCCTATCGTGCTGTTTTTAATGCGTAATCCACTGCATCTTTAAGCGCTTGTGAGCCCTTGGTTCTGATGACTGCCTGGCCTTTTTCATGGAGCTCCAGCCTTTCATCAATCTGTGTGCGGGGTTTGAGCAGATAGAGAAGCCTGGTTTTTGAAGCGCTGCCTTGGGCCCACTTCCTTGATTTGTTGAGGGCCAGCCACTTATTTCCGTCGTAGTCCACCACGGTGGCTTTTGCGCCAAGGTTGGCCGGACGGTCTGATTTTCGGATCTGATCGGTCTTGGTGCGTTTGACTGCACGGGTCGGGATCGCGATATAGCGGCCCAGTGCTGTGCGAGTTCCACCTTCCTCGTGTTTGGCCAGGAACTTGCCAGGTTCAGAGGTACCGACTACGGCTTCAAGATCAGCCTTGGTGGCTTTTTTTCTGACCTGGAGCTGATTCACAACCCACCGTCGGCGAATGGTGAAGTTCTGGGGCATGGTTGACCGGACTTGATCCCGCACATCAAAGGCCAGGCTGTTGAGCGCTTTGGAGGTGGCAAAGCGCATCTGCCCGCGGGATTGAGCCACGAACCGGGTAAGGCGGTCTAGATCGCGGGTATCAACGGAAATGGTGACCATGCCCCAAGCGTAGGAAGGGGGATCCACCAGGGCAGAAATCAGGGCAGAAGAGGGGGGGCGTGACGCTAAAAAGCCTTGCGCCGGAAGGGATGTCACGCTTTTGCTTTTTGGCGTGACAGGGGCGTGACGCTCAAAACCCTTGCAGCGCAAGGGATGTCACGTTGTCACGTCTCTCTATAAAAGAGAATATATATATAGGGGAATTGCACAAACGTGTTTGCGGATGCGTTTGTGCATGTGCGTATCTCTAGGGGGCTGTATTTCCTAGCGTGTCGGCGTGACTTCGTGACATCGGTTGCAGCGCAAGGGATCTGCCCGTCACGCCCCCCGATACAGCAGCCTCAGAGCGTGACGCCAGAAAGGGGCACGCCAACGCATCGTGATGTGGTCCCCAGGCCTGAAAACCTAATGCTGCCGGGCCTTGTGGCGCCTTGAAGGCGGCTGAGGGTTGAGGGCCAGCAGTTTGCCCATGGTGTGGCGCCAAGAATCTTGCCGATCGGTGTGGCGGTGTTCGAGATGAGCAGTTGGCCATCAGCGAGCTTGAGGCCATGGCGGCCAAGGAGTTCTTCTGCAGCGGATGGATCGATCTGGATGGAGTGCGTGTGGCGTGCGGCGATGGTGACCAGCTCTGCCACGGTTCGAGTCAGGGCACCATCTCGGGATTCAATGCGCAGCTGATGCTGGAGGAGCGTTTGAAGGCAGGCCTGCTCATCTGTGAGCTCCGTGGCCTGCTGATAGCTGTCCCAGTTCTGCTGCTCGATCAGCTCTGTGGCCTGCTCGGGTGTGGGCACCAGGCTGGACTGCAGCGCCCAAGCGCCGGCCAGGAGGGTGCCGTATTGGTCCCCCAGGCGTTGGTTTTGGAAGTAGACCCCGGCCGCCTTACGAAAGACCGCGGTCGAGAGTCGGATGGTTGGGATCAACCTGATAGTGCGGGCCTGAAGCCGCTGGCCTGTGGTGTTGGAGATCAGGCGATCGAGGTCGTCTTTGAGCTGCTGCCAGTGCTGTGCTCGCTGTTCGGCTGGGAGCTCCGAGGGGTTGCGCAGGGAGAGCTGGGCGAAGCGGGTGCGATCGGCACCCTGCTTAAGGGCTGTGGAAATCGAGCTGAGGAGGAACATCGATCGAATGGTGAACCGCTGGGCCTGGCCATCAGCTGATCCACGACCCACCACACCGCGGCCGGAGGAGGAGGCCACACGCGCGAGGGCCAGCACAGCCTGGATACGTGCCTTGTCCCCCTGCTCGTTGGATTCAGCTTCATCGAACACGACAGGCAGGGCATCACAGCGCAGCTCCTGGCGAAGGAAGGCCTCAGTGGAGGAGCCAAGGGGCCAGAGGGAAATAGGCCCCAGGAGGGGGCCCACGAATTTGTCGAGAACCTCGGACTTGCCGGAGCCTGCAGCAGCGGTGAGCCAGGCATGGGGCCGCCAGTCGAGAGCACCACAGATGGGAGCCAGCACCACCCAACCGGCCAGCAGCAGGCCAGAGGCGGGCACTTCCCAATGAAAGCGCGTGGCGAGGTCGAGGATCTCAAAGGCCTCTCCATCGCTCAGTGGCTGGGCCTCGATCGGATCAATGGCGGCCAGCCGTTGGTAGAGGAACCGCGAGCCTGTGAGGGGCCGCTTCAGATCGTGGCGGTGGCCATCCACCAGCAGGTGATCGCCGAGGTGAAGAATGGCCCGGCCGTTGTCAAACCAGGCGCCGCGGCCCCGGATACGGTCTGGATCGTAAACACCAACGGCGGCCTGTTTGGCGAAGAGCTCAGATGCTGCAGCGGTCCAGTTGACACCCGTGCGGCTCGGGTAAAAGGTCTCCCAGTAGGGCAAGGGCGCAAGGCGGCAGAGGTTGGCGCCGGAGTGGCCCGATGCGGTGATGCGGATCACCTGGCCAGTGGCGCCGGGTTGGTAGAAGAACGAGTCGCCATCGAAGCCGAGGCAGGTGAAGGGGCCACCAGTGGCTGAGGCGGTTGGGGGCTTTATTGCCAGTGGCTCGGGTGGCTTGACGGTGCGTTTATTGGATCGCAGGTAGGCCTGGGCCTCTTCTGGTGACCAGGTGCTATCCGCCAGGTCCCACTTAGCGGGAGCGTCCGGGGGTGTGTTGACGATCTGAACGCGGCAACCGAGGGCAAGCAGCTTGCTGGCCAGGCGGTCCATGCAAGCAAGGCCCTCGGGATCATTGTCGGGCCAGAGAATGCAAGAGCGGCCCCTGAGCGGCTCCAGGTTGATCTTGTCTAGGGCTTTGGCGCCATTGGGCCAGGTGGTCACCACAGCGGCCGGGAAGAGGCGTGCGGCCGCATCTGCGGCCTTCTCACCCTCGGTGATGATGATGGCGGTCTCGGGCTTGCTGCTGATCTGATCGAGGTTCAACAGCGGCCGTGGGGTGGGCCAGTCGCAAGTGAAGGGATCGTCCCGTGAGGGCCGGTGCCAGGCGCCATCAAGCCAGACGCGATGAAGGAAGGCCTTGCCACCGTTCCTGAGGGCGATGCGTTGGATGTAGAAGAGCGGGTGGCCCTCAGCGTCCCTGTAGCACCACTGGGCAATGGCGCCGCGGTTGAGGGGTGGTGCCGGAGTGTTGGGCGGTGGTGCTGAGGGTTGCCTGTAGGGCCTGCGTGGGGCCTTGCCGCTGGGCTTGGGGGGCAGGCCCAGGTGCTGCTCCAGCCGCTCAACGGCCTGGGTGAATGACCACCCGCGCACACGCATAAGGAGGTCAAGGCCATTGCCGCCCCCGCCCTGGTGATTTTTGCCGCCGCACTGATTGCAGAACCAGGCGCCATCGCCGTCGTCATCGTCCCAGCGGTAGCGATCAGAACCACCACAGGAAGGGCAGGGCTGATGGCGATCGGTCAGCTGGTCTGAACTGAGACCACCGAGGGACGCCAAGATGTCGGGCCAATGGCCCTGGGCGGCTTCTATGGCGCTGCTCATTGGGGGCTATCGCCGTGCTCAAGAGCGGTAAAAAACACAGCCCACCGGGCTTCAAGTCTGGACCAAAAGCGGCAGCCGTAGGCCCGGGTTTCTATTGCCTTCATGGCTTAGCCTTGCGCTGCGCCCGTTCATGCTCACGCCGCACCAGGCGCCTGAGGAAGTCGGATCTGGATTGGTGGTTGGATTTGGCCTGCTGGTCAACGAAGAGGATCAGCTCAGGCTCCAAGAAAAGGGGCACCTGCCGTTTTCGGTCAGGAGAGGGGAGCTGTTGAGATTCCAATGGGTCGGTTTGCGTCGGTTGCGGTCTGAACCAGTATACTACCGATGCCATTCTCCCAGTGCTCTCCTCTATGGCGCCGCCGTTGACCACCACAGCAAAAAAAGCGCTCTGGCGCCAAATGCTTGATGCCAGGATGAACGCCGGGCCGCTACTGCCGCTGCAGATTGCCGAAGAGCTGCGGGTGGTGTTGGAGTACCTGGAGCAGCGTCAGGACGACTGCACGGCCGCGCTGAGGATCGAAGCATATCGGGCCCGCTGGGCCGAAATCCCTCCTGGTTCTCAACTTCAGAAGGGGGGCGTCCTTGTGCTGACCGCGGACCAAAACGAGGCGGTCGAGGGGATTCTTGCGGAGGTCCAGAACGAGGATGCCTGCCCAGTGCTATGCGGCTACGCCGGCACCGGCAAGACTGTCACCACCGCGGCGCTGGTCACCAGACTGGTTGATCAGGACTTGCGGGTGGTGGTCGCCACGCCGACGCACAAGGCTCGGGCCCAGGTCGAGCGTGCGTTGCGCGAGCGTGGCGCTTATGGGTTTCAAGTGGTCACTGTTCACCGGCTGCTGGGGCTGAAACAGGTTCGGGACAAGCAGACCGGGAAGGAGTCATTCGCGCCGGATCCTGGCGGGAAAAACATGCTCACGGAAGAGGAGAAGTGGGACAACCACCTGCACAAAATGCAGCCAGTTCACCGGATCGACGTGGTGATTGTCGATGAGACATCGATGCTGAGCAGTGAGCTTTACGACCTGCTGCGACGCGAGGCGGCGGGCAAGCCGGTGGTGTTCGTCGGCGATGACCGCCAGTTGTTGCCTGTGGGTGAGGACCAGGCGTGCCGGGCGTTCACCGAGGCCAGTGAGGTTTTCCGCCTGACGCAAGTGCTGCGGCACGACGGGGCGATCCTGAACCTGGCGACGGCCACCAGGGAGTTACCAGCAGGCCGTGCGCGGTTCGCCAGCGCGGAGGGTGGCGGGACGCGGGTGATTGCGCATCGCCGACGCGAAGACTGGACCAGGACGCTGCTGGAGATGGCGGCATCAGAGGAAGCGATGCGTGATGCGGACTTCTGCCGGGCCCTGGCGTTCACCAACAAGGCAGTGGACGAAATAAACCTACGGATTCACCAGCGGCGGTATGGGATGGATGCACCGCAGTTCGTGGAGGGGATGACGTGCGTCACTGTTGACGCGATCCCTGACCCGGAAGGTGGCAGCCCGCTGCTGAACAGCACGGTGGATGTACTGGTGGAGAAGGCGAGGCGCGACTCATTTATGTGCAACGGCGATAAAGAGCCATGCGAATTGTGGGATTGCTGGGAGCTCACCGTGTCGGTGCCTGGCGAAAGGCTGGCGCCGGTGACATTCCATGTGCTGGCGACAGAGGAGCGGCAGCGGTGGGATGCAGCGATGCGGAAGATCGCGGATGAGGCGAAGGGGGCGAGCGGCGAGGAGCGATCAAAGCTGTGGGGGGTTTATTTCCACAGAAAGGACAGCGTGGGCCGGCTGCAGCCAGCATCAGCCCTGACGATCCACAAGAGCCAAGGCAGCACGTTTCGCAATGTGTGGCTGCACTGGAGTATCGATGGCTGGGGATCGGCACCAACTGCGCAGCAAAACCAGCTGGCCTACGTGGGGATCACACGGGCCGCCGAAAGCCTGCACGTCGTGGGCGACCGATGACCCTCGCCCTCCACCCCCACCAGTCCCTATCAGTCCAAAGCATCAGCACCCGCTACCGCTCCGGCGCCCGCCGTTTGTTGTTCGTGCTGCCGACTGGTGGTGGCAAGCCAACAGGCGCCGGAAACCTCTAATGACAATTCCTCACCGCAATGTCAAACAAGAAAACTTGCGCCGTTGAAGTCTGCGCTAGGCCGGTTGAAAGCCATGGATTCTGCGCCATGCACGCTCAGCGATTTCGCAGATACGGCGACCCCCTCTATGTCACTCCAGAGTCAAAGCGACGCGCCACCAATAGATCCGCGCAGCTTGCACGTTTTGAGCCAAAGGCCGTCAAGCCGACGACCTACCGCAAGTGCTACGGCAGGCACGAACATCGTGTCGTTGCCGAGCAAATCCTGGGCCGCCCCTTGCGACGCGGAGAGATCGTGCATCACAAAGACGGTGACAAGCACAACAATGATCCTTCCAATCTGGAGGTAATGACCCAATCAGATCACGTCAGGGAGCACTTCTTTCGAGACAAGCAGATCCAGTGGAACGGCGAGCGGCTGTTTCCAGCTGAATGGGCTGAGCGATTTGAATTGAGCCGGCACCAGTTTCACAATCGATACCGCGCCGGCTGGTCGATGGATCGGATCCGAGACACGCCTGTGCGCCGTTGGAGCAGGGCGAATGATTGAACTTCGCCCGTACCAGCAGGACGCCATCGCCCGCATCCGTCAAGCGTTTGCGCAACAACATCGCGCCGTTCTGTTTGTGCTTCCTACCGGCGGCGGCAAAAGCTATACGTTCTGCGCCATCACGCAAGGCGCAGCCTTCCGAGGCAACCGCGTCTGCATCCTGGTCCACCGCCAGGAGCTCCTCCGCCAGGCCAGCGCCAACCTCACCATAATGGGCATCCGGCATGGGGTGATCGCTGCGGGCCGATCAATGGACCTGAGCCTGCCTGTGCAGGTCGCCAGCGTCGCCACCCTGGCCCGCCGCCTGCGGCATATCCCGCCGGATCTGTTCGGCCTGTTGGTGGTCGATGAAGCGCACCACTCCAACGCCAGCACCTGGGCCACGGTGCTCAGCCACTGCTCAAGCGCCAAGGTGCTTGGCGTGACGGCCACCCCCTGCCGAGGCGACGGCCGAGGCCTGGGTGAGCATTATGAGGCGATGATTCTGGGCCCCACCCCCGCCTGGCTCACGGAGGAGGGTTACTTGGCGCCAGCAAGAGTCCTGGCCCCCCCGATCGGTTTCGACCCACGGCAAGTCAGCAAGCGCATGGGCGACTTCCGGATGGATCAGGCGGCAGAGCAGCTGGGCCGCCAGCAGGTGGGCGATGCGATCGGGCATTATCTGCAGCACCTGGAGGGCCAGACGGCGATTGCCTTCTGCTGCAGCGTGGCCCATGCGGAGGCGGTGGCCGAGGCCTTCCGTGAGCGTGGAGTGGCCGCCGCAAGCATTGACGGCACGACGAAGAACCGCGCCGAGCTGCTGGACCAGTTGGGTGAGGGCAGCCTGATGGTGCTCACCAGTTGTGAGTTGATCGGAGAGGGCATCGACGTGCCAAGCGTTGGCGGGTGCATCCTCCTCAGGCCCACCCAAAGCGAGGCCCTGCACCTGCAAATGATCGGCCGCTGCCTCAGGCCCCAGTCTGGCAAGACGGCGGTGATCCTGGATCACGTGGGAAATGTGCAGCGGTTGGGCCACCACCTGGAGGAGCGGGAATGGTCGCTGGATGGCAAGCGCCAACGGCATCGGGAGAAAGCCGAAGCTGTGAAGGTCTGCGCAGTTTGTTTCAGCTGTTTACGGTCTGGACTGCTGGCATGTCCAGAGTGTGGCCACGAGTTTGAATCACAGGAGCGCCGCCGGTTGCTGGTGGTCGATGGCACTTTGCAGGAGATCTCAGTGGAGCAAGCCCGCAGAGTGCGGTTACGGGAGCAGGCCAGTGCCACCACGGTGGAGGAGCTGGTGGAAGTTGGCCGCCGGCGTGGCATGAAGAATCCCTATGGTTGGGCGAGGCATGTGATGGGTTCACGGCAGGCAAAAGGTCACTGGCGGAGGGTGAGATGACCGAGCAGCAAATCCAGCAGCAAATCCGCCTGGCCCTAGGCCGTGGTGATGTAAGGCTATGGCGCAACAACACCGGTGCGTTGAGGGATGAGCACGGCCGCCTGGTGCGGTTTGGACTGGGCCCCGGCAGTGCTGATCTGATCGGCCTGCGCACCATTGAGGTGGGCAACGCAAGGGTGGCTCAATTTGTGGCGCTGGAGGTGAAAGGCGCCCGGGGGCGAGCAACACAAGAGCAGCTGAATTTCCTGGCGCTGGTGGAGTCGATGGGTGGCGTAGCTGCCCTGGTGCGAAGTGTTGAGGAAGCTGAGCTGGCCCTGCGTGGGCCGCCGGGGCATTCCGGTTAAAGCTACCCCCTACTTTTTTGATTGCAATGAACAGTTTATTTGAGCTTAAGTCAACTTTTGATTCTAATCCTAACCACACAAGGCGTTGGGATTCATTGACCCTAGGCGAAAAGATAGATTATTGGGAATTTATTTCATTTGGTGTATCAGTCACGCCAATTTTTAAGGCAGAAGATGGGACTGATGTTTTGGCATGGGCTATTGAGGCGGCTAAATGAACAGCATCACACTTGTCGGCCGTGCCGGCCGAGATCCAGAAGTCAAGTATTTCGAGAGCGGCACTGTTGTCGCCAATCTCACCTTGGCCGTGCCTGGTCTGAAAAAAGACGACGAGGCAGAATGGTTCAACTTGGAAATCTGGGGCAAAACCGCCCAAGTCGCCGCGGATTACGTCCGCAAGGGCTCCCTGATCGGCGTGGTTGGTCGCATAAAGACCGAGCGCTGGACGGATAAAACCACAGGGCAGGAGCGATCTAAGCCGGTTGTTGTCGTCAATAGCCTGGACTTGCTGGGCAGCAAGAGCACCAACGAAGCCCAGGAAGAAGAGGTGGCTTTCATCAGAGCGGCACCCTGGGCCAGGATCTGGCCACCGACAGGACAACGCATAAAGACCGAGCGCTGGACTGATCGCACGACGGGTCAGGAACGCTCAAAGCCTGTGGTGGCCGTCAACTCATTGGAGTTGCTCGTCGAGAGCAAACCGAAGTCCGCTGCTGAAGATGAAGAGGTGCCTTTCTAATGGAAGCCACTACAGATGCAGCGATCCACCATCAGCTGAATGCAAGCCTGCTGGGTCGATGCGTGTTGGCGATGGCCAGCGGGTACGACGAAGCGATTGAGCCAAAGTTTCCAGATTCAGCCATCTTGGCAATGGCCGGGGTGTTCGAACACTTGGCGGCAGAGGTTACGGTCTTGACCCAGACTGAACCGGAGCTGACTGCCATGGAGTTTGCGCGAAAACTTCTGGCAGAGATCGATCCAAGTTTGAACGACGTGCCTGAAGACGAGCTGGAAGAAGACCACGCCTGTCCATGGCTGAACAACCCATCTCTTACCGCTGAGGAGCGGAATCACCGATGAGCAAGCATTTTTATGGTCTGCAGCGGCGGGGGCAATGGCTTGCCGCACCTGCAAAGCCGCCACAATTTGGCGCAGAGCCCATCTGGGCGGTGCCAACGATTGAGCAGGCGCTGCTGATCAAGTTTGCCCATGGCCTGTCTGTTGAACCCCGGAGGATCCCCTGATGGCGTGCCGAACTGAATTGCTGAATATCCAGCCATGGCGGTTTCAGCCGCAGGATTTCTGCTGGGTGCGTGGATGGTCGCAGGATTATCCGGTGAAAATCATTGAGCAGCTGCACGGCTGCGGAGTGCCGCACTATGCGGTGGAGGATCACCTAGGCGGAAAGTGGCGCATCAGTCAGCTGGAGCTGGCTGGCAGTCCAATTTTAAAGCGGGAGGGCCGGCGATGAAGTTGGTTGATTTTCAGATCAGGAATCTTTGCAGCCAAGTGGAGCGGCCGATGGTGTCGCCGTTTGATGCGGAGCTGGTAAATCCTGCCAGCTTGGATGTAAGGCTGGGTTCTGGGTTGTTGATTGAATCAGCAGAAAAGAGGCATCTGCTGCCCTATCCGTTTGAGGTTCACACAGAAGACGACCCGTATGAGCTGCGGCCTGGTCAGTTTGTGCTAGCCCAGACGTTGGAGGTGTTCAACATCCCGCGGGATATTGCTGCGGAGTTCAAGCTGAAGAGCAGCAGGGGTCGTGAAGGCGTGGATCACGCCCTCGCGGGCTGGATCGACCCAGGATTTTACGGCAGTGTGCTCACGCTGGAACTGCGAAACAACCGGCAGTTATGGCCGGTGCCGATCTGGCCTGGGATGAAGATTGGCCAGATCATCTTCAATCGCACGGATGCGCTGCCATTGCGGTGCTATGGCGAAACGGGCAGATATAACGGCGACACTGAAGTGATGGGGTCGAAGGGATGACACTTGCTGCTTACCACGAGTTCATTCGCTCCAAGGGTTCCCACGCTGCTGGAAGGGGTTTCAACTGCGCGGGGGGATGGGATCTCTTTCCGCACCAACTAGCTACGCTTCAATTTGCTTGTGAGCGCGGCCGGTCGGCAGCGTTCCTGGATACCGGCCTGGGCAAGTCCAGGGTTGAAGCAGCTGCTGCGGCTGAATTTGCGCGGCAAACAGGCAAGCCTTCGCTGATCCTGACACCCCTTGCGGTGGCGCGACAGATGCAGCGCGAATGCCTAGCCATTGGCGTTGACGCTGTGGTTATTCGTGATGCCTCAGATGTGGCAGAAGGGGTCAACATTGCCAACTATGAGCGCCTCCCCCGACTGGATCCATCTGTGTTCGGTGGGGTGGTGCTGGATGAATCAAGCATCCTCAAGGCCTTCACCGGGCCGACAAAGCGCATGCTGTGCGAGGCCTTCCAATGCACCCCGTATCGGCTGGCAGCAACGGCCACCCCCGCGCCAAACGATCACATGGAGCTGGGCCAGCACGCTGAGTTTCTGGGTGTTATGCCGGGCCTAGAGATGCTGTCGCGTTGGTTCATCAGTGATCAAACAACGATGGGTGGGTATCGCCTGAAGGGCCACGCCCAGGCCGACTTCTGGCGATGGGTGGCAAGCTGGGCCAGGGCCGCCACGCTGCCCTCAGACCTGGGTGGAAAGGATGCTGGATTCGTGTTGCCGCCATTGAACTATGAGCTGCACACGATCTTGGCAGACATCAGGATCGACGTTCCCGACGGGATGCTGTTCAGGATCCCCGATGGCAGCGCCACCACGATCCACCGGGAGAAACGCCTGACGATGGAGGATCGCGTGGCAAAGGCTGCAGAGATCGCCAACACCACGCCCGGCGCTGTGATCGTCTGGTGTGAAACCAACAGCGAATCCACCGCACTGGCAGAGGCCATCCCTGATGCGGTGGAAGTGCATGGGTCCATGGATGTGGAGCAAAAAATCGCCGCACTGGACGACTTCACCTTCGGCCGGCGTCGGGTGATCGTTTCAAAGCCGAAGCTGGCCGGTCTCGGTCTGAACTGGCAACACGCCTCCACGGTGATCTTCGCCAGCGTGAGCCACAGCTATGAGCAGCATTACCAGGCCGTGCGTCGCGCTTGGCGCTATGGCCAGACCCAGCCGGTCACCTGCCATGTGATCATCAGCGACACGGAGACGGCGATCTGGAACAACGTCCAGCGGAAGGCACACGATCACCAGCGCATGAAACGGGCAATGGCTCAGTCGATGCTGCGATCACAACAGGAGGCAACCCTTAGGCGTGCCTATACGCGAACCCCAAAAGTAACTCTCCCTTCATTTGTCAAACTATGAAACCCGATTACGAGGGATCAAATTGGGCTGTCTACAACGCTGATTGTGTCGAGCTATTGGCCGGCATGCCTGACGAGTGCGTTGACACTGCTGTGTTCAGCTCGCCATTCAGCTCACTCTACATCTACAGCGATTCTGAGCGCGACATGGGCAACAGCGCTTCGCATGATGAGTTCCTGGAACATCACAGCTATATGGCCAGGGAGTTGTTTCGCGTGCTGAAACCTGGTGCGGTGATCTGTGATCACGTCAAAGATACCGTTTTTTATCAGAACAGCAGCGAGACTGGCGAGGGTGGACTGTTCCCGTTTAGCGACGAGACAAGCCGCAACTACAGGCGGGCCGGTTTCTGCCTGCGGGCCAGGGTGACTATCTGGCGAGATCCTGTGCGCGAGATGCAGAAGACCAAGCACGAGCGGCTCCTTTACAAGAACATCAGAGAGAACAGCCGCGTCAGCGCGATGGGGATGCCCGAGTACATCTTGGTCATGCGAAAGGAGTCCAAGGGGAAGAACATTGGCGAGCCGGTAAAACACACCCGTGATGAGTTCACCCTTGACCAGTGGCAGCAGTGGGCCTCGCCGGTATGGATGGACACGATGCAAACCAAAGTTCTCAACGCCAGGTTCAAGGGCGACAAAGACGAAAAGCACATCTGCCCGATGCCCCTCGACCTGATCGAACGCTGCCTAACCCTCTACAGCAATCCTGGGGATTTAGTCCTTGATCCTTTCAATGGGATTGGCAGCACGGGCTATCAAGCGGTCAAGATGGGCCGTCGTTATCTGGGAATCGAACTGAAGCCGGAATATGCGAAGCAGGCGGCCAAATTCCTGCAGCAGGCCGAGGGTCAAGTGGCCACTTTTTTTGACGCGGTGCCCGCATGACCACCCCCCCGAACCGCGACCACCAGCACGGCGGTGTCGAGTGTGGGGGCTTCATACGCCCGCCGCCCCGCATGACACTACGCGCTCCCTATCTTCTTGTCGTTTTGTGCCTCAAAGCGGCTTTCCACTTTACACCCCTCATTGTCACTAATGTTTACTTCAACAGCATTTGACCTACTTAGCAATTGGTTTGAGCATCCTCTAGTTAATGAACAAAAAGCCGATCCAGGATTGCTTGCGGCTGCTCTGGAGTGCTGGTATAAGCACGCAGAAATCCTGCCTGATGCACCGAATGACTTGCCGACTGCTAAGCATTTTCGCTATGGGCAAAAATCAATGTTAGAAAACGCAAAGTATATCGCCAGCCAAATACGTCGGGACCCTGAGCCTTATCCAGCTCCCCAAAACCCCGAGATAGAGGCCAATGTACAGGTTGAGGAGTCCAACACTGCCTCTACTGATCACTGGGCCGCATGAGTAACTCTCCGTACATCCCCCAGGGCATGGTTCCGACCGGCCCCGGGGGTGCGCGTCGCGAGGCCGCCACACGAGAGGCCCTGGCCACGGCTAAGGCCGTATCAGTCGATCTGTTAGCCGAGCGGCGTGCACTTATTGCATGTGAACAGCAGCGGGATTATTTACAAAAAGAGCAGTACGCAACCTATAAAGACTTTTTGTCTGAAGGTTTTATACTGCTTCTTTTACTTTTAGCCGTAGCTCTTTCTTTTTATTTACATAAACGCAACTAGCACTTAATCTAATTGCGAGTTTTTTAGCGATGGTCGCCTTCTATCACCCCAACATCTTTCGCACCCGGTAGCGACTGACCCCCAGCCGGTCAGCGATGGCCTGTTGCGAGAGGCCGGAGCGGCGCCAGCGGCGAGCGCGTTCGGGGGTGGATTCGGTGGCCCATGCCAGGAGCAGGATGGGCAGGAGCAGCAGGGCCAGGGCCCATGCCAGGAGGCAAGTGGTGGACATGATGTGAAATGCTGTGGGTTATCGGGAGGGGGCAGCGCCCGCGCCTCTCGATGACCACAGCATAGCAGCAAATGCACCAGCAATGGACGCCCCCTGGGATCCGTTGCCGTGGCTGGCGTTTACATACGACATTCGGCCAACGGATGAAGATCTTTACTTGGCAGTCCTGGCTTGCCGTTTAGCCCAAGACCAGGGCTCCTGACAGGGTTCTGAGCACCCCTTAGGACAGGCCATGTGGTCTGGGATGGTCCACAACGGTCCATAAATCAGCTATTTATGGACGGCCTGTCCATACCCCGCGACTCGGCTTCCCGTCCGTTTCGTATTCGCCCCCGCCCATGGCATCAATCAACGCCCTCCGCGGCCGGCTGTATCTGCTGGCCAACCTCCCCCGCCGCGATGGCACCCCAGGCCTCCGCCAGCAGCGGATTGCGCTCCGGCTGGACGACAGCGCCGTCAACCGCCGCGTGGCCAACAAGCAGCTCCGCACCCTGGAGCAGCAGCTGGAGCGGGGCACCTTTGAATGGGGCTACTGGCTTGATGAAGAGAGCAAGGCCATCACCTGGCGCGAGGCCATCGCCAAGCTGCACCGCGCCAGGGTGGTCCTGGGCCGCACCGGGCAGTCCACCTGGGATGTCAACTACATGGGCCGCCTGCGGCAGATCCCCGCCGGTTCAGCCTGCACCACTGAGAGCATGGCCAAGGCATTGGAGCGCTACGACCGGGCGACCTGCTCCTACAAAGAGCTTTTCTACTTGCTGCGCCACCTGGCCCGGCTGGTGGCCGTGCCGTTCCCTGAGGTGCCGCTCCCCACCTACAACCAAGCCCAGCTGGTGGAGGTGCCCACCGATGAGCAAATCATCGCCTGGGTGGAGGGGGCCCAGGAGCCAGCCCGCTGGTATTGGGGAATGATGGCCACCTATGGCCTAAGGCCCCATGAGGTGGAGGGGGCTCAGCTGATCGAGCGGGATCTCTGCCAGGTGCAAGAGGGCACGAAAACGGGATTCCGCACGGTGGTGCCCCTGCCCCGTGAATGGGTGGATCGGTTCGGTTTGCGCAAGCGCCGCCTGCGCCCCCGGCTGGCCGAGGTGGACCGGCCCGACGCGGCAGGCAAGTGGCTCAGCGTGCAGATCAAAAAGCAGGGGGTCCCATGGCGGCCCTATGCCCTCCGGCATGCGTTCGCGGCCCGGCTCTGGCGCGAAGGTGGCAACCGGCTGGACCTCTACACCGCGGCCCGGCTTATGGGCCACACCCCCACCCAGCACGCCAAAACTTACAGGTCCCACATCCAGCCCCACCAAGTGGCCGAGGCAGCGGAGCGGGCGTTAAGGGGCGATTAGCCGCCACTCCCCATCGGGGCCCTGCTCAGCAGAGGGTGGGTTTGACATGGATTTTTGAGGCGCTGGAATGATCCTTGGTTTTGGTGTGCTGGGCCCGCCGCTGCCGTTGCCGCGCTGGACAGATCCGGGGTCGAGGCGCGGAACGTCGTTCGTACCAATGGTGAGTTTTAGTGATCGGAGTAAAACATCTGATGCGGATATTCCCTCTTTGTTAGCAGTGATTTTTAAGCCTTCGTACACAGATGCAGGTAAAGGCACAAGAGCCGTGCCAAATGGCTTGCGACGACGCTTTTTAGGACGGTGATAACGACCTACGCCATAACCAACGACAAAAGACAGCCAAAAGGCAATGAGCAATAAAGACCAGTGAAAGTGTGTCATTTTTTAGAATAGGTGTAACGTTGTAAGCGAGCTAAGAAACCTGCTCACCCAGCCGCTGCAACAAAGTGAGGTGAGGTGATCAACCCTGGCGGGATCCACGAATGTGGCCAGCTGGAGTCGGTCGCTCATACCCCCACTCCCGGCGCTACCGCCGCCACATTGATGCGCACCATCCGGCGGGAGCTGCCGACGGGTGCGAGGTCGATCAACTCCCGCCCCCATCGCCAGCGGCTCTTCCGGTTGGCGTCCGCCTCATCGATCAGGCGCCTGATCGTCTTGGGGGAGCAGCTGAGAGCCACTGCCGCGTCTTCAACGGTCAGAAGCAGTGGAGAGGAGGTCACTAATGGTCCCGATTGGCCTTTGTTGTCCTAGGATAGCGCAGTCCAGACCGTAACCGCATGACAAGTGCCTCGCCCCCTATACTCCAGCAGGCAAAGTGTCCATCGTCGCTTGCCGCCGCCCTGCGTGCTGTTGCCGTCAACGGCGGCATCAAGACCCTAGGAGGTGGCTTCATTTTTGATTGCAGATCCCTCCTCGCCATCGCCGCCGAGCTGGAGACCTAGCCATGAGCGCATCCCGCACCCGCGCTGATCGCCTCGTGGATGAGTTCATCGAAGGCGCCACTCGCTCAGATGACAGCGGCTACAACGTCCGCGCCGGACTGGCCGCCGTTCTGACACACCTGGTCGACACCGAGGCCGACCCAGAGAGCTTCGGCGCCGTCCCACCCCAAACTCTCGAAAATCTGGCCGACGCCCTCACCGCGCATGATCACCCTTCACTGCCAGAGGAGGCACAGCAATGACACAACCCTTATCCCCCGCCGCTCAGGCGGTGCTGGATGCCTATGGCAATGAGATCGATTTCGCCCCATTCCATGAGATCGGTGGCACTGACGCCATCTTGGGCTCAGAACGCCGTGGGCTTGCCGCCGCCCTGGAGGCCCTGGCTGATCAGGTGACGCCGCTGCTGGGGCGCTCACCCGAAGACAGCCGAGAGGATGAACGCCTGTGCGTTTGCGACGAAATCCTCGCCATCGCCGCCGAGCTGCGGGGCCAGGCATGACCCCCTACCACCTGCAAACCACCAAAGGCCCGCTCAAGCTGATGGCCCGCGACCAAGCGCATGCGATCAGTTCTGCACTGGAGTTATTGCCAGGCGCGCGGGTGTTGCGCATCTGGTGTGAGGGGGAATGGTGAACGACCCGACGAACGCCAGCAGGCAACAGCGCTGGAGGGATCGCCAGCGGGAGGGTGCGCAGTTGCCTCGATGCAGCTGCGGCAGTCTTGCGCTGGGCCAGGGTGCGCCGCTGTGTTCGAGGTGCTGGCTGCGGACCGCTGCCGGGCGGGAATGGCAACGGGCGCGGGTCGCGCGGTGGAGGGAGGGGAATGCCTAAAGAGTTGAAGCCCACGATGAGGCCCGGCGACATTTGGCGCCACAGCAGCATGGGCCGGCTGGCGGTCACCGGTGAGCCTGGCTGTAAGGCGGGCTTCCTTAAGTGCTACTGGATGATGGGCGGCAATCCAAACGCGCCATGGACCTGCCTTGATCCAAAGCGGACTGAACATTTCACCCTGATCTCTCGAATGTGTCCCGATGAGTGATCTGAGCTCGGCATCCCGCGCCATCGTGAAGGCGTTTGACGACCGTTACGAACTGCTCGGCCCGCTGGAGGACGACTGGCAAGAGACCTGCCTGGCTGCTGCGCTACGTGCCCTGGCCCAGCGGATTTACGGCGCCGATCAGATCCGCACTGATGTGCTCGCCATCGCCGCCGAACTGGAAAGCAACAACTTGTGAACCGTCCACCTGATTACGGTCTAGACCGTAACGGTTGCGCTACCATAAGTGCATCGGAGGGGAGGCCCTCCACCACCTATCACCAGCCATGACTCGCTACGAAGCTCGCATCAATCAGTCCAGCCTTTACACGATGGTCGTTCGTGTTGACGCTGATGGCCAAGAGCAGGTCGACCCCAGCTTCCGCGCTCGTCACTTCAGCACCATGGCTGCCGCCAAGCGTGCCGCTGATCGCCACATCATCGCATCCATCGGCTGACAGCCAAGCCCGCCGGGAGCCCATCCCGGCAAACAACCCCCAGCCCCTGCCACCCCGCGCCACCGCCATGGAACACACCACCACCACCATCGACACCCTGGCGGCAGAGGTGGACGCGATCGAAGCCGAATGGGCCGCCACAAACGCCCGCTTGGAGGCGCTGCTGGCCCGGCCGGTGCACCGGTCCCTCGGCAGCCAACTGGCGCAGATGGAACGGCAACTAGCCGAGAACTCCGCAGCGCTTGATGAAATCGAAGCGGAACAAGCGGCGATCGCCGCCCAGCTGGATGAGCTGGAGCGCAGCCCCTAGGCCCGCGCCTACCTCCCCGCCCACGCCCTGCCCCAGGGGGGGCTGGAGCCCCATCAATGACCGACACCTGCACCCTCTAATGACTACCCCGACCCCCCGCCAACTGCCCGGCGTAAAAGGCCAGTGGATCCTGTGCTCAGAGTGTCCGCCGACTGCAGTTGATATGGATAGTGATCGTGATGTGGAGGTACTTGAACCGGATGGCTTTGGGTTTGAATACGCGGAATTGAAATCAGTTCGCTTTCACGAGCATTGGCGACCATTTACTGCAGAGGATACACGCCCCTTCACCCTGCCACCCGCGCCCGCACCAGCCACCAGCACCGAACGGCGCATCGTGCAGCTGGCCTGCCATCCAAAGGGCACAGCGGTCTATGCGGTGGCAGATGACGGCACCGCATGGATTGCAACTGAAATCACGCCTGAATGGAGTCAACTGGCATCCCTTCCGAACAGGGAGTAAAGGCCCGGGCGTCAATGATCCGCGGCCACCTGCTGATGGCAGAGGCGGGGCTGGGGCGGTTGAGGAGGTAAGGCCTGGCACCAATAAAAACCAATAAAAAACCCCGGGGGCCTTCATTCCCCGGGGTTATAGGTCTACTGACGTTCCACCCGCTTGCAACTCTACTGGTTACAGTCGAGACTGTTACAGTAAGCGAGAGACTTTTTAACAAATGCTGACAGGACCAGAGCTGATCGCCGCGTTGGTGGCTGCACCGGAGGGCGCAACAGAGGCCGAACGGATTCGCCTAGCCGGCTACGTCTACCAGCGCCAGGGTAAAGAGAGCCTGAATCGAGGCGGTTTTTACAAGGCCCTGGCCGCTGCTGATCCCACCCTGTCAGCCCTGGCGGGTCGTCAGGGTGCCGCCGGTCGCAGGCAGGTTCTGGGCTACACCACCAAAGTGCTGGCCAAGGGCCATGCCGTGATCGGTGCGGCCTATCTGCGCCAGCTGGGGGCTGAGCCCGGAGAGCGGCTAAACATCGCACCAATTGACGGAAAAATCATCCTCGAAAGGGTGCGGGTTTAAACCCTAACCACTGCACAAACCGAACAACTTTAAAACGAGCGGCAAAAGTAAGGTGGGGCAATGGAACACCCACACAATCACCCCGCCTTTGTCGCCGGTCGGGATCGCATTGCGCGGCTGATGCGCCAGCTGCTCACGAAAAACAGCCTGAGCCATCAGGAGCTGGAAGATTTCGCCCGCTGGGCCGCGATCGATCAGCAAGCCGGAGAGTGGCTGTCAAAATCACAAATCTCCACGATCCGAAACGCAAAGTTGCCCAAACCAGGCCCGCAGCTCTTCCTGGCTCTGGCCTGCGTCAACCAACGGCTAGCCGAGCTCACCCAGCCGGCGAGCAAGCGCCCCGAAAGGCCGCCCCTGCCGGCCAACTTGCGCCAGCTGGCGGTGGAGCCCGGGCCCTGGTATCTGGTCAACCCAACCACCGGCCAGCCGTGCGACGAGGGCGACCTGTTTCGGATCTACTGCGGCCGCTTGGTGCCGCCTGAGCTGGAGGCAGAGCCCATAAGCCAGCTGGATGCACGCGCGGTGAGGCTGGCGTCCGAGCGGCTGGCCCTGCTGGCCCAGGGTTGGCTGAAGAGTTATCCGAGCCTCAAGGCGGGCAGAGAGGCCCTGCTGGAGCTGTATCCCGTGCAGGATGCCATGCGCCGCCGGCGGCTGTGGGATGTGCTGCAGGGCCTGGAGGAGCTCACGCCGCAGGAATTCCAGGAGGAATCGGAAGCGCTGCGGTTTTTGGTGGGCCGCTTGCAGGGAGGTGATGCGCTGCCGGTCCGGGCGTTTGATCGCTGGCTGTCAGGGGCTTGAAGGTGGCCACCAGATCACCGTCCACCACGTAGAGGCGCCCGGGCAGGGCCTGTCGGATCTGGGCCCAATGGGAATCGATGTAGTCACGGTCGTCAGGGCTTTCAATAACCAGGCGCATGCGATCTCCAGCAGTTCTTTTGTACTAGCAGAGATTGCGATTCTCTGTTGTTTGCCAGCCGATTTTAAACCATCGTGCAAAAGTTGCCCGGTTCAGACTATGATCAGATGGCAATTGACTGAGCCCTATGCCGTGACCATCACCCACCACTGGCAGCTGGAGCAGGGAAGCAGCGAATGGCTTGAAGCCCGTCGCGGTCTCATCACAGCAAGTTCCTTCGCCAAGATCATCACCACCAAAACCCGCCTACCTGCAGACAACGCCACCAGTCGCAAGTATCTGGCCGCCCTACTGGCCGAGCGGCTCACCGGCCAACTTGAGGAGTCGTATCAGTCAGAGGACATGGTGCGCGGTTCCATCGAAGAGCCCTACGCCCGGCAGATCTATGCCGATAGGAAGGCACCGGTCGAAACGTGCGGCTTCATCACCAACCGCCGCCATGGCGCCACGCTTGGTTTCAGCCCCGACGGATTGGTCGGTCGCCGCGGGTTGATCGAGATCAAGCGGCCCCGCCAGGAAAACCAGATCGCCCGCATCCTCTCGGGTCAAATCCCAGAGGAGTATTTTTGGCAGATCCACGTAGGCCTGGCTGTGTCTGGTCGCCGCTGGTGTGATTTCATCAGCTACTGCCCAGGGTTGCCGATGCTCATCGAGCGGGTCCATCGTGATCCGGAGATCATCGAAGCCATCTGGGCCGCCACCCTCGCGGCCGAATGCGCCATCCGCGATATGCAGGCGGCCTACAACAAGCGGGTGCGAACCCGCCGTTATCCAGCCACTGAATCCATCCAAACAGCACAGGAGATTGTCCTCTAATGAACGACGAAACAATCAGCGGAAATCAGCGCCAAATGCAATACGCCGCCAAGTGCAAACATGAACTTGAAAGTTCAATCTGCGATCAAATCAAAACATTTGAGTATAAAACAGGATTGAAAGTCGACTATATTGACTTTGACCGGCTTGATATGTATAACGCTTCAAGCCCCGTGATCGTCAAAATCAGGGCAATAATCCCATGATCTCCACTTCAATCTATCTTCTTTCACAACTTCCCTAATGGACCTAACTCCAACCCTTGCGGCCAAGTCCAACCAGATCAACGCTGATGATTTGATTGGCGGGCCGCTTACGATCCGGATCACAAACATTACCGCAACTGGCAATGATCAGCAGCCAGTGGCCATTGAATTTGAGAAAGGCAATGGCAAGACCTTCCTCCCTTGTAAATCCATGCGGCGCGTGATGGTTGCCGTCTGGGGCGCCGATGGCAAGGCCTACGTGGGCCGTAGCATGACGCTCTTCCGCGACCCCGAGGTGTCCTATGGAGGCATCAAGGTCGGAGGTGTGCGCATCTCGCACATGTCCCACATGGATGCACCCATGGCGATCAGCCTAGCTGAGAAGCGGGGCAAGAAAACAGAGTTCCAAGTCGAGCCACTGATTGCCGCTGCCGACCCCCTGGAAGAGACCAAGCAACAGCTGGAGCAGGCCGCGCAATCCGGCATGGCCCAGCTGGAGGAAGCATGGAAGGCCCTCCCCAACGCCACCCGCAAGCAACTGGCGGGCGACTGGTGGGAGGCCCTCAAGGCCAGCACAGCCAGCACAGCCACCACCCCCGACCCCCGCGTCAAAATCAGCGGTGGCCAGATCACGGTCCAGACCACTGACCCAGCACAGCAAACCATGGCCGACTACTTGGAGGCTCCTGATGAAAACTGATCGAACGCTGGCCATCCCCCTATTGGTCCTGGCGGCCACAGCCGTCACCGCGGCTGTGCATGTGCTGATCGAAGAGATCGGCCCGGATGTTGTCGCAACGGCGATCGGCACCCTGCCATCCCTGCCGGCCCTGCCCCCTGGCGTCGCACCCACCTATTGCGGGGGTGGGCCCACCGTGCTTCCCAAAGGCGCCATTGCTCCCGCCGCTGGTGCACTCTGCCTGGGCCAGGGTCCTGGCTTTGGTTACAGCATCATCGGGCCGAGCAGCTTCGGCACCGGCAACCCACGGCCAGCCGACGACAGCAGCGGCACCCTGTTTGGCTTCAATTCCAGCCTGGGCCTGTTGGCCACCGCCAGCCCCCAGGTCAATGCCACAGCCATCTGGCGCGGTGTGAGCCTGGCCGGGCTTGGTCTCACGCCAGGGCCAATCGGCACCTGGCAGGTGGCCGGAGGCGACACGATCACCGCCCGTGCGGCAGTCCCCGGCCCCCTCGGCCTGCTGGGGGTGATGTCCGGCTGGCTCTGGGCCCGTCAGCTGCGCCGGCGCATCCGGGAGGCACAGCGATGAGCGGCAAGGATCCATGGTTTCAGGTGGTGCCCCTCTGGCCCCACATGGAGGAATGGGCCCCGCAGATCGCCGGCTGGTATCGCCAGAATCGATGGGGCAAGGCGAGGTTGGCACCATGACCACCGCCCTGGATACCATCGCCGAGCAGCTGCAGGAGCTGCAGGAGTTGCGCGCCAAGGTTTCGGCGCTGGATCACCGGGAGGCCGAACTGGAGGCCAGGGAAGCGGCTGTGGCCAAAGCAGCTGAGCAACCGTGGGGATCGCTGGCAGTGATGCGCGCCGAACAGATTGGCGTGCTCCGTGGCCGGGAGGAGGCGATCTTGCTGATTGATCAGCAGCTGGATTGGCTCCGCCCTGGGGTGGCCACAACAGTCCTTCTAACACTTCGTGAACACATCAAGCGTTTATGATCCAGACCACTTATTTTTCACGCAAGAGCTACACCGCCACCTGCCAGACAGATGACGGGCCCAAGCTCTTTCAGATCATTGCCGGCCGCCGCCATTGGCTGTCGGATCCTCCAACACACCTGCTCCCTGATCTTCTTCCACCATGCCCACCCTCTTCTCCTACCCGTTTGCGGTCCTGATCGTAATTCTGCTGGCCCTGGCCGGCATGAGCGCCGCTGAGCCTCAGCTGGAGGCCATGTGCCAGGTGCGCACTGAGGCCAATGGCCTCGAGCCTCCCGATGCCCGCCGTGCCTGTGAGCGGCTGTGATGGCCAACCACACGCACCCCGCAGCTCAGCAAGCCATGGCCGAGGAGATGGCTGCCGCCACCAAGCGCCTGCCCACCAAGAAGCCAACGCCTACGCCAACCCGCAAGATAATTGCGGTCTGAACCAGTAGACTAAAAACAGCCTGCTGAGTTGCCCGTGGACTTCGGTTTCTTTGAGTTCCTCCAAGACCTGAAGCGCCAGGTTGTGAAGCAGGCCCGAGCCCTCGAACACCTCACACGAACCATGTCAGCACTTTCCAGCCGCGTTGCCGCGGTTATTTCTTTTCTCCAGTCCGGTGAAGCTGCTCTGAAAGCTGAGTTGGCCGACACCAAAACCGCCCTAGCCCAGGCCCTCGCCGACGACGCCGCCGACGACGAAGCCATTGCCGCCGCCCAGGCTGATGCCCAAGCTGCCCAGGCCGCCTCTTTTGCCGCCCAGGTGAAGGTGGCTGAGCTTCAGGCCCTGGCCGATGCCGACACCGAAGAGGATGCCGCTATCGGTGCAATCCTCGACACCGTGCCCATGCCCGAGCCTGAGCTCGTCGAAGAGCCCACCCCTGTCGAAGAGCCCACCCCTGTCGAAGAGCTCACACCCGAGGTCTGAACCCCTCTAAAAACCCACCCACCTCAGGCACGGGCGCACCCCGTGCCTTTTTTAATCCGCCCATGTTTTGCCTATCCGAAGAATCCGTCCGCAAGATCTTGATTTCCGACCTGGCCTTGACCTCCAACTGAGCTCCGGAGCAGAGGTGGCCCAGGTGCTTCACGGCCTCACACCCCTCCCGGCCGGGCGCAGATGAGCCAGCCCTGGGTCCCGCCAGGCATCCACCGGGGCCGCCAGTTGCGGTCGCTGTAGATCACGCCCTTTCCGGAGCCGATCCCGGTGCTGAGGTAGCCCCCCGCCTGCAGGTTGGCCTCGCCGTAGGGATCGTGGTGAATCCAGGCATTGTTGCTGTAGCCGATGATCACGCTCCAATGGCCGCCGCCTGTGGGGGCATGGGCAGGCCCCTGGTGCAGCCAGCCCACAGCCACGGGCCGCCCTGCATCAAGCTCGGCGTAGAGGTCCGCCGGTGTGCCGTTGGTGCGGAAGGTGGCTGTCAGGCCAAGGCTTCGCAGGGCGCCCACGTTTGCCACGGGATTGGTGGTGTCGCCGTAGCCGTGCCGAATCTTTCGGTAGGCATCATCTGAGCTGATCTTGCCGTGGAACGCGGCGAGCATGGCGCAGGAGCTGGAGCAGCAATGGCGATACCCAGGGCCATCAAAATCGTGCTCATTGTCCATCTGGCTGAAATAGGGCACGTCTAGGGGCTGGCCCTTCGGCTGGCGGCCGTCCTGGCTCCAAACCCTAAACCAGTCCTGATCGCGGCGCATCACCTCGGCATAGGGCCGACCGCTGCGGAGCTCTTCCTCAAGGGCTTTCACCGCTGCAGCCTGGTGGGGCAGGTCTCGCCGGTAGAACCGGAACAGCTGATCCAGGCTGATCGGCGCCGAATTGCTCATGGCTCAGGCTTCCGCAGTGCGGGGTTGTAGGTGCCGTAACCCCTCTCATATCCCATGCGCATCGCCGGGCCCAGTCCCATCACCGCCATTGCGGTGTTCCATCGCTCAGCAGTCCATCCGCCGGTGCCGGCGATCGCCAGGCCGATGGCAACCGGCAGCAGCAGCTCAGCCCAGGCCCTAGCCTCTGCGTTTTTCATCGCCGTCCCTCCGGTGCGTATGGCGAAGCTGGGAAATGCACCCGCGGCATCAGCACGGTCACTATCAGCGGTATGCAGATCGTCATGATGGCTCCCAGCAGCAGGCCCTGGGCGATGCGCTGCTCAGCCTGGTTCAGCCGGCGCACCATGTCGGTGTGGTTGACGTTGAGCTGCACAATGGCCGCGTTCAGCGCCTGCAAAGTGCCCTCCAGGTTCCCGATGGCCCGCAAAATGTGGCCGTGGGTCACATCGCCGCTGTGGTCGTGTTGGTCCATGAAGAAAGTTTATGAGTGACTTAGAGTCCAGACCACAACCGCCTAAATCTTTGGGGAATGTATAGCGACCAGCAGGCATGGCTAGACGCCGCCGGCCGCGTCCGCCTTCTCACCCCAGACGAAGAGATTCTGCTCGCCCGCCAGATCCGTTCAGCGCAAGCGATCAACCCAACCACCACCTGCCCCGCCGAGCTGCAGCGCCTGAAGCGGGCCCGCCGTGCGACGGATCGCCTAGCAAGCGCGAACCTTCGCTTGGTCTATCGCCTGGCCACCCCCTACCGCCGGCTGGTGCCAGAGCATCAATTCCTGGATCTGCTCCAGGCCGGTGCCGAGGGCGTGCTGCACGCCGCGGGGAAGTTCGATCCAGAGGCGGGATACAAGTTCTCCACTTATTGCGCTTGGTGGATCCGCCAGCGCATCCAGGTCGAGATGGATTGGCACAGCCGCACGATCCGGGTACCCACCACCATCACCCCCCAGCTGCGCAAGTTGCCCCGCGTGCGCCAGCAGCTCACCGCCCAGCTGGGCCGCCCGCCAAACGTCGATGAGCTGGCCGCCGCGCTGGCCCTCTCGCCCCAGGAGGTGGCCACCGCCCTGGAGCGTGCCCGTGCGCCCGCCAGCCTCGATCAGCCGTTGCACGATGCAGAGGAGGATGGCGCCACCCTGGGCGATCTCCAGGCCACCCCAGAGGCTTGGAGCGATCAGCAGTTGCAAGATGTTCGCCGGGTGCTGGGCCGCCTGCCCTTGCTCCAGCGGTCCATCGTCGAGGCCGCCTACTTCCCCGGCACACCCACCCTGCGGGAGGTGGCCCGAGCCGAGGGCCTCAGCTATCGAGAGGCCCAGGGGCTGCTCACCGCAGCCCTGCGCCGCCTGCGCAAGCTCAACCCCGGCAGCAGCTCAGGTGGAGCAGAGCAGCTGAGCCTGCCGGTGCTACGGCCATGCCCGCAGCAATTGAACCGCCGGCCGCCCCGCGCCTATCGCCGCCGCAGCCACCAGGCCAGCGAGGATCAGTTGGCGCTGCAGCTGGCACCACCAAGGCGCCGCCGTCAGAGGCGCACGCTTCGCAGGGCCACGTCCACGTTGTAGTTACCCACCGAAACCAGCTCCTCCTCCGGCTCGCCGTCATAGAGCCACTGTTGAGTGGGGTCGAAAAAATCCGCAGGGGTCACATAACCCGCAAAGCAGATGGCCGGCAAGTTGAACGGATGCACCGATTGCTGGGCCAGGTAGTGATCCCGGATCAGTTGCATCTCTGCTTCGGAGAGGAGCTTATAGACCAGCGTGAGCGGCTGATCCGTGGGCGTGTCGCCATATTCGAAGCTAACAGTGGAGCCCCCCGCGCCTTCGTAGTCGAGGGTCGGGAAATCGGGAAACTTCCATTCCCGCCGCAGGGGCTCCAGGGCCGGGAAATCCGCCATTAGTTCGGGTTGGTGATACTCATGGTGGTGGTGCTGATATTGATCGCCTGGTTACTGGTGGAGTAGTCCGAACCGAAGTCAACCACACACAGCAGGTAGTCACCCGAGCTGGCGCCGCCGTTGCTCACGTAGTACACCACCTGCCGCATGTTTGCCACGGTGGTGCCGCTTGCTGCAATGGCGCCGAGGGTCAGGGTTGTCCTGTCGGTGGCCAGATCCTGGCCCAGGGTGGCGGTCACCGTGAACCCGCCTGCCGTGTAGCCGGTGCCGCTCACCTCATTGGTGATGTTCGCCCGGGTCGTGTGGTTGTCCTTCGACGGCACATAGGAGCTGGTGGTGATCAGCGCCTTAATGGTGCTGGTCCCAACCACAACTCGCCCCAGGTAGAGGTCGTTGTAGTGGCTGTTAAATGCAAAGGTTGCCACGTCGCCGGTGCTCAGGTTTTCCTGGGCTCAAGTTATGAAGTGGGATGGGGCCCGCTCGGAGTGAAGTTGCCCAGGCCCCAGGGTGGGGTGGCTTTTACAAAGCGGAAGTCATCGAAGTAAACGTCTGGGTGGTTGTCGAAATATCCACTCCCTGCAAAAGACCTTGGCCGGGGCCCGTGGTATTGGAAGTTGCCCAGCGCTGTAACTGCACGGGTTCCGATGTTTTTGCCGTTGCCGCCTAACGTCGCCCTGTTGAATTGATAGATCTGGCCAGCAAACCAAACCGCAAGCTCTCCGTTAACGCGCCCTGCAGCGAAATGATTAAAGTTTGAAGCAACGGCCGATACGGTTTGCAAAGGAATATCGGCATTGAAAACGCCGCCACTTGTTAAGAGTTGTATCCTTCCTTCGGCATATCCCCCCGTATTAACATGAAAGCTGACGTAGCTCCCCGGATTAAAGTTGCTTGCATTGTCGTGTGACAGAGTAATGAAGTAAGGAAAGGTATTAGTTACAAATTTCAGCCACATTTCAATCCAGAAATCTTCACTGCCAACGTTCAGCGAGGAGCTATTGATCGTCAGCCTGTCAGACGTTGCGTTGGCCATCCGCACACTTGCCCCGCCGTAAACAGAGGCCGCTGTGGAAATTACCGGGCTTCCGCTGCGGGTGATCGTGAGTGCATTGCTGCTCACGTCCACGATGCTGGTGCTGTTGTTGGTGCCGTTGCCTGGGATCTGCAGCGCCACCCGGGCGAAGCTGTAGGGCACAAACGGCGCCCCACCCACCACACTTGCCGTGCTGGTCAGCGCCGCCCCGTTTTGCGTGGCCGCAAAAAGGCCGCCCACCATCGTGGCGCCAGCGCTGAGGATCCCGCCGCCTGGCCCGCCGCCAGCGAATCCTGCGTTGATGCTGGCCCCTGCCGTCAGCGCACCGCCTGGGATGTTCCGCGCCAAGGTGCTGAATAGGCCCCCTGAGATGCTGGCAGCAGGAGTGGAAATCGCCGCTGCTGCTGGGGTGCCCGTAAGTGTGAAGCGGCCACCGGCCACAGATCCACCAGCTTGGAGTCCTGCAGCGTTTGGCTGGCTCATCGTTGGTGTTCCGGCCACCAATTCAACAGAGCTCAGCAGATCCGCCCCGGGCATGATGCCAATCGGGATGGAAAACGTGCCGCCACTCACCCAGGCGAATTTTGTCGAGAAACTGCCGCCAGCGAGGCTCCAGCCATTGGCAATCGAGATCTTCCCGCCCACGATGGATGCTGTGGTGCGGCCCGTGCGTTGAGTGGTCATAGCCGCCCCCCAGGCACCACCATCGGATAAGAGGGCAGCGAAGAACCTGGATCTGTTGGGCTGATATAGGCCGCCACCCGCCGCGGCTGGCTTACAAGCTCAATCTTGAATGTGTGCAGCAAACTTTGAGCACTGCCCCCACAGATGTCTTCGCAGGTGGGACGCGAAGCGTATTTCCACGTCATCGAAAGCAGTTGCGCACGGCCGGCGGGAGCCATGATTGACAAGGTTTCTGGTCTGATTTGAAACTCGCGGGCTTTTCCTTTCGTTTCGATCCAATGCTGATAAAAGTTTCTTAGCTGACTTGTCTCCACATTGGAGTAAACCAGTTGAAGGATCGCCCTGCTTTTAATGTTTGAAAGCCTAATACGAGTCTCGCCACCGCCCGTTGATCTTTTTGCAACATGTGGATGCTTTGGATGGGTAACGTCAATTTTGCCTGGAGTGGTAGGTGGCAGGATTATCATGTCGTTTATGGGTTGAAGATGTTTTCAGCAAAGTCTATTTCATAGCTGACGATTCGATGAAAGTAAGTTTTGTCTTCCGTGCCCCCTGTTGCAACACCATTCATGTACCACCCAAAACCTGTAGCGCCCAAGTAGTCGTAAACACCTTCATTGTTTAAGCCGTAGATGTTGAAGCCAACCCAAACTCTCTCGCCGTTATGAGACCTTACAGGTCCACATGAAATCTCATAGCTAGCCTTCAAATAACAAGGCACGACGTAAGTCCCTATCACATCTCTGACATGTGTAGTTACCGGCCCAGCCCTGTTTAGGTTTCGTCCATCCGGTTTTGCACAGTTTCTATATCCTTCCGTCCCACCCTGCGCGGAGAAAGTAATCCGAATCCGAACGTTCCTTATAGAGGTTGGATCACCAACCCCTGGCCCTGCAGGTCCGTCTGGAGGGAATGGAGGTCCGCCTGGTGGCAACGGTGGATCGCCCGTGGGCGGTGGCGGCGGCTCGTCGGGGTTGGGAGCGAGCGGTCCTGGCGGCGGCTCTGGTGTTGGCGGCTCCAATGGGGATTGTTCTGGCAGGTCCGGCAAGTCCAGGTCCGGTAAGTCGAGGTCCGGCAAGTCCAAGTCCGGCAGGTCCAGGGTGGGGAGATCCGGCAATCCATCAAGCGGATCATTCAGCGGCATGCCATTTAGCGGCAAATAGGAGTCGAAGTCTTCAAACGGCGGCCAGTCCACCAGATCCTGCCCCAGCGGGTCCGTATCGCTGGACGAGTTCACATCACACACTGGCCCCGTCTTGGTGATCGGCAGCAGCACGCCTGAGGGCCTGGCGTTGTAGACCGAAACCGCCACCGCACTGCGGCCTAGGGCATCAAGGGGCATGTGAATCAATTGGTATTTCGTTTCCCCCATCAGATCCTTCCCCACGCTGTTCACCCGGTAGAGGTAGTCGTGCGCGGCCAGCTCATCACCATCCACAGCCCGCGGCACCCGCACCCGCACCACTGAGCCATCGCCCAGCGTGGTGTTGTGCGCCCCGGGCCGGGCCGACACTTCCAGGGTATGGGTCGCCATTGCACGATGCGCCACCAGATATGCGCCCACCTTCACGGCGTGCGTTTCGTTCGTCGCAAACCGCGAGAGGTCGTGCTGCTCAAAGGGCCCATCTGGGGCATCAAATGGCGCGGCGAATCGCACCTCTGAGGTCCGCACGATGTGGTCCACCCCATCGCCCTGCTGCCTCCACTGGATCTGTGCACAGATCGGCCGCCGATCCGCCAGGCTGAGAAATTCCAGGCTCCAGGTTTCAAGGTCCAGCTCGGTCTCGGTAAGCGTCGCGTGAGGCCCCACCCGGCCCATAAAAAGGCTGCCGTCGTTGTTGGTGGGCAGCAGTGGCATCAAGCCCTCCATCCCATAGCGGCGTGTTCTGGCCAGCAGGAAATAGGGCTTTAGAACGTTTTCGCACCAGTCATCGAGGTTTTCTGTCTGCTCAACGCCCAGTACCCCATTCCAGCTCATGCCGAGCAGGTTTGTGAACCGCGCCGCATGCTTCAGGCTGGTGAAATCAATCATCGCTTCTGGCACCCGCTCCACCGTTCGCAACAGGTAGAGGTAGAGGTCAGCCACATTCGAGCTGGGCCCCGTCACCCCATCGAGCAGCCGCGTCACATGCCGCCCGCCTCGGCAGAACACATGAACCTGTCGGTTCCACTCCTCCCCGTCCTGGAACGTGTTCACGAAGGAGAGCGTGGCCAGGTCTTTAAACGTCCCCGCTGCCCCGCAGAACCTCGGCACCTCCCACCGGGTGTAGGTGCCACCCCGATCCACAGTCACGTTGCCTGGGCTCCAGCTCCCGGCCCGCCGTCCAAACGCTTGCGTGGAGGCGCCCACCCGGCAAGCACACTGGAAAACATCCCGCTTCTGGATGGAATCCATGGGCCCCTCGCCCAGCACAAGGTGCCATGAGGCCGTGAGCACGTTGGTCGCGTCGTTGGTGAACCGCGCCTCTGTCGCCCCAGGGCTCACCAGGCACCCGCCCACGTTGCCCTCCCGCCGGCAAAACACGATCGGCAGCGGATCACCCACCCGCAAAAGCCGTTGCTCCACGCAAAGATCATTGGCGCCATCAGCCGCCTGCTCGGCCAGTGGAGTGCTCACCAGCCCCGCCTGATAGGCCAGTAGGGAGAGGGCGTCGCTCATGCCTTCATCCCCGGCCCGATGAGCCTGCTGGTGGCCGTGCGCGGGGGGATCATCGCACCAACCGGCGAAAGGGAGGAGCCAAGCTCAAGCCGGATGGTGGTGATCGGGTCGTTTGATGCGCTCACGATCTGTCCCCGGGTCAGCCCGATCCTCACCATGTTCGCTGGTGGCAGCGATTCAGAACCAGCGGCTGGAAACTCCCAGAGCTCCAGCTGCGCCAGCCAGCGGCCACCAGAGGCCATCGCCCTGGAGCAGAGATCCCAGTTGGCTTTTGTCGCCGGCAGATCCACCGAGGTGGCCCCTTCCCCGCTCACGTGCCCCTGGAAAATGCCCGAGCCTTCAAAGGGCAGATGCTCGAACTGCCGCCCAGCGATGGTCACCACCCCAAACCAATGGGATTGGTAGGCGGCCACCACGTCCCCGGTCTCGCTCCAGATCACCAGGGTCAACGCACGGCCGAGGCTCATCGTCCAGTGGCCCTCCGCCCCTGTGCCGTGCGCAGCAGGCCCAGGGTTTCATTCTGCACCTGCTTGAGGCCCCGCTGATAGTCGGAAAGGGTCACATACAGCCGCCCCTCGAACTGCAACACGTCGCCGGTCTGAACCTGAATCGTGGCGTTGATGGTTGGATCCTGCACCACCACCGTCTGCCCCCCGATCGTCCCGGTCCGCTCCAGGAGGGCATTGAGGTTCCCTGAGCGGTTGCTCATCGAGCTACCCACCACCCCACCATTGGCAAACCTGGGTGGGTCGATTACATCCATGCCGCGGGCGCCCGAAGATCCGCTCAACACTGAAGCCCCACGCTTGCCGCTGAGATAGTTCATCGCGGCCCCAGCCATCTTGCGCTCGGGAATGATGTACTCCCGAGGATCCCTGCCCTCCCCAATCAGCCCTAGGGTGGGGCCGTTCACATAACCGCCCCGGGCAAACTGCTGCAGGGGTTGAAAGCCTGCACGCTGGCGCACATTGTTCACTGCATTCACGGCCCAGTTGGCAATACCCCGCGCCCAGTTCATTAGCCCGTCAAACACACTCCGCACCCATCTGGCCAACCCATCGAACATGCTTTGCAGCGGCACGATCACTGCATTGCGCACCGCCCCGGCCACGTTCGCCCAAGCCCCCAGGAACGCCCGCACCATCCCGCCAGCTGCATTGCCCACAAACGTGGTAAGACCGCTCCACAACTGGCTCACCGGCTGCACCACATAGGTGCTAAACCCTTGCGCCACCCCCTGCCAGGCGCTGCTGAGTGCAGTCCTCAGAGGCCCCGTGGTCGTATTGAACAGGCCCACCAGCCCCTGCCACGCCTGGCTGATTGGTTGCACCACCCATTGGTAGAAGGCCTGAGATACGCCCTGCCACGCCTGGCTCAGCATCGAGCGCAGATAGGCCACGCCCTGCCCCAGGGTCATCGTGAGCTGGTTCCATGCGCTCTGAACCGGCACCACCACATAGGTGTAAAACGCCTGCGCAATGCCTGCCCAGATCACCGCCAGGCCCTGCACGCCTATCCGCAGGGCAGCCATCAGGAACCCCCAGGCCGCTTGGATCGGCTGCACCACGTAGAGATTGAACCCGCTCACCACGCCCTGCCACCAGGTGATGGCATAGGCGGCCACGGTCTGGCCGATCCACACCACCAGAAAATTCCAAACGGTCTGAATCGGTGTTACCACATAGGTGCGGAAGGCTGCAGCAATCGACGCCCAGGCCGGCGCCAGCAGGGCCCCCAAGTTGGTGAACAGCTGCCGCAACGGCGCAAAAGCATTCGACAGCGCTGGTGCCACCGTCGCCGCAAACTGCCCGATCTGATTCCTGAAGGTGAACAGCGCCACCCCAGCGGTGATCAGCAGCGCTACCCAGCCCACCGGCCCGGAGAACACCCCCGCAACCGCGCGGCCCACCAGGGCCATCACCGGCAGGATGCTCCGCAGCGCCGTGGCCAGCCGGACTGTCCACGGCACCACCCACTGCCCACCCTGCATCACCATCGTGGGGGTGAAGCCACGGAGGGTGTCAAAGAACGTCCGCAGCCCCTGCGCAATGTTCCCCAGGCCCATCGCACCACCGAGCCCGCGGAACAAGCCAGCCACCATTCCAGGCAGCACCCGCAGGGCTCCCATCACAAGGCCTGGCACGGCCTTCGCCGCGTTGATCAACCCTGCAAAGAATCCAGCGCCGCCGCCCGCACTACCCCTCAGCACAGTTGAAAGCGCCGTGCCGAGTGCCCGCGCAGCTGTCCCTGAGGCCCACAGGCCTCGAGCAGCGTTGGCGATCGTGATCAGCCCTGCAATGAACGGAGCCGAAATCACCAGCCCCGCAAACGCCACCCCCAGCGCCACGATGGCCGTGCTCAATCCCGGCACCTTCTGAGTCGCAAAGATCAGAGCACTCACGAACGGCCGCAGACCCATCAGCACGGCATTGATGCCAGGCAGCAGAGCCTGCCCGAGTTCGATTGCCAGAGCGTCCACGTTGTTTTTGAAGAGCTTCAACTGCGCTTCAGTGGTGTTCATCTGATTGGCAAATTCCTTCTGCATCGAGCCGGCATATTTGCTCTTGGTGCCCACCATGCCGAACGCTTCAGAAAGCAGCTTGGTGTTGGTCAGCAGCGGCATGATGGCCGCCTTCGATTCCTCGCCAAAGATCTGGCTCACCATTTGCGGCTGTATGTCCTTTGGCAGCGCCGCGATGCGTTCCAACACGGTCTTGATGGTGCCCACCGCATCGGTTTGCATGTCGCGCGCCACCCGCTTGGCAGCCCCTGGATACCCCATCAGGTCATCCATGGCCTTGCGGAACGGCGCGGAGCCGGCGTCGCGTTTGGTCAGCGCATTGAGGAAGTTTTTCATCCCCGTGGCCGCTACTTCAGCATTTGTGCCAGGCGCCAGGAAGGCCGCACCAAGGGCAGCGACGTTTTCAGCCGAGAGGCCTGAAGCCTTGCCCACCGCGCCAACACGCTTCACCACATCCACCAGGGCAGCAGGTTCCACCACGCCCTTCATGTTGTCGCTCAGGTGGTTGATCGCATCGCCGAGATCCACCGCGCCATCAAGAGTGAGGCCCATGCCGGCCTGCATGGCCACCATGGCATCACCAGCTTCCTTGGCTGGAATGTTGAATGCCGTCCCCATCGTGGCGGCAGCTTTCACAAACTTCGGGATTTCCTTCTCAGTGAATCCCGCCATGCCACCAGATGCGGCAATCTCAGCGAGTTCCTTGGCCGTGTAGGGAATTTCCCGCGAGAGATCCACCAGCCCCCGCCGCATGTTGATCAGGCCTTGCGGGGTTTCAAAGTCCACCACCTTACGCACCTGGGCCATTTGAGTGTCAAGCTCAATGGCTTTCTTGGCGCTGTAAATCAGCCCCGCACCGATGCCTGTAGCTCCAACCGCTGCACCCTGCCAGGCGTCAGAGTTGAGCACATTTTTAAAATTTCTCTTGCTTCGCCGGGCTGTGTTTTCGATGCCATCAATGGCCCGGGCGGCACGATCAAAGCCTTCCCCATCAAACACCGCCCGCAATTTCAGCAGCGCTTCAGCAGCAACAGCCATCAGCGTTTCCTCCCGCGTTTCTTCTCTGGCTTCCGTTCGTTCAGCAGTTCAGCGGCTCGGGCCTCCATGATCTGGAAATCGTTGAACAACTCAGCATCGAGCGTCGTATCCGTCAACTTAGCGACCACTTCCAAGGCTACATAATCAATCCCGAGGAATTGCTCACCAGCTGTGCGCCATTGCCGCACGGATCGAGCAAACAACTCCACCAACGGAATGTGCTCTTCCCAGAGTTCAAAATCACCAGCGCCTTGCTGCAGCTGCTCCAGTCGCCAGGGTTCCATCACGGACATGTCGAGCCCCATGGAGGCCAGATCAGATTCAAGGGTGTCGCTGCTGTTGGATCCTTTTTTGCCGAGGATCACCTCAACAGCGCCCGTTAGTTTTTTTCCTTCGCGGGATCCAGGCTTTCAAAATAGGCCTTCATCACACCATTCACAAACGGGCCAACTTCCAGCAGCCGCTCCAGGTTGGTGGTGTTGAAGGGAAGGTCTTCCCCATCGTCGTCCTTGATGTCAGCCCATCCGGTCAGCACCCGGCGCACCACATCAGAACCATCGGGCACATCATCGATGGCCTGGCCATTATCTAGGGCGCGCTGCATTTCGCCCATGAGCGACACCAGCTCTTTGGATTCAGCTCTGGGCAGCCGGCGGAAGCATCCGGTAAAGGTTTGGGTGTGCCACTTGCCGCCATCAATGGGGATGGCCACTTTTACGGGCCACTTATAGGAGCCCTCAAGTGCAGAGCTGATCTTGAACGCCATACTAAAACCCAAGTGGTTCTAACTCGAACCACTCTACATCAGCTCACCGTGATCGTCAGCTCATTATTCCCCGGCGACACAGGAACAGCCCGGAAGCTGTAGTTGTGCATCAGGATTCCTTCGCTGTCATCAGCCTCGGGATAGCTGAGCTGCAGGGTGGGGCAGGAGATTTCCACCCGGTTGCCGGCCACGGTGCCATGGGTGAACGCCAGCGGCACCAGGGTGTGAGCGTCGATGGCGGTGTAGAGGTTCTTCGTGGCCAGCAGATTAGGCCGCTCCACCAGGATCTCCCCCTCAACAGCCCGCTGGCTGATCCTGGTGCTTTTCGAGCAGCCCACCAGCTCCCGGAAGTTGGATTCCAGGTTCAAATCCAGGCTGAATTCTTCAATGCAGAAGGCGTGGCCATCAAGCGTCGCGTTGACCGTGTTGCCACTGGCGAACGTGATCGGCTTGGCCTGCCCCGTGTAGGTAGGCGAAGGCAAGGCCACGTCAGTGGGAGGCACGTACGCGCCGGCAAATTCAAAGGTGAATTTTGGAATTTCACCCACCTGGCACTCAATCTCAAACGAGGTAGCCCGGCAGCCCAGTCCGATGAACTGGTTCCCGTCGTGGTTGCCAATCATCGTCAGGCTGGGGAAGCCCGTGGAAATGGGCGAGTACACCACCGTGGAGTTCACCACGGTCTGACTGAACCCCGCCCCCTGCACAAATCGCCCCCAGGCGGGCGCTGTTCCCGCCGTGCCAGAGCCCGACATCTCCACCGAGAAGCTGAACATCACCTGCTTGCGGGTGTAAACCACCTCGTTGGAGCCGAGCCAGGGAACGGAAATTTCCCGCTCCACCTCGTCGGCCTCCACGTTGATCTCCAGATCCAGCACCACCGCAGCATCGGTGGTCAGGGAGGGGGAAACGTTCACCCCTTCGGTCGCCTCAATCGCCGAAGAAAGGGTCCTGTTCTTGAAAAGGGCCATCTTCAGCCTTCAGCGGTAGGAGGGGTGGATTCAATAGCGGCACCCTGGAGCTCACAAGCGGCCTGCAGATCGGCTTCACACCCCGGAGCCACCGGGGGATTCAGCCGCACAAACTCCTCACCGTTCCACTCATACTCGCCCCCACAGGTGGGGAACGGCGGCATAGGTTTGGGCGTAGTCGTCTTAGGCACTGGTGAGGTCCTTGATGAGGGTCCTGTAAGAAACAACATATGAATGGCTCACCACCGCCACCCCATTCACCTCCTGATCCCACCGGGTCTCGCCTGGCGTCACATCCATCGCCAACCCGCCCAGGGTCAGATCATCTGTGATGCGGTCATGGATATCCACAATGATCGGATCAGCTGCCAGGTCCGGGATCGGGTGATCGATCAACACCAACATCCGCAACTCCAGCAGCTGCACCACTCCAAACGCCTGCCCGCTACCCACCCGGCTTGAGCTCGATCCTGATTTCGTCGGCGTGTTCGCCACACTCTCCATCACCAGCGCCGGCGTAGCCCCCCTACTGAACGCCTCCACCCGACTCCGATAAACCCTGCCCCCCAACCCCGCCGTGCTCTGCAGCAGGCTGAACACGCTGGCGGTGATCTGCTCGCGGATGCTGGCGGTCATACCACAACCCACCCCAGCGACTCCCGCTGAGGGGTCTGAGGGTCATCCGGCAGGAATTGCCCGTCCTGTCCTTGGCGCTGCACCACCCGGTAGAGGCGACCAGATGGGGACTGCCACTCCTGGCCGAGAGCGGTGGGGGGCGGGGGCGGCACCTCATAGCTCAGAATCTCACCCACCCGCTCAGGGCTGGCCAGCAGCCCGGCAGCGGCCAGCAGCTCTAGGGCGGGGGGGAGGCGCGGGTCATCCAGGTAGACGTCGCGGACTTCCACCAGCTGTCTCACCAGGTCTGCCACCTGTTGATCCTGCTCCGCGGCAGCCAAGATCGCGCCGTATTCTGCGGGGTGGATTCGCGCCACAAAAGCGGCGCTTGTCACAACGCCAATCCCCAACAGGTTGGCATAACCCCGGCCAGCCTGTGCCAGCACATCACCGGCCAGATCAGCTAGCGGCATTTGATTTCTGGCAGCAGCTGCCACGAGTCCGTAATAGGCCCGCTCGGGGAGCGTGATTGTGATCTCAGCCATCAGGCACCTCCTCGGGCGGTGGTGACGTGGCCGCCTGGTCCAGGGTGTCCATCAACTGCACAGCCTGCCTGGCGTATTGCAAACCACCACCACGGAGAGCAGCATCTGCGAGCTGCAGTAGGGATTGGGCTTGTTCTTGGGAAAGGGTTAGGTTCATGGTTACCAAGTAGCAATGGCTGCACGTTTCCACGTATCTGTGGCTGTGCAAATGTAAATGTAGTCCGGATCACTGCGGATGTCTCCAGCGGTTCCTGTTGCGGTTGCGCTTGCGGGGGAAGTGCCAGTGAGCCTGTGATTTGCCACTAGATTTGTGCCGCTAGCCGCAGTGATTGTGGAACCGTCGGCGGCAACGGTCAGGCGTGTTGTGCCATCGGTCTGCAACTCCAGGGCGCGAGCGGTGCCGCCGCCGCTGCCTTTCTCGGTGCCGACGCGGAAAGCAGGAGCGCCAAACAGCATCGCCACGCGAATACCGGTCGCGCCCACGGTCTGTGACCGGCTCACTGTCCAGGTGGTGCCGGAGCCGCTGATGATTCGGGTGCCAGACGTGACGCCAGTGCCGGTGACGATCTGACCGGTTGCGATGCCGGTGCCCGAATCAACCGTCAGTGTGGTGCCAGAGATGAAGCCGTTGGTGCTGGCATCAGATGTGGCACGTTCCCAGGCAGACTTCCCGAGTTCGTAATCGGTGTCGCTGGTGAAAGTGTTGTAGACGCGATGGATTTGGGCGTTGGTTCCGTTTCTTTGGGCGAGGGTGTTGGCGGCGTCGCGTCTAACGGTGAGTTCTACAGTGCCGGCTGTAGTGCCGTTTCCGTCAGTCCATTGGAGGCTCCAATCTTTTGTGAAAAAGAAGCACTGTGAAGCAACCGAGATGTCAAGCCGTGAAGCACCAAGTGACCCCCAGATGCCTAAACCATTTGTGTTTTGTCCTACCTTGAAATTACCTATAAGTATATTTGTTGAGTTATTTGTTGAGCTTGCCGATACTCTAAAATTACTAAGCCCATTTACCTGCAGATCTAGCAGGTTCCCCGTAAACCCACTCGCCGCATTAACCCCCAGCCCAGTCCCAGCCGTGCTCCATGCCGTCGAAGTCGTCCCCGTCGGCTCAATCAGGAAATGTGGCTTCGTGGTTGTCGAAGTTCCACCCGTGAACCAGGTGCCGGTCAGCGCATGAGCAGGGGCTGATGCTGCGCCATTGGTGGATTGGATCCACCTGGCCGTAAACGTCAGGTTGCCATTGGCATCTGCGGTGAGGGAGCTGGGCAAACTTGAAAGGGTGAGCGTTCCATTTGCAAACGTCCCCCCCGCAACTTGAATTTCCTCAATCGCACCAGCATCAGCAGTTGTCCGCCCCAATAGGCGGGCTGTCGCCATCGTCAGGCCGCTGGTGGTAGCAGATCCGGTTGAGGCCTTCCCCGCCAACGCTGCCGCCGTCGCCGAATTGATCGGCTTGTTGGCGTCACTGGTGTTGTCTACGTTGCCGAGGCCAACATCATCCTTGGCCAGGGTTACCGTGCCGGTCTTTCCAGCCACGCTTTGAACTGGGGCGGCGGCCGCAGCATCAGTAATCCCGTAGCCGTTCAACGTGGTTGGCGTACTAGTGATCGTTGACCACGCGTGGTTGTGTGCTGCGGGTGCGAAGCCAGGGAGCTGCGCTGAAGGAACGACTCCGTTTACAAGATCAGCCTTCTGGGATAAATCCGGCTTGCCGCTCAGATCGGAATAGGCTCCGCTTGTGGCCACGGCGGCGAGGCCCGTGATTGTTGTTGCCGGCTGCGTGCCGTTATGCGTCGATCGATCCCGCAGGTCTGCATCCGTGCTGTTCGCCGTGGCTCCATTGGCGATCCCGTCCAGCTTTGTCTTTGACGCGGATCCAGCCCACCAGGCCGCCACCGCTTGAAACACTCGCTGGGCCGTAAACGCTCGCCGGGTGGTCGCTGATCCGGCCTCGGCCTCCGCCTGGCTGATTGTCTCAGCGCTCCATTCCCTGGCATCAGTCAGCGCTGCATTGCCAGGCTGAATCGCCGTATCAGCTTTGGCACCCTGTGCCGCTGTGGCCGCTCCAATATCAGCAGGGCTCAGAGCATCGGTGCCGCCTGTTGCGTGGGTGGATTTGTGAGCCGTGGGCGTTCTCGGGTCACTCAACCGGCTGTCTGTTTCTAATGTGTATCCCGGATGCGGATCAGCTGCTGCCGCATGAGCTGCCACTGCTGCCATTGCAGTACCACTTGCATCTGCCCCAACTTCCGTGGCATTGGGCATCGTGTGCCTGTGATCAGCTCTACTGGCTTCTGTAGCAGTGCCGGCTGTCGCAGTACCTAAAGGCTGTGGAGTGGCATTGCTTAGCGATGCACCACCCCCACCCCCAGCCGCATAGCTCAGCTGCGCCCAAGTCTTCACCCCGTCGCCATATTTGATCTTTTCTGTCCCATCCACCAACACCTCGATGCCTGGCTCGCCGGCCAGCAACACCTCATTGTTGGCGGCCCAGCCCGCAGTCGTCCGCCGCTTCAGCCGGTAGCGGTGGTAGATCGTTTCACTCATGGCGCATTCCCATCCACAACATCCGCATCAGCTCCGCTCACGTTGCCATCGATGAACAGCTCGCCGCCGTAGGGCACCACCGGCAGCTTCTCAAGCGGCTGCACCGGCACCGTCACCCACGTCCCCTCCGAATACCGCAGCGCCTTATGGGTCACGCTGAACCCGCGCCCGCCGATCGTCACTTGATCGCCGTAGTCCAACTGAGCCGCCACCGCCGCCTGGGCCCTCAGCACATAATCCACCATCACCATTTGCCCCTCCAGCACCAGCTCAGAGTTTTGATCGAGGAAGCCCCTCCCGGAGCTCCAGGGGGTCACCACCTCCACGGAGCCCATGAAGTCGAGGGCCAGGCGATCAGCCGTTGCCGATAGCCTGGCCCAGCAGTCCATCAGACCACCCCGCCATTCAGGCGCACCTGGCACACCGCTGCACCATCGGTGCAGGTGGCGGCAAACACCCCCACCAGCGTGTTCGTGGAAACCACGGCGGTGATGCGCTTGGCGCTGTTGTCCCAATAGGCCTTGGCCCCCTGGGCTCCGCCGGTGTTCGCCGTGGTGGGCTTGGCCAGCTCGAACACCCCGCAGGTGGCGAACACGCCTTCAGCGCCGTTGGCCACATCGGCCACGGCAACACCGAACAGCGAGCCCACCAGGGCGCCCCCGCCGCTGCTCACGGCATAGGGGGCGGTGAGGGTCATGTATTCGCCCTTCTGAATGTGGTTTTTCATGGGATGAAATCCTCAGAGAATGGAGAGAAGAGGGTGTGATCAGGCGCCGGCGGAGCGCACGAAGCCGCGGTAGTCGCTCAGGGTGCAGCCGAAATCCATCCGCACCAGGAGCTCAATCCCATCGGGGTTGCGCTCTTCGGTCTGGGTGATGGTCGGTCCCACCTCTCCGGCCAGGTAGCCGTAGGTGATCATCTCCACCCGGTTGGGCGAGCTGGTGAGATACCACATCAGCGCGGAGTCATCACTGAGGCGAGGCTCCACGATCAGCTGCACACCACCCGCAAACGGGTTCACGCCAGAGGCGCCAGTCAGCGCAGCAGGCGCATAGCCGGTCGGATACAGGAACTGCAGCGCAGCGGTCTCCAGCTCAGGCGGCACGATCAGATAAGCCGGAGCCAGGTTCAGGCGGTTGGCAGCCAGATCAGTCTGCTTCCGCAGCTTGAGTTTGGCAGCATCCATGCCGGCGATCCCGATCACGGTTGTGGCGCCAGAGATCTTGTTGTTGTGATCGTTGTGGAACAACGCCTTGTTGTCGAGGCTCACCGTGGCGCCATCAGCACCAGAGGTCAGCAGCTCCCACACCATGTTGGATTCGAGCATGCGGCAGCCGCGGCCCAGCATCTCAGGCCTCCGGCTGAGAGCGTCCAGATCATCGTTGATGATCGCCTGACGATTGATCGCAATTCGCTTGCCGTACGTCGCGAGGTTCCAAGTCGCTTTCCCTTCGGTCATCGTGGCGCTCTTGTATTCGCCACCCTCAAGGATCTTCTCGGGCACAATCTGCCCGGCGATCTGATAATCGCTCACGGCCTTGAAATCAGGCAGATTCCGCTGCCGTGCGATCGGCGCCCAGGTCTGGGGCTCCTCGGCATAGGCCGCAAGCAGGGTCTTGCTGGCCACGTTCTCAAACAACAGCGGAAAATCGCTGGTGCTGTGGAATGCCCGCTCAACCACCGCGTTCTTGCTCATGCCCTGGGTGTTCACCCCACGGCTCTGCAGGAAGCCGCGGCACATCTCCAGAGCGGTCAGCCCCAAGGCAGCCTTGCCCACCTCAGTGGGCTGCTTCACCAGGCCCGCGCGGCGCTCCAGCTCATCGCCGTAGCTGCGCAGGATTGTTTCCCCCTCATCGCGGGTCACGCCGAAGCTGGTGCGCATCGGGTGGCCGGCATGCACCGGAGCAGCAGCCTCAGAAGCCACGCGGTAGCGGCGCACCACCTCGATCACGCTCTCGTCGATGCTCTTGCCGCGGGTGGCCTCCAGCACCTCTCCCACCTGAGCAGCATCCAGCCCAGCCAGTTGGCCGGCCTCGCGAACCCGGGCTTCACGCTTGAGCTCTTGGGTCTCGGCCCGCAGCTGCTCCAGTTGGCGGCCGGTGTCCTCCAGCGCAGCAGCAGCAGGGGTCACCGCACGCTCAGTGGTCGTGGTCTGGGCCGCAACCTCAGGGGCCGCAGTCACCGGGCTCTCCCCGGCTTGCTTCAGGTCATCCATCAGGGAGAGGGGGTTGGTTTTGGATCGGGTCAAACAAGCCACGTCGGCACCCTCGGGCACCAATGCGGCATGGCCCAGCCGCCAGCGCCGCACCACGTCGGTATCGGCATTGAGGGGGGCCACATCTGCAGCGGAGAACATCGCGCGCACGGACACGGCGCAACCGGAGCGTGCCAGCTGCCAGCCCATCTCCGCCGCGGGGGCATCGGTGAACTGAGCCCGACCGATCATCTGGCCGCCCTCAAACCTCACATCCGTGAGGCGGCCGGCCATTCGATCGATCTCGCTGCGGTGATCCAAGAGCACCGGCACCGGTGCCGGGCCCATCTCCACAGCATCAGCTGCGCATCTGAGCACCACGCCGCCAATCGGCGCCTCGCTGGCGATCACCAGCTCAACCGTCCGCGCCTCCTCATCCACCGAAGTGGGCCGAAGAAACGCAGACCGCTCAACGTGGGAATTGTTCTCTGCCATGGGCACAACTTATGAAGCGCAATCAGCCCTGATCGGCGATGAACTTCTCCACCGGCGTATCCACCACCCCAGGTGTGTTGTCTGCCAAGCCGGAGCCCTTGGTGAGCACCGCCAGCGTGCCATCCACATCCAGCGCCAAGCCCAGCTTGCGGGCGTCCTTGAGGTTCTGCCCCAGCTGGGCTAGCACCTCTTCCGTGTAGGCCCCATAAACCCCACGATGCACATCCTCCAGCGAGCGCAGGCCCGCCTTGATTTCCTGCACCAGCATCGGCACCTCCTTCGAGGGGTCCACCATCGGCAGCCGCGGAGGTGTCCACGTCCAGCGATTCACCGGCCGGATGCCAAACGCCAACTGCACCACCTCACCAAACCATCCCGCCACCGGCCGCAACAGCTGTGGTTCAAGGATGGTGGTGCGCCATTCCATCACCGAGCTGTAAAACCCCAACCGGCCCATCCGGATACTGCTGTAATTCACCTCAGACAGAATCCCCGTCATGCTCTCAAACGGCAGGTCATACGCCGCTGCAATCGCATGCAGGTGATGCCGATCCACGCTGGCGTAGTCGCCTGAAACCGGCGGTTGTGCCAACTTGATGTCCTGCCCCGGGCCCAGCATCTCGATTGTCCCTGGCTCCATCGTCTCCGGCAGTGGCTTGGTGCCTGGATCCACCGGGTTGCCATAGGGATCCACCCCGCCCAAGGTCACATCCTCTAGAGCTGGATTCGTCACAAATGCCGTAAAGCACGCGGCCAACTTGTCGCGAATCAGCTGCACTTCACGCCGATCACCCACATCCCGCAGCGTCAACAGCGCCGCCACACCCCAGGGCACGCCAATCTGCTGCCCCGGCCGCCTGCTCTCGAACACATCGCAGATCTCCTCTGCCGGCACAAAATCCGACACCAGCCCCAGCCGAGTATCCAGCTCACCTGAATGCTGCCGTTTCAGCCAGTAGCCCTCCAGCTGGCCCTGTTCGTTGAACTGCTTTCCAAATCGAATGTTGCCGCCGTTGTCCTTCGAAAAATCAAGCCAATCTGGCTCTAACACCTGCAGCCGCAACGGCGGCAGACCACGCCGCATCAGCCCTTCATCCGTCCGCCGCCGCACCAGGCAGCTGCCCCGCACGATTACCGTGCGGCACACCTGCACCTGCAGCCCGTAAAAATTCGTCCGCCCATAGAAATCACACAGGTTGCTCTCGCTCCAGTCCTCCCAAACCGTCCGCAGCCTTTTGGTGCCCCCCACCGGCGTGCCCATCACGCCATCACCAACCCAACCCTTCACCAGCTCCCGCACAGCCTTCGCCGCATACGGCTCGTTGTCCACCAGGTCCTGATGGCGCTGCACGATCCAGCGCCAGCCCTGCTTGATGTCAGTGTTCGGGCCACTCAGCGACGTGAACCAGTTCTCCGTCCGCCGCGATTGCTTCGCCCCCTCAAACGCCCGCTGCACCATCGCCGCACTGATCGGCTCCAGCCCCCCCGGCAATCCCACCACCTGGCGCTTCTTTCTGCCCATCAGCTCCTCCTGAACCCCAACCGAACCCGACGCATCGGGCCAGTCAACGCCACCCCACCGCTCGCCAGATCTGCTGCCATGACCCGCTCCAGCTCCCGCATCTCCGACAGATCACGAAACACCACGCGCCGCCCATCAGCAAACTGCACACTCTGCACACCCTCGGCCATTGCCGACCGCAGGGCCGCCAACTGATCGGATGTGTACGCCATACGGCCAACTTATGAACGCCCACCCTTCAGCCAATTGCTTTTTCTCCTCACCACCGGCTGCACCACCGCCGCCGGCCTGCTGCCCACCCTTAATTGCCCCTCCAGCTGATCCCACATCGTCGCGCGGTTATACCGTCGCTTGATCAGTTCAAGCATTGCCAAGCTGTAAACAAACAAGTCGAGCGGTTCATTTCTTGCCCGATCTGGCTTGTGCCATTCCAACACCTGAAATCCCTTCACATAACGCGGCACCAACCGCTCACATGTCAATCCCTCCAGGTAATCGGGAGTGACATCCTGCCCAAAATGCACCGCCCCAGGCCCAGCCTCCAATAGCTTCAGCCGGCTATAAATCGTGCGTTTCAGCGCATCTCCTCCAACCATGTAGAGCGTCAGGCCCGCCTTGCGCACCTGCCCACGCCAGTTCACATCCACCTTTGATCCCTTGCCCAGCACCGGTGATCCCTTGGTGTTTGCCCCCTTGATCGCCACCACACCTTCCCGCGCCCGCAAACGGCAGAACTCATACACCTCCTGCGTAAAACTTCCCCCCGAGTCCACCGCCAACGCCATCACCTTCATCTCACCACCACCCGCCCGTTTCCACGGCACCGCACGGATCGCATCCACCTGCTCCCACGGCCCACCACGCCCCTCGATCCCCTCAGCGTTCACTCCCGGATCACCCTCCACCTTTTCGTGCCACACCCTCCAGGCCTCATCACCTCTGCCAAACCCCCACACGCTCACCTCCAGCCAGGTGTCCTGCACGTCAACAGCACCCACCAGCAGCAGCACACCATCAGGCACCGTGCCCATTTCATACCCATCCCGGCTGGCCCGCTGGATCAACCCATCAGCGCTCACCTTCGCCAGTGCCTCATCCTCCCAGGGTTCAGCCGCCCTGGTGTTCACCCAGTTTTTCAACAGCAGCGAATCAGCCTTTGCTCTCAGAAATTCATCCCGGATCTGCTCCCATGGTGTCCACCCAGCTGGGGCATACCACCCCGGCAGGTGAAATCCAGCCGTCTGCCCATCGCCTGCCGCGCCAGCTCGCCATTCCGCACCTGCCAGCATCGTCGTTTTGTGCCACTGCGCCACACGCTCCCCACATGCTGGGCACTTGCACCACACCTCACCATCTGGACGGTCCCACACCATGTGCTCCCTCCAGCGCAATACCTCCAGCGCTCCGCAGCACGGCATAAAGGCATGAAACCGCCGCTGATCACTTCGCTCCTCAAATTCCTTTGTGATCCGGCACGCTCCCCGGGTGCCAGGTGTTGACGTGATCAACACCTTCCCCATCGGAAAGGTACTCGTCCGCACTTCTGCATTGGCCAGCGGGTCGCCCTTGTCGTCCGCCTCGATCGGATAGCTGCTCACCTCATCGGCCGCCAGGTAGGCCGCTGGCATGCTCTGCAGCCCACTGCCACTGTTCGCCCCGGTCACCACAAACAACCCACCAGGGAATTCCTTCAGGAACATGCTTGAGGCAGCATCACGGCTGCGGGCTGGTGCAATCCGCTCAGCCAATACCGGCGTCTCCCGCAGCAATGGATCCAACCGCTGCCGGTTCAGCCGTTTGGCCATGTCAATCGTGGGTTGCACCAACATCGTTGGCCCAGGCCAAAGGTGAATGATTGCCCCCAACCAATTGAGCACCACCTCCGTTTTGCCCATCTGGCTGCCAAACATCAGCACCACCCGCCGCACTGGATGGTTTGGGCTCAGGCAATCCATCGGCTCCCGCAGGTAAGGCGTTCGATCCGTTCGCCATGGGCCCTTCTCAGCGCTGCCCTTCCCGCTCAAAATCCGATGCTCATCCGCCCATTCACTCACCGTGGTCGCCGCTGGTAACGCCAGCCCCTCACGCCTCGCAGCCCTCAGCAGCTCGAGCACATCAGCCATCAGACAACACCCTCAGCGCGGTGCGGATCTCTTCCTCAATCAACACCTGCACCTCCCGCACATCAGAGCTTGCTGCCACCCTTCCAGACACCCTCGCCGCTACACCCAGCAGGTTGTCCCGCATTGATCTGCACATCTGAAACATCTCTTTCCGAACCTCTGCAGCACTCACCAACTCACCGTTTCGCTCCTTCGCATCCAGCCGGGCCAGCTCCGCCACCCACTCCTCACGAATCGCCGCAAAGTGATCACGCCTCTTGCGACTCTGGATACCATCCATCAATTCCACGTCGCTCAGCTGCGCCACCATCTGCCGCAGCTGATCACGGTCTAAACCCTTATCACCCTCGGCCGCAGAAGGTGGAGCTACAGGATTCCTGCTGTGTTTGCTTGCTTTGATCGAGTGCACAAACTGCACCAGTGGGGGGTGGCCAGGTGGTTCGGTCTCCAACTGCTGCGCTCCACGCTTGCCACCAGGTCGCAGGTAAGGATCAAGGCGGCCCGCCTCCTTCAGGCTGTAGAGTTGCGAGCGCGAGCGATACCCACAACACTTGGCCGCCTCATCAAAACTAAGCAGCGCCAACGGGTTTCAGGCTTGTGTCTATCATTCGTCCATCTTAGGCAGAACATGGACACAAGATCAAACGTCAGGGACGGGGTGGGGGTTTTTTACTTTAATTGATTCATTTTTTCCTGGAATTGTGTCCATGTTGTTGAAACTCGCCCGCTAGAAAAAAACTGCGGTTGCGCGTCACCCGCAGAGCCATCCCCCCTGGGAAGGACCCGCAAACATCTGCCGCTGGGTGGTAGGGCTGGTTTGTGTCCATGTTGCCCGGGGCTTCCCGCTAAAAAACAAAAACGGTTGCGCGTCACCCGTAGGCCCCTCCCCCCCTGAGAGGGACCCACGGAGCTTCAGGGGGCAGGCCACCTCCAGCAGATCCATCGGCCGGTGGGTGTGGTTTGTCGGTTTGTCGGCTGTGTCTGTTGCTGTAGCTCGGGTAGCTGTCCATGGCGTCAAGGCAGGTCGTCCACCTGACGCCATAGGTCAGCCACCTGCCGCCCTTGGATGTTGCGATAGCCAAGGGGCTCCAGCCCCAGCTCAATTGCAACGGTGGCCGCTGCTTTTTGAGGCTCCTCCCTATGGATCCGCAGGGCCGCTTCATGCCATGGCTTGGACGGAACGACCTCGGCCCTTTTCGGAACGACCTCGGAACGACCAAAACCCTTCTGGGGAACGACCGGAACGGCTGTAACGACCTCCGGCCCTCTCTCCCCTATAGGGGAAAAATCATCTGACTTTTTTTCTTCCATGTGCGTGAGTGACTCCAGGTCGTTCCGGTCGTTCCGGTCGTTCCCTATTGGGGTTTGGTCGTCTCCAGGTCGTTCCGGGGTCGTTCCCTTGATTCGAGCCAGGTGGGCATGGCGGATCACGCCAGGGGTTTCTTCGCCTTGTTTCCACGCAAGGTTTGGAACCACTGACCCCTTTTCTCTCAAGCTGTAGGGACCAGAACTTGGATTCCCAGGGGGCAGCGGCAGGGAAAGGGTGTCCCGAAGCAGATCCACCAGCTTGGCCTTGAAGGTGTTCAAGGTCAGCGGCGGTCTGGTGTTGTGGCCCAGTTGGCGGATGTGTTTCAGGTAGGAAGGGAAAAGGAACTGGCTGGGCTCAAAGTCAGCCTTTCCCACCCTCAAGAAAGCGTCGGGCGCGTCTGACCACTCCAGGGAATCATCAGCCCATTGCGCAAGGGGATCGGTCATCAACAGGGCCGCCAGTGACTGCTCAGCCCTGGCCAGGCTCTTGACATCTCGCGCCAGTGCCTGACGTGCTTCCGCTTGCTCCATGGCCAGGGCCCAATTCACGAAGCCCGGAAGTTCCGCTGTCAACTCCCCAAGCCACCCGCCATTCCCGTCAGAATCGAGCATCACACGCTCTTGGTTAGAGGGGATGACCCTCCAGACATGGAGGCTCCTGCGGCGATTGATGACAGCTCCGCTCGGATCCTTTGGGCGGATCGGTTTGTTCCCCGTTACAACCACGCCCCCTTGGTATGTGAACTCAAGGTGGCGTCCGCCCTTTATCTCGGCGCTGATCGGATCACCTCCGGTGAGAGCCTTGAGAACCTCAAGGCTTCCGCTGTAGTCGCCAGCTTCAGAGAAGACGGCCAACCGCCTCCCTCTCAGACGTAGGGTCTCGAATCGTTGAGCTGGGTCCTCCAGTCGCTGCAGCTTCCCTGCTGTGATGTTGGAGAAACCAACAAGAGCCACCAGCAGATTGGCCACCACTGATTTGCCGGAGTTTCCTGGGCCGTGGATCTCCAGGAAACACTTCATCCGATCGCTCATGAGCAGGCCACGGGCGAAGGCACGGAACACGGCGACAGAATCGTGATCTCCGAGGCGATCCAGGAGGAACGCCTCGATTCCTGGACATTCCGCATTGGCGTCGTAGTCATACGGCAGGCTCCAGGTGTTGCCGTGCTCCCGTGCATGGGAAACTAGGCGCATGTCCGACAGGATCAGGCAGCCATTGCGGAAGGGGAGCAAACCTTGGGCCGGTTGCTCCAGGGCAGGGCCGATGGTGCGGCGAAAGGCGGCCACCAGGCTGCGAACTGTGGAAAGCTCGCGGTTCTTCCAGCCTTGAAACGCCATGAAGTTTTCCACTGTTCGGAGGATGACGTCATCACCCGGGACGTTCTCCCAGTGCGTGTCGGTCCATTGGAGCCAATGGTCTTTAGCGTCTGGGCTCGCCTTCCAGTCACGGCTGATCATCCCTGACAGGTAGGTGTTTCTCTCTCGGGTGTCGGATGGCTGGGGATCGAACACCCAGATTGGCTTTTGCTCGCCGTCTACCTTGCGCCACTTGAAGGGGTTCTTCGGAACGCTTGCGATTCTCCGAAACACCTCTGGGCCATGGCGGTGGATCAGGTCATCGATGCCCAACCGCTTGCCATCGAGGCCATTAGGGAGCACTTCAACCAGGACATGTGCCCCCTTTGTCTCTGCCAACCAGAGGGCCAGTTTTTCCAGTTCGGCGGCAACTTGCGGTTTTTCCAGGTCGGAGTCGAAACAGATCCGAACCTCCCGCTTGTCCATCGGGATTTCCTCCAGATCAACGATGGGCCGTGAGGGCTCATCCTTTCCCTGCCCGTCGTAACGATCACGCCAGGAGCTCACCCCACCCAGGCCAATGGTCAGCCTGACGGGGTCGTGGATGTTTGCGGCAACAGTTTTCAGCTCGCCTTCCGTGATCCGAAGGGGTGTGAAACGATCCGCGAGTCGTTGCGGATAGTTGCCTTCTGCAATAGCCAGCGGCGAATGGAAGAGACGGCAGCCCTCTCCTTTTGGGCTCCGATATTTGCCGCCCTTGGGGTTGGCCCTGGCCTCAGCATCGCCCAATCGCTCACGGCTGAACGGGGTGCCGTTGTGGCAGGTTTCTGGGGTGCC
>JAYKHK010000125.1:0-4112 GCA_035284785.1 Cyanobacteriota bacterium | reverse complement strand
TCAGGCTCTCGATGCCATTGGTGCGACGGGGCGACTATCGTCCAGCCCCCTACTTGGTGCCTCGCACCGACCTCACGGTTCAGCTCTTTGGCGACCACGCCATCGTGGTGAGTCGCCTCGACCTAGTCCCCAACCCCCTTGCCGCAGAAGACTCGCCATCCTTGCAGCTTCAGGGGGTCGACCTTCAACTGCTCGAGCTGCTCCTGGACGGCCGAGAGCTCCCGCCCGAGGCTTACGCGCTGACAGCGGAGGGGCTCACACTCCTCTCTCCTCCCGAGCAACCTTTTCAGCTCACCAGCAGGGTGAGGATCGAGCCCCACTCCAACACCAGCCTGGAGGGGCTCTATCTGAGTGATGGGATGTTCACCAGCCAATGCGAGGCTGAGGGCTTCCGTCGCATCACGTTTTATCCCGATCGACCCGATGTGCTGAGCCGCTATCGGGTGCGCATTGAGGCCGATCTGGCCCAAGCCCCCGTTCTGCTCTCCAACGGAAACTGCCTGGCCCATGGCCTTCTCCCGGGGGGTGTGGATACTGCCAGGCGCCATTACGCCCTCTGGGAGGATCCATTTCCCAAGCCCTCTTACCTTTTTGCCCTGGTGGCTGGCCACCTGCAGGAGGTCGCCGACATCTTCACTACCGCCTCGGGCCGACAGGTGCGCTTGCGGCTGCACGTCGAAAAGGGGGATGAACCGTATACCGACCATGCGCTGCGCAGCTTGAAGCGAGCGATGGAATGGGAAGAGAAAGTATATGGCCTAGAATATGATCTAGATCAATACAATGTTGTTGCTGTGCGCCATTTCAACATGGGCGCAATGGAGAACAAAAGCCTGAATCTCTTCAATTCAAAGCTTGTGCTCGCCGATAGCGAAACAGCTACAGATACAGAGTTGGAGCGGATTGAAAGCGTGATTGCCCATGAGTATTTCCACAATTGGACAGGCAATCGCATCACCTGCCGCGACTGGTTCCAGCTTTCGCTGAAAGAGGGCTTGACCGTGTTTCGCGATCAATGCTTCAGCGCCGATCTGCACGGCCATTCCCATGTGCGCATCGAAACCGCCGCCCTGCTTCGCAACAGTCAATTCAGGGAAGACGGTGGACCAACAGCCCACCCCATTCAGCCGGAACATTACGAAGCCATCGACAACTTTTACACCACAACCATTTACGAAAAAGGCGCCGAGGTTATCCGTGTTCTCCACACCTTGCTCGGAGAGGACACGTTCATGCGCGGCATGGCGCTCTACGTGCAGCGCCATGACGGCACGGCGGCCACCTGTGAGGATTTTGTACAAGCGCAACAAGATGCCGCGCAGGCGAGCTGGAGCGCGGCAGGGGTATCGCCCCTCTTTGACTTTGGCCAGTTTCGTCATTGGTACCGGCAGGCGGGAACACCCACCCTCTCCATCCGGCGCCGCTGGCACAAAGCCAGCGGCACGCTGGATCTCTTCATCGAGCAAGCCACCCCTGCCACCCCCGGCCAGCCCGAAAAGGTCCCCCTGGTGATCCCCCTGGCCATGGGTTTGGTGGATCAGGCAGGTCATCCGTTGGCCATTCATCTGGCGGACCATGCCCCGGGGCCCGAACCACCTGCGCACTGGGGGGCGACCACGCGCTTGGTGGTGATCGATCAAGCCTCCCATCACTTGCGGCTGGTGGGTCTGCCCCATCAAGACCAACCGCCAGCCGTTTCGTTGTTGCGCCATTTCTCGGCGCCCGTGAAGGTGAAGCTGGGCCGGCCCGCCCGCGAGATCGTGCATCTTCTGGCCTGCGACAGCGATGCCTTTGCTCGCTGGGATGCCGGCCAAAGCCTCCTGCGCCGGTGCGTGCTGCGCCGGGCCCTTGGCTCCATCGACCATGGACTGGAGGAGGAGCTGATCGATGCCTTCCAGCGCATCCTCATCGACCCCTCGCTTTCCCAGGCCAGCCAGGCCCTGCTGCTCTCCCTGCCAGGGATGCAGGAGCTTGAAGAGGCCACCCTTGAACCCGACCCGCCGGCCCTCTTTGCAGGGCTGCGCGCCCTGGAGCGACGCTTTGGCGAGGCCCTGGCCCATCCCTTGCAACAGGCACTGGAGGGCTGCCTGCCCGCCTGGAACCTGAGCTGGCCCCAGGGAAGTGGGGCCAGATCCCTCACCGGCACCATCTGGCGCTGGCGGGTGGCGGCCGGTGACCCTGGCTGCATCGCCGCGGCCAGAGCCGCGGTGGAGGGCTCCTCGATGACGCTGGCGCGGGCTGGCCTGTGGGCCCTGCAGCCTCACCCCTTGCCCGAACGTCAAGCGGCCGTTGAAGCCTTTTATGAACGTTGGCAGCACAAGCCTGTGATCCTGGATTCCTGGTTTGCGCTGGAGGCCGGAGCCCCCTTTCCGGATGGGTTGGCTCGGGTCTCCGCCCTGCTCTGCCACCATCGCTTTGATCCCACCGCTCCAAATGCCATACGGGCTGTGCTGGGGGGTCTGGCGAGCAACGCCCCCGTCTTCCATGCCAGGGACGGATCGGGCTATCGCTTCCTGGCCGATCAGATCGCCCGGCTCGATCAGCGCAATCCGATCACAGCCTCCCGCCTGGCCAAGGTGTTCAGCCGCTGGCGCAGTTTTGGGCCCGAGCGGCGGGAACAGATGGGGGCGGCGCTCCATCAGCTGGCCGCCGCCCCCCTCTCCGACAACACCCGGGAGGTGGTGGAGCAATGCCTGGCGACGCCATCCTGAAGACACACCCCGTCCCCTGACCGGTGCTTCTCTCCCCCTCCCGTCCGATCTGGAGCCTGCCGCGGGAGGAGGTTGTTGAGGCTCTGCAATCCACGGCGCAGGGGTTGACTGAGCAGGAAGCCCTCTCTCGGCTGGAGCGCTTTGGTGCCAACAAGCTGCCCCACCTGAAGCGAAGGCCCCTGCTTCTGCGGCTGGTGGACCAGATGCTCCACTTCATGGCGATTCTGCTCTGGGTGGCCGGAGCCCTGGCCTTTGCCGCGGGCACCCCGCAGCTGGGGTGGGCCATCTGGGGGGTGGTGCTGATCAACGGCTGCTTCTCCTTCTGGCAGGACTTTCAAGCGGAGCGCACCCTCGCCACCCTGGCCCGTTCCCTGCCCCTGACGGCCCAGGTGTGGCGCGATGGAGAGATGCGGGGTGTGGCGGCGGACACCCTGGTGCCCGGGGATCGGGTGAGGCTGGAGGAGGGCGAGCGGGTGCCCGCGGATTGCCGCCTGCTGCGCAGTTCGGCCCTCCTACTGGATCTCTCCGCGCTCACGGGGGAATCCCAGCCCGTGCCCCGCCAGGCCGATCCCCTGCCCCTGAGGGAGGGCCAGAGGCCCCTTCCAGCCGTGGAGTGCGCCAACCTGCTGCTGGCGGGCACCACGGTGGCCAGCGGCCGGGGGGAGGCCATGGTGTACGCCACGGGGCTGGAGACGGAATTCGGCCATGTGGCCCACCTCACCGCCTCCACACGGCGCGGGATCAGCACCCTCGAGCAGCAGGTGGGGAAGATCGTGCACACCATCACCCTGGTGGCGGTGAGCATGGGGATGCTGGCCTTTGCCCTGAATTGGCTCTTGGTGGGCATGGGCCCCCTGGAAAGTCTGGTGTTTGCCGTGGGCATCTTGGTGGCCAACGTGCCGGAGGGACTCCTCCCCACCGTCACCCTGGCCCTGGCCATCAATGTGCAGCGCATGGCCCGGCAACAGGCCCTGGTGCGCCGGCTCTCAGCGGTGGAAACCTTGGGCTCAGTGAGCGTGATCTGCAGCGACAAGACAGGCACCCTCACCTGCAACCGCATGGAACTGGAGGAGCTGTGGCTGCCGGAGGAGACGCCGGAACGCCGCAACTTTCTGCTGGCGGGCAGCGCTCTGTGCAACAACGCCCGTCTCAGCGGCGGCAGCAGCGTGGGGGACCCCACCGAAGTGGCCCTCGTGCAGGCCGCGGCAGACGCCGGCTTGGATGTGGAGGCCTTGCGCCAGCGCCATGGCCGCCTCCAGGAAGTGCCCTTCGATTCCCACCGCCGCCGCATGAGCGTGGTGGTGGCCTGGCGCCCTGGGGAACACGGATTGCCGCCAGGGCCGGCCACCGGCAGGGTGGTGCTCACGAAGGGAGCACCCCTCGAGATCTTGGCCCAGTGCA
>JAYKHK010000124.1:0-9645 GCA_035284785.1 Cyanobacteriota bacterium | reverse complement strand
CCCCTGCTGACCCACGAGCAGGAGATCACCCTCGGCCGCCAAGTGCAGGAGCTGGTGGCCCTGGAGGAGCTGGAGGCGGAGCTGACCCTGCGCTCCGGCGGCGAGAAACCCAGCCAGGAGCAGCTGGCGGCGGAGGCTTCTTTGACGGTCCCCCTGCTCAAGCGGCGCCTGCAGGTGGGCCGTCGGGCCAAGGAGCGGATGGTGGCCGCCAACCTGCGCCTGGTGGTGAGCGTGGCGAAGAAATACACCAAGCGCAACATGGAGCTGCTGGATCTGATCCAGGAGGGCACGATCGGCCTGGTGCGCGGCGTCGAGAAGTTTGACCCGACGCGCGGATACAAGTTTTCCACCTATGCCTATTGGTGGATCCGCCAGGGCATCACGCGGGCGATCGCCGAGAAGAGCCGCTCGATCCGCCTGCCGATCCACATCACGGAAACCCTCAACAAACTCAAGAAGGGCCAGCGTGAGCTGAGCCAGGAACTGGGCCGCACCCCCACGGTGAGCGAGCTGGCCCGGGCGGTGGAGTTGCCGGAGGAGGAGGTGAAGGATCTGCTCTGCCGGGCCCGCCAACCCGTGAGTCTGGAGACGAAGGTGGGGGATGGGGAGGACACGGAGCTGCTGGATCTGCTGGCGGGCGATGGGGTCTTGCCCGACGAGATGGTGGATGGCGAATGCCTGAAGGGAGATCTGCGGGCCTTGGTGGAGCAACTGCCGGAGCTGCAGGCGCGGGTGTTGCGCATGCGCTATGGCATGGAGGGTGAGGAGCCCATGAGCCTCACGGGCATCGGCCGGGTGCTGGGGATCAGCCGCGATCGGGTGCGCAACCTGGAGCGGGAAGCCCTGGCGGGCTTGCGGCGGCGCAGCACCGCCATTCAGGACTACATGGCCTGCTGAAGGTGCCATCGGAACCGCTGCCGATCGGAGGGTCGGGCCGTTGAACACTGACCCTTCCCTTCCTGACGGGCTGAACGCTGACGCTGGCGATCCAGAAGCGGCCAGCGAGATGTTGACCCTCTTTCCTCGTTACGTCCTGCGGGGCCGACTGTCCCCCGGTCTGCTGAGCGACCTCCAAGACCTGGCGACAGAGGTGGCGGCCGCGCCCGAGGCCTCTCCGGATGCCTCGGGCAAGCTGGCCGGACAGTTGTTTCAGCAGCGGGAACTCCATCCGTCCCACCCGGCTGCGCGACAGTTGGGTCTGGACGTGATCCTGCCAGCCTGCGAGCGCTGGATCCGTCATGTCATCGACCGCCAGCCGCCCCGGGGGCGCGGTCCTTGGACGCCGGGTCGGTACAGCCTGCGGCTGATTGACCTCTGGCTGAATGTGCAGCGGGCAGGCGACTACAACCCCACCCACACCCACGGCGGCACCTTCTCGGGGGTGCTCTTTCTTCAGGTGCCCCCGCAGATCAGCGGCGAGCGCTTCGATGGCCAACTCTGCTTCCACGGCCCGGAGGACTGGCAGATCCAGACCTTCCGCACCGGCATGGCCCACTATGTGTTGCCGGTGCCAGGCGACTACTACGTGTTCCCCGCCTGGCAACCCCATTCGGTGGCGCCGTTTCGCGGCGAGGGGGAACGCTGGTCGGTGGCGTTCAACGTTGTGGCTGTGCCGCGGGTGGAGACGCCCCCGGCCACCGTTCGGGGATCGGGGCCCCCTTCAGCGAATGTGTCGCTCTCCAGCAGCCGCCAGCGCCCGGGCGGGTTCGGCTAGCTCGATCCGGGAAAGGCCCGTCCCTCCCTCCATGAGGAGGGCCACCCGCCTGCCCAGCTCCTCAAAGAGCTCCTGGATGCGCGGATGGTCCTCCAGGTCGCGCAACACGACCAGGGCCAGCGCATGGTCCAGGCCCAGGTCGAAGTCGAGGGGGTGGAGGGCCGAATTCCGGGCGAGGGTCCACGGGGAGGCGTAGGCGAGGGTGTGGCCGTCGGCCGTGGATTGCTCCCAGTGCTGGCTCTTGTGATGGCTCAGGCGTCGTGGGGCGGACCAGAGCCCCTGCTCCAGGAGCCGTGCGGCGCTGTGGGGATACCAGTTGCCCTCCAGAGCCACGCTGGGGAAGGGGGCCAGGTCGGCGACGCTGAGCCCCCGCTCACCCACCAGCGGATGGGAGGGACCGGCCACCAGCCGCAGGGGTTGGCGGTGGAGGTCCATCACGGCCAGGGTCTGGTCGGGATCGGGGGGAAGATCAAGGGCGCTGGTGCACAGCCAGGCGTCGATCACCCGCTGCTGGAGGAGTGAACGGGAGCGGGGCAGGTTGATGGCATCCTCCCGACCCAGCACCCAGCCCGCTGGCGCCGGTTCCGCCAACAGACGGCTGGAAAGGGCGCCGGCCTCCAGCCGGGTGGGTGCCGAACCGGCCAGGCGGCTCGCCTGGTGGAGCAGGCGCTCCCGGCTCAGCCGCAGGGTGTCGTCGCTCGCCTGCCATTCCCCCCGAACCTTCCGCAGGTGGAGGCCCAGCGCCGTGCTGACCTGATGGGCCGCGCGGCTGATGGTGGGCTGGCTGAGAGCGGTGACACGCCCCGCGTGATGCCCATTGCTCACCCACATCAGAGTGTCGAACGCTGCAAGCCGGGCTGGCGTCAACATGGCGGCACTCCCTCGCGGTCCGGGCGGGATGGATGCGCAAATAGTAATAGTGGAAGCACGGGATCGGTGGGGGTGAAGGGGTAAGGATCCAGAGGTTCTTCACGATTGATCGGTTGTTGCGCTGTCGCATCCATCCCGTCTCCAGGACTGCCGCGAGACTCCTTGCCGCCTTGCGGCCTTTCCCGGGCAAGCGGCGAAATGGTTCGTGGCTCGAGGAGGGGTTCAAATCACAGGATCTTGGAGGTGGAGTCACCTTCCGGAACACCTCAAATCACCCTCTGGTTGTGATCGCTGTCACGCTGGAAGATGGGGCATCTCGGACAGGCGCGGGCTGGCGTTGTTTCCCGCCAATCGCGTGCATGCCAGACCCTGGCTCTGGCGGGGGTCTGGCACGCTGGGGCGCCGTGCGCATCGGGCAGCGCCTTTCCCTTCGCCATGACCGCCCCTTCGACCGCCGCTCCCCTTCCCCTTTTGTTCCCCGCGCCGGTCGCTGACCTGCGCCAGGCCCTTCTCAGCTGGTGGTGGCAGGCCGGACGCCGCGATCCAGGCCAGAAGCCCTGGATGGCCACGGCCGCCGGCCACTGGCCCGCGCCGGGGGAGGCGGTCCATCCGCTTGGGGTCTGGGTGGCGGAGGTGATGCTTCAACAAACCCAGCTGCGGGTGGTGCTCCCCTATTGGCGGCGGTGGATGGAGGCCCTGCCGGATCTGCAGGCCCTGGCGGCGGCGGATGGCCAGACCCTGCTGCGGCTCTGGCAGGGGCTGGGCTACTACAGCCGGGCTCGCCGCCTGCGGGAGGGGGCCGAACGGCTGCTGGCCTGGCAAGCGGAGCGGGGCCTGGCGGATCCCTGGCCGCGCACGCTGGAGGGGTGGTTGGCGCTGCCTGGCATCGGCCCCAGCACGGCCGGGGGCATTCTGTCTTCCGCCTTTGATCTGCCCGTGCCCCTGCTCGATGGCAACGTGCGGCGGGTTCTGGCCCGGCTGCATTCCCATCCCCGGCCGCCCCGAGCGGAGGAGCGCCTGTTCTGGAACTGGAGCACGACCCTGCTCGACCCTGACCAGCCGCGGTTGTTCAACCAGGCGTTGATGGATCTGGGCGCCACGGTCTGCACCCCGCGCCGCCCCCTCTGCGCGGCATGCCCCTGGCGCCCGGCCTGCGGCGCCTACGCTGCCGGCGATCCCACCCGCTTCCCCGTGAAGGAGATGTCAAGGCCCTTGCCGTTTCAGGTGATCGGTGTGGGCGTGGTGCGCGACGGGGCGGGGCGGGTGTTGATCGACCAGCGGCTGGAGGAGGGCCTTCTGGGGGGGCTGTGGGAGTTCCCGGGCGGCAAGCAGGAGCCCGATGAACCCATCGCCGAGACGATCCGCCGGGAGCTGCGGGAGGAGCTCGCCATCGAGGCGGAGGTGGGCGAGGAGTTGATCACGCTGGAACACGCCTACAGCCACAAGCGTCTGCGCTTTGTGGTGCACCTCTGCCGCTGGCTCTCCGGCGAGCCCCAGCCCCTGGCGTCTCAGCGGGTGCGCTGGGTGGAGCCCGCCGAGCTGCTCGCCTTTCCCTTCCCGGCCGCTAATGCCCGCATTATCGCGGCCATGCACGAGAGGCTGGGGTTGGGGGAGCCGCACGCTGGTCGTGGCGGAATCGGGGATTGTTGAGGGTGGCGTTCAGCTGGTCAAAGGCCTTCAGATCTTCGCGTTCCGGTGGTTGGCCAGGGCGTGCGTGGCCCGCCAGGCGCCTGTCGCGCATCGCCCACCCCGAACCCTACCCGGATCCCCCCAATCCCGCCCAAAACCTTCCGCTCCCGGCAGCCAGGGCAAACCCACTTGATGCCGGCCTCGTCGATCATGGCTCCGGCCCTGGCCAAGGATCCCAGGTGCGAGAAGGGGTTTGACCCCCGCATGTGGGCGCAGCCTTCCGCCCAGCGGTTGACGTTGTTGTTGCTGGATGCCAACGGCCTCGGCATCGTCTCCTCTCGCCTAACTGGCCGCAGGCCAGCGTGCCGGAGACACTGGATCGAGAGGGCCTGTTACGCAGACTTGGCGTTTCGGGTGTTGACGGGCAACCAGCAGCCGGATCACAGCCGGATCAGGGGCTTTCGCCTCCCCAACCTCGATGCCCTCAGCGGTCTGTTCGTTCAGATCCTGCGGCTCTTGATCGTGGCTGTGGGAGTGAGCAACCAGCCACCGGATGTGGAGCATCTCGGCCCCATGCTGGAGCGCACGATCGCCAACACCGGAGCCTGTCCGACAACCTTCATCGCTGACGCGGGCTATTGGAGTGAGAACAACGCGGAGATCTGCACCGAAGCACAGACAGATCCCCATATCGCCACCGGTCGCCAGAAGCACGGCCAACCGCCACCGGCCACAACAGGCCGCATCCCGAAGGATTTAGACCTCAAAGGTCGAATGGCCCGCAAGCTCCGCACCAAGAAAGGGCATGAGATCTACGCCAAGCGAAAGACGATCCCTGAACCGGTGTTTGGCCAAACCAAAGAAGCGCGAGGCCTGCGGCGCTTTCTCCTGCGGGGCCTGGAAAATGTGAACGGGGAATGGACGATGTGGTGCACCACCCACAACATCCTCAAATTTTTCCGCTTCCAGAGGGCTCAGGTGGCAATGGCAACGAGATAAGGAGCAAGCCTCCCACCACCAGGGTGGGAGGGATCGCGGAGCCCATCAGGCGGAATGGCTCGACGATCAGGAGCAGATGACTCGCCAATCGTTGCCGTCTTAAATCAAAAAAGGTGGCTTGGGGCCTTTTGGCTTTCGGGCAACAGGCTCCTAGTGGGCTCAACGGAAACATCACCCCATAGGCCACAGAATCATCTATGCAACAGACAATCGCACCGCACTTAGCCCCAATTGGATCGGGAAACATCCCCAATGCTATTACTGGGCCCCGCATACGATATGACCTTGTGGCGTCATCCCTGGAGATGGGCTATTAAGAACCGCCAGAATGGCCAAAAATTCATCAGGGCTTTCAATTGAAAGCCTTATCCACTGCTCATTTTGAAATTTGACATCTATTCCAAACGTGTTCATGCCTGGATGCCAAAATGCTTTGTAGCTTGTGATTGGATTCATTAGGTTTTCAAATGAAGCTGACGGTCTGCGATGAAAGCAAGTTTTCAATGATCTTGCTTTTCTATTTTGCCACGAGCAACGACCCACCCGTTTTTTTCAATCAACTCTTAGGATATCTTTAAGACAGCAGGCTCCACGTAAACTGGTTAAGTATATTTACGCTGAAATCCATAAGCCAGCTAATGTTTAGCATAATAAATCCTCCCGGTTTGATGCCAGATGTCAAATAACCCATCTTTTTTAATCGAGTAGTTCACTCAAGCGAACAAATACGTAACCCTCAGCCTTTAGTTGGGGCACGACCACCTTTAATGTCTCTCGCGTCAGGGGATTGAATTTATCAGTGTCATGCATCACGATGATCCCGCCTGGATGTACAAAGCGCTCGATAAACTCCTGCTGTAAAGCGATACGGTCTTCATCAGGCAAAGGAAGCGAGAGACCATCAAACGGCCAAATAGAACCTAGAACCGTTCGATAACCTAGAGTTTCAGCCCAGTCCAACATCTGTGGTGTGGGCCAGCCGCCACTGGGTCTGATCCATTTGAGCGTTACGGGAGGAACCCTAAATTGTTCAAGGTCTTTCATGATTTCTATGGACGTGTATTGTGCTTGATCAAAGAATTGTTCTTTGTTGAGTAAGACAGACCATTGATCTCGGGCCATATGGTTGCCTAACTCATGTCCCTCCTTGGCTGCACGCGCGACCAGGCCGGGATAATCCGAGACGTTCTTGCCAATACAAAAGAAAGTGGCTGGTATCTGGAGTTCCCCTAGTAAGTCTAAGAGTGCCATGGAGCCAGTATCTGTCTCACCTAGACCCGATGAGGGAAAGTCATCAATCGTCAGGGCAAGCATGCGTGACTCGCTTGGACCTTTGAAAATCAACTCCATAGAGGATCATCAGATTGGGTTGGATTGATTAGCTTACATAGGAATTGCTGGGGAGTCCAACAGTTATTCATCTTGGCCAAGCCAGGCTTCAAGCTCAGATTCAAAACGTTCCCGAAGGTTCTCAGGCTTGTAGTTGCACTCAGGATCCTTCCACCGTCTTTTGACACTAGAGTCAATCTCATTAGAGAAGCTTGTATATCCTGGGATATCACGTACTCGTTTTCCTAGACGGCAGGGTGGAAGTTGAAAAGAACTTTTATAATTAGGCTGGACACCATGGACGATCACTCCATGGTGATTCTCATAGGCAATTTTTTGTCTATTCACAGATAGACCCAAGTTAGAGACCTTGTTAAGCATCCAGTCAAGAGCCCCATCGGAAAGGCCACGATCCTCTTCAGAGCCACCTCCAACGCAGCCATGCCCACCCGGGAACCAGACTTGACAAAGCTCAGTCGACTGGCCTTGTGCAACCTCCATGGGGGTGTAGTAAAATTCTGTGCGATTTTCATCAACCGCCACGGCATGAAAAGCATGCTCAATTGTTTCATTTAACTTATGATCATGAAAGTTATAGCGCTCATTGAACTCTTTATCTAGGTTTATCCCAGGCCATAAATCAGGTACGCCAAGCTCAGCAACCGTATCCCAGCAGCAGAGGGCTCTGATTGGTACGCGATCGCCGTATCGTTCCCGAAAAGTGATTGCTTCCTCACCATCTGGTTCCATATCGGTGTTTCGATCGCGATAAAGTTCGTAGGCATCAGGAATTTTCTTCACATTCTCTCTGGATGGTAAGCCTGAGTTGTAAATCAGACCAGCCAGGGATCGTACTGTATACGCTCCTCTACTGAAGCCAAAAAGGTAGATCTCATCACCAAGTTGATAGTTGAGACAGAGGAAGCGGTAAGCATCTTGGATTTTATGATCAATACCTGATCCCAGTGCACCCCCGACAAACTTATCTGGTAGATCAAGAAAAGTCCACCGATTTTTGGTTTGCTTGGCTCCAACTCCTTCATCGTAATAAATAATCTGATCCAGGCCATCAGATCCGATGGGCAAAATTGCCTGCGTCATCTTAACGACATTTGTGGGATGAACGTTATCGAGATCTTGCCAGGTCCCATCACTGCAGACGATCAATCGCCGGTTCATGGCGTAGCTCCTTTGGATTTGTTAAAAGTAGGGCGCTTTACTTACGGAATCCAAGGGTGATGCAGGCTTGGTATAATTTGAAATATTATATTTAATGCAAGGTTAGACACGGCTATCAGATAGGTCCTGAAGTCTTGAGCAAGAGAAAGCCCTTGTTCTCCAGTCAGACTTAGCTAAGCTCTGCGTGGCTTGGCGGCTGTATAAAGTACAAAGTATAGGACGATTGCATCCACAGACAGGTGAAAAAGCATGGTGACCCACCATGGACCCAGCTCTAACCGATTAACGATGGCATTAAAGACTTCTTTATTTAGAGTTGTGGAAAATGAAGCGGAGCTGAGAGCATCAACGATGCTTTCTAACGCCCTGTAGGAACGAAACAGCCCCAAAAGGTTCACCAGGGTGAAGCCAAAATAACTCAAGGCTACTGCTAACCTTTTTGCCAATGGCCAACGATCCTCGCTGGCAAATACCCAGCCAGTGATAGCAATTGCACCAGGAACAAAGAAATTCCAGAAGGAGAGTATAGAATCGTACATCCTGAGTCCGAGAGCAAGATCGTCCATTGGAGATTCTTCTACATAGAAGTCAAATGGAATATAGACACTCTAAGATGAAGAAGTCCATACCGTAAGCCCGATCAATCGAAGACTCGCCGTCCAAAATGGGATTCTTCACTGGAAGGAATCTCCGGCACCTCCCAGGGATCCACGCCTTTATGACGGGCCCATAGATGTGGAGTAAGGGGAGCGTGGCCTTGGAACTATTCAAACTGTCGCAGTTCTTGCTTTTCTGGGTCACGTTAATCCGCCCGGCTCATGTTTTCTGCTATGGGCATCCCCTTTGCATTAGAAACCTACATTGACGAGATCAAACATATTTTATAGGGGATACCCGACTGCTGACTGGGGTGAATTTACGGTCAGATAGAGCACATTTAGGACGGAACAAGACCCCTAGAAGATGAGCCTTAGGGCAAGTCTCAGGCGTTGTCGTTTGAGGACTTCGGAATCAGCGCCCTATCCGCTAAACTGATCCAACTCCTGACGCCCCAACTATTCGAGCAGCCCATACCCAGCGGCGAGCTCTTATTATGTCACGGGGCGCAAGGGCTTCGCGAGTGCGGCGTCGCTTGGTTCCAGCAGGGAATGGCTGGCGTTTGGTACCCCTGGAATTCATGCCGCACCCTTGCGCTCGCGTGATTGGCTTTGCCTTGCCGCCGCCGGCATGGCTGGGGGAGGTCATGGAGGGCGAGGCTGCTTTCCCGCGGCTGCGGTGGCGGGGCGATTGGGGGCCAGTGCGTTGGCTCCTGGAGCCGTTGGGTGAACTGAGCCGGGGGGATTGGGTTGGGCCGGCTGTTGCTGATGGCGGGCTTTCTATGCTCAAGATTATGAGCTTCTGGTGGCGGATTCTGTTGTGCTTCTTGATAATAGCTAGAGCCGCGCAAGTGCTTGCCGCGATTGGCCTTCTCAAAGTTCCCTGATGGCCTCCTGGTTCAGCAGATCCACGCCAAAAACAAGTGTTTCCACTTGCCCCTTAGTACGCCTGCACTGCTAAGATAAATCTATGGGAAGAGGGCAAACGCCCACTTCGTTCTCTCCCTCCCGGTCTTTCGTTCATCCCCTGAAGATCCCCATGGTTTCTCTCCATCCAGCCGCCGCAGTGTGCGGCCCTGAGCCGCCGCTTTGCCTGCTCCCTGTGGCTTCCTTTTGTGATGACGCATCGCCTTCAATCTCTCGCGCCTTGATCATCGTGGCCGGTGGTGGCCGCAGCCTCGATTGGTCGCCCCTGCGCATCGCCGCCGCCCTGCAAGCGCAAGCCGGTGGCCGGCTGGTGCATCGCCTCTTCCATGGCGGTGCCCGTGGGGCGGATCAAGCCATCGCCGCCGCCGCTGCCCAGCTGGGCTGGCCCGCAGAGGAAATCCC
>JAYKHK010000123.1:0-9059 GCA_035284785.1 Cyanobacteriota bacterium | reverse complement strand
ACATTCAGGTAGCTCGGATCCTTCAGCAACATCGTCCCCACCGCCATGTCACCCACCGGTGGCGCCGTGGCCCGCTGCCGCAGGGGAGGAGCAAAGTTTGGATTGGCCACCGCGCCAGGGGCCAGGCTGTTGCGCTGCATGGTTTGCAGGGAGGGCTGCACTGGCGCCGGGAAGCTCAACACCACCTGGCGGCCATCGGCACTCACCAGCGGGCGCATCACGGGATATCCGGCAACGGGCGTCACCTTGAGGTTGTAAATCGTGCCTCCGCCTTCAATGCTGATGCTTTGGAAACCCGCTTCCGGCAAGGCCAGCTGTTGCGGCCCCCGCAGCAGCGCCGAAGGCTTGGCGGTGTACAGCCGGCCCAACCAGCTGCTGCCCTGGGTGGTTTGCTCCAGCTGGGGGCCTGCCCCCGTGTTTTCAATCACCACCTCCACCGCATCCCGCACCCGCCGCACCTTGAGCTCCATCCCGGCAGGATTGACCACCCGCACCGGGCCGGGTTGGTTGGGAAAATCAGGCACCTTCGCCGGGAAAGCCTCCTGGGCATGAGCCAACGGCACAACCACCTGGGCAGCCAGTGGCAGAACGGCCAGCGCCGCGGCTCCTCGCCGGAATCGGCCGTTGCCGGCGAGCGCGGTCTGAGCTTTTTCTACCTTCACCACCCTGCTTTACCCACTACGGTGTGGATATTGAATCACCGTTCTTCTCTCAGCAGTCGCAAGCAAGGACGGCTCGTTCACTAGCCCGGCGCCCCTGGCGGCTTGCTTGGAGCTCCGCCAGGAGCCTTGCCGGCGGCTGGTTGCTCTGTGGGTTTCGCCTTCCTGCTGTAGAGCGTCATCCCCATCTTCACCTCCACCTCCGGCACCAGAATCGGGATCTCCTTCTCGCTGATGCCGCTGCGGCTCACTTGGGCGCCCGCCACCACGAGGGTGAGATCCTTTTGTTCCACCAGAAGATCGAGGAGCTCCATGCGCCGCAGGAAGGCCAACAACTGCGGGTAGGTGCCTCGCGCAGTGAGCAGCAGGGATCGGCGTTTCAGGCCGGCCTGCTCCATCGGATCGGGCGGGGCTGGCTTGCCATCGGGGCCTGGAGGGGCTTGCGCCGTGCCCGCTGCGCCAGGCTGGCCGCCGGCGGGGGGCGGAGCGCCAGGGGCTGGCGCAGCCCCGGGGGCGCCTGTTGTGGCAGCCGCAACGGTGGGTTCAAACAACTGCAGCTTCACCCCTGTTTGGCGCGCCTCGAGATCCAAGGTGGCCAAAAAAGTGGATCCATCGCCATTGCCTGCCACCAGCTTGATGAGTTGCTCCTGTTGGGCCAGGGCCTCGCGCCGCTCCTTCACCACCTTCAGCTCCTGAAGTTTCAGCAATTCCGCCTGCTGGCGCCGCTCCTCCAGCTCGTTCAGCCGCTGTTGATCCTTGCTGAGCGCGAGCCATTGCGGCAACGCCAAGGCCGAGAGCAACAGCAGGGCTAGCGCGCCGCCTGCAGCAATCGGAGTCCAAAACCACAATCGCCGCAGCGTGGTGGGCGACAAGGCCGCATCCCGCTCTTCTTTCGACTGTTGCAGGTTGGTCATTTCAGGAGGCCCTCCCGCTGCAGCAGCTCCAGACGGCGCGCCATGCCCTCTGCCTTCAGCGCTTCCATCACGGCCACCAGCCGGTTGGCGGCCAGGGGAGTGAGAGCGGCGCTCATATCAAACATCACGGCGCTGGGAAGCTCGAGCTTCACAGGGGGGGCACCGGGCTTGGTCGGTCCCAGCTCGCTGGCCTCCAACGGTCGGGCTGGTATCCGCACCACCTTGCCCAAGGTCACCCCCTTGGCTTCAAACAGCGGCGAGTTGCGCAACACCAACTCCATCGCATTCACCCGCCCGAACGCCACAGGATCTCGCGCCACCCCCCGCAAGCGAATCTGATTGGGACCTTCCATCTGCACCTCGGTCAGTTGCACCCCTTCGGGCACCCGCAGCTGCAGATCCGCCAATAACGCCGAGCTGCTTCGCACATCCGTCAATCGCTCCACCAGGAGTTCATTGCTCACCTTCAGCTTCTTCAGGGCGGCCTGATGGCCCGCGAGCGTTTTGGTGAGTTGCTCCACATCCGCCTCGTAGCGTTCGAGCTCCACCATGCGGCTCTTGAGCAGCTGATGCCAAATCAGCAGCAAGCCGCACAGCCCTGCGCTGATGCCAAGCACCAGCCCACCGATGGCCAAGCCCTGCCGAAACAGCGCCGGGCGCCGCACCAGCAGGCCCGAGATCGGCTCAAGCTCCAGCTCCTGGCGCCGCTCCCGCAGCAGATCGAGCGGAGGCATCCAGCCCGCCTTGACCACCGCAGGCCCAGCCTCAGGAGGCTCGGATTCCCCTGAAGAGGGCGGCGGCTCCTCAGGCTTGCGGCCCCAGGGGCCAAAGGGCAGCCGCAGCGGCTGGCTCAGGCTGGGCACCATCAACTTCTTCATGGCATCAGCTCCGGAATCGCCAACCCCTGCAACACCAGGGAGGCAAACGGCGCGCAGTTGAGCTGATGAGCCGGCGCCCCCAAGAGAGACTCCAGCTCTGTCTGCTCCTCCCATTCGCCATCCAGCAACAGATGCACTTGACGCACCTCCCGAAAGTTGCGTCGCAGAAAGGCCAGGCAGCGCTTCACTTCCGCCACCGTTGCCTCAGCTTCCTGCGGCAGGGGCCACTGGAACAGGGGCACCCCTTCCCTGACGGCCTCCAGGCGGCGGCTCTCCGATTGTGTGGTCAACACGAGCAGCAGGGTGCCGGTCGGGATCTCCGCCAGATGCCCCTGCAGGGCCGCAAGGCGGCAGGTTTGGGGGCAGGCCAGCCGATCCAGGTTGGTGCCAGCCTGGTGAAACACCTGGATCCAGCCTTCCACCACCACCCGCGGAGTGGTGGCCAGCAAGTGCTTCCCGGGCGCACCGCTCAGGGGCTGCAGGTCGATGGCGGCTTCGGCCAGTGGATAGGACAGCCCCAGATCTGGATTGAGCTGGCGCAGCTCCGCAATGGCATCCTCCGGCGCGGAGCTGCCCGCCCAGTCGATCACCCGCCATTGCACCGCCGATTCGGGCAGGGCCGCCATCACATAGGCGTCGATCAGACCATCGCGGACCAGGAGATCGCCGATCAAATCGGCCAGGGGGTCGATCTCCACAGGTTGGCCCTGCCTGCAGGTGAGGGAAGGCAGGGGCACATCGATGCAGATGGGGCCCGGCTGGCCATTCAGGAGGGACTGGCCCAGGAGGGACGTATCTGTGAGTTCTAGCAACACCTGCTGGGGGAACAGGCTGCTCTTCAGTGGCCTGAGGCGCTCCCGCAGATCCTCGATGAGCTCGGAGACTTGCAACGCAGGAGGAATATTCAGGAAAAATTTATACGACTCTCAGCGCCAAGGCTGCCCGCAACCGACCGCTTCGCTGAGTGTTGCCAGCCCTTGGCGATCCAACTGGGCGCTCAGCCCCTCCAGGATGGCGGGCACCAGGGTGGGACCTTCGTAGATCCAGCCCGTGTAGACCTGCACCAGGGAGGCCCCCGCGGCGATGCGCTCCCAAGCCGCCTGTGCCGAATCGATGCCTCCCACCCCGATCAGGGGCAGGGCAGGCCCGGCCGTGGCCCGCAGCCGTCGCAGCACCGCAAGAGCCCGCTCCCGCAACGGCCGGCCGCTCAGGCCACCCTCCTCCTCTGCCAGTGACCTGCCGCTCTGGGCTAGCACCCTGCTCTCCAGACCCAGTCGGTCGCGGCTGGTGTTCACCGCTATCACCCCCGCCAGCCCCTCCTCGTAGGCCAGCCTGGCGATCGTGTCGATCGCGTCATCCTCCAGATCTGGAGCGATTTTCACCAGCAGGGGCGGGCAGGCCGGCAGGCGCCTCAGGCGTTCCACCAAGCGCCGCAGCTGGCTTTCCTCCTGCAGATCCCGCAGGCCTGGCGTGTTGGGCGAACTCACGTTGACCACGGCGTAATCCGCCAGGGGCGCCAGCAGGCTGAGGCTTGTGGCGTAATCCTCCGCGGCCCGATCCAAGGGGGTTTGGCGGGATTTGCCCAGATTCAGCCCCAACACCGCCGGCCGCTGGCCAGGAGGGGGGAGGTGCTGCCGCTCCAGGGTGCGACGCATGGCCGCCGCCCCCTGGTTGTTGAACCCCATCCGGTTGAGGGCCGCCTTTTCCGCCGCCAGTCGAAACAGCCGTGGCCTGGGGTTGCCGGGTTGGCCCTGGGCTGTCACCGTCCCCAGCTCGGCAAAGCCAAAGCCAAAGATGTGCCAGATCGCCGCGGCGATGCCGTCCTTGTCGAAGCCGGCCGCCAGCCCCAGGGGATTGGCGAAACGGCAGCCAAACAAGGTTTGCTCCAACCGCGGGTCGCGGTGTTGCAGTTCCGCCCCCACGCCAGCCAGCAGTTGCTGAATCACTGGCCACTGTCGCCGCAGGGACACCTGCTCCAGGGTGGAGAGGCTGAGCCGGCTCAGCGACTCCGCATCCAATCCCTCATCCTGGCGGAGCAGCGGGGCCAGCAGCCTGCGGTAGATCGCTCCGGTGGCGCTCCCTTCCCGTTCACCCATCATCTCCCCCCTCACGCCTCATCCACCCATCCTCCATCGGCGCGTCGCAACCGCCAGCGCCCCTCCCCCATCGGCTCCACCTGCCAGTCGCGCCAGCGCCAGGGCTTTTGCCGCTGCTCCAGCTGCGCCAGAGGGCGCTCCACCAGCTGGGCCAGCTCCACTGCCGTGAGACCAAACCCCCCGCTCGCCAGCCGCTCGGCCAGCTCCAATCGGCTGAGCAGCCGCTGCAGGCCGGCTGGAGCTGGATCGACAGCGCCAACCTGGCAGACCTCTGCCTCTTCCCCTCCTGTCTTGCTGCTCGGCTCAGCGGCGGCCTGGCCGGTGCGGGCGCCACCCGCCAGCTGGGGCACCTGGCCGCGGGAAAAGGCCACGGCGATGGCGTCGCAGCGGTCGTTTTCGGGATGGCCGCTGTGGCCCCGCACATGCTCCAGCACCACCCCTTCCAACCGGGCACGCTCCAGCTGTTCCCATAAATCTCGGTTGAGCACAGGCCCGCCTGAGGCTGTGCGCCATCCCTTTCGCTTCCAACCCGCCAGCCACTTCCCCAAACCATCCACCAGGTAGCGGCTATCGGTGAGCAGGGCGAGCCGGGGATGGCGCGGCAGGGCGCGCAAGGCCTGAAACACCTCCAGGGCCGCCGTGAGCTCCATGCGGTTGTTGGTGGTGGCGGGTGCAAAGCCCCCCATTTCCCGCACCGAGCCATCCTCAAAGCGCAGCAGGGCGCCCCAGCCGCCCGGGCCTGGATTGCCGCTGCAGGCCCCATCACAGGCGGCCAACACCACCCGCGGTCCCGCGGGGTCCATCTCCTCCTGCCCTTCCCCGCTGATTTTCGCCGGCATGGTTCCTCGATGGTGTGGCTTGTGGGTGTTGCCCAAACGGTTGCTTTGGCTTTAATAGGCCGCTCTCTCCGCATTCGCGGGGCCATTGCCTTCCCACCATGAAGCGACCCTACCTGGCCCTGGCCACCCTCGCCCTGGTGACCGCCCTCTCTCCGTCGCCCGGACTGCTTCCGCAGGTGGGAGCCGAGGGCCTGTTCAATAGCGCTCCGGTGCAGGCCTCCAGCTTTGCCGTGCTTGGCCGGCCCGTGGGAAGCGACGATTGGACCCTGGTGGTGCTCGAGCAGCTTCGCGCTCGCCCCTTCTGTTGGACCCCCCGCCCCGATGGCTTGGTCGATCCCACCCTGAACCGTTTTGATTACACAGGCATCTGCGGGCGGTTCATTGACAGCAATGGCTACTCCCTTCGCGTGGCTGACAACGATCTCAACCACACCTACCGCCTGCGCCTTCAGCAAAAGGGTGGCGAATTGCAGTTGCTGGCCTCGTCGCCGTCCCAAGCCACCGAGCTGGTGGTGGGACGCGGCACGATCCCCCGTCGCGACCGGGATCTTTTCGTCTCCTTGCAACTTGAGCCGGGCTGGGAGCTGCAGCGGCGAATGTTCGGGCCCCGAAGCCTCAACCACATCTATTTCAGCAATGCCCAACCCCTCGACAATCTGATCGCCGCTGCCCGCGGCCGCACCCCTGAGCGACTGGCTCTGCAGGGTGGCTTGCCGCTCCAGGCTCCGCCCGCGCTGGGGACGACCAGGAGCAGCAGCGGCCGTTCCAGCGCGCCCTCCAATCCGGCGGAGATGGCCAGCCAGGCCCGGGGACTGCGCCCCTCGCTGCAGAACCAGCGGTTGGCGACCCCGGCAGCTCCCGTCAGCGGGAGCGATGGCACAGCTGAGGGGCCTGGCCCCGGTGTGGTGGCTCTGCAGGTGATCCCCTACGAGGAACGCATCGGTCCCGATGGTCGCCCGCAAGCGCTCACGGAAGGCCAAGCCCAAGCCCAAGGTCTGTAGCCAGTTACACGGCTGGCCAGTGTCCATGTGCCAGATCGTTCAGTCTCGTTAACTTCATGGGGTGTGAGGAGTGCTGAACGCCTAGCCAGGGTCGAAACGAGGACAGACTCCCGGCCAACGTTCAACCCCCCAGCCCTGCCTTCGGCGGGGTTTTTTTTGGCGACCGTTGCTGATGGGTTGCCAAAAAAAACGGCCCCACTGGGGCCGCTGGTTTGAAAGAAAGGCTGCCATCACTTGATGGTGACTTTGCCTCCTGCTTCCTCGATGGTTTTTTTGAGGGCTTCGGCGTCCTCTTTCTTGATGCCCTCTTTCACGGCTTTGGGAGCCGCTTCCACCAGGGCCTTGGCTTCGCCCAGGCCCAGGCCGGTGGCCTCGCGCACGGCCTTGAGCACCTTGATCTTGGCGGCAGCATCGAAGCTGTCGAGGATCACGTCGAATTCGGTTTGCTCTTCCACCGCTTCGGCGGCGGCGGCGGCAGGCGCTGCCATCACCACGCCAGCGGAGGCAGCAGCGGAGACACCGAAAGCTTCTTCAATCTGCTTGACAAGCTCAGAGGCTTCGAGCAGCGAGAGGGTCTTCAATTGTTCGAGGATTTGGTCAGTAGCGGCGGTCATGGTTTGAGAATCAGCAACAGATCGTGGAATGAAATGGATGCGGTGGCGCAGCTCTTGCCACGCAGCAGCAGGGCCCTAGGAGGCCGTGCCTTCGCCTTCGGCGTGCTGCTTGAGCGCCCTGGCCAGGCCTGATGGCACCTCGTTGATCCCCACTGCCAGTTGGGTGGCGACGGCATTGATCGCACCGGCGATCTGTGCCATCAGCACCTCCTTGGTGGGCAGATCCCCAATGGCCTTGATGTCGGCTTCCGAGAGCAGCTTGCCTTCAAACAGGCCGCCCTTGGTTTGCGACTTCTTGGTGTCCTTCTGGAAGGACTGCACGGCTTTCACCGCGCCGCCCACGTCGCCCTTGACGAGCACGAAGGCGTTGGGGCCATCGAGGAGGGATTCGAGGTTCGTCCAGGCGCTGTCACCATCAATGGCTCGACGCATCAAGGTGTTTTTGGTCACCTTGCAAACGCCGTTGCTCGCGGCCAGACGGCTCCGAAGATCCTTCAGCTCGCGGATGGAAAGGCCCTGATAATCCAGAACCAGCGCCATTTCGGCCTCACCGAGGAGCTGCTTGAGCTCTTCGACGATCTGTTGCTTGCTCTCCAGCGTGCGGCCCATAGGTTTTGGATCGGATCGAGGGGGAACAAGCCGGGTACGCGGCCCAGGCTCAGCTCCGAAACTGGGTTCGAAGGAGCGACGAGGCCGCGGCTTGTTGCATGCCCCGATCAGCTCCAGGAGAGCTTGGCGGGATCCAACCAAACGCGTGAACCTCGGCAGGATTTACAAGCATCTCTCCAAGCTCAGGTCCAGAGAGGACGATCGCTTGATTTGACACTGACCTGCTGTCTTGGGTGGGCGCGTGCCCTCTGGCAAATGCCAGTTCTCCAAGTTATCACCCCGGGGTCAGAGAGCCCTGCCGCCCAGGGCGCAGCAGCGTGGATCAGCTCTCCTTCTTGATGTCTTGCAGAGCGGTCACATCCACCTCCACCGAGGGGCCCATGGTGGAGGTGATGTAGAGGCTGCGCCAGTAGCGGCCCTTCGCTCCGCTGGGCTTGTTGCGATCGATGGTTTCCTGGATCGCTTTGAGGTTGTCGAGAAGGTTTTCAGCCGTGAAGCTGGCCTTGCCGAAGCGCACGTGCACGATTCCGGAGCGGTCGGCCCGGAATTCCAGCTTGCCTGCCTTGAATTCGTTGATCGCCGAGACCAAATCGGTGGTCACGGTGCCAGCCTTCGGGTTGGGCATCAGGCCGCGGGGGCCGAGCACCCGGCCAAGCTTGGCCACCTTCGGCATCATGTCGGGCGTGGCGATCAGCAGGTCGAAGTCGATGGATCCGCCAGCGATCTGGTCCACCAGTTCCTCGTCGCCCGCCAGGTCGGCGCCGGCGGCCTTGGCTTCCGCCACCTTTTCGCCGCGGGCGATCACAGCCACCCGAATGGTTTGACCGGTGCCGTGGGGCAGAGCCACGGTGGTGCGCAGCTGTTGATCGGTGTATTTGGGATCGATGCCAAGGCGGGCATGGGCTTCGACGGTTTCATCGAATTTGGCCGTGGCGTTGGTTTTCACCAGCTCCAACGCCTCGATCGGGGCGTAGGGCCGTTCTTCAACCTTGTCGGCCAGGGCCGTGAAGCGCTTGGAAGGTTTGCTCATGGGTGTTAGGGGTGCGAGCGACCGTTGCGGTCTCCCCCGGTGAGGTGGACAGGTGTGGAAAGACGGTTCAATCCGTCACGGCAACGCCCATGTTGCGGGCGGTGCCTTCGATGATGCGCATGGCCGACTCGACGCTGGTGCAGTTGAGGTCGGGCAGCTTCGTTTTGGCGATCTCCTCGAGCTGGGCGCGGCTGATCGCACCGGCTGAACCTTTGGCTGACGTGGCGGATCCTTTCGGAATGCCAGCGGCTTTTTGGATCAGCACGGAGGCGGGCGGCGTTTTGGTGATGAAGGTGAAGCTGCGGTCTTCAAAGACCGAGATCTCCACCGGAATCACATAGCCGGCCTTCTCCTGGGTGCGGGCGTTGTACTCCTTGCAGAACGCCATGATGTTGACCCCGTGCTGGCCGAGGGCAGGG
>JAYKHK010000122.1:0-10923 GCA_035284785.1 Cyanobacteriota bacterium | reverse complement strand
TGGTGGCCGATGTGGGGTTGGGGTCTGAGCGCTTGCGCTTGCTGATGCCCCAAACCTTCATGAACGAAAGCGGTCGTTCCGTGCGTGCAGCTCTCGATTGGTTTGGCCTGCGGCCTGATCAGTTGCTTGTGATCGTGGACGACATGGATCTTCCCCTGGGGCGTCTGCGGTTGCGCTCTTCGGGCAGCGCTGGAGGGCACAACGGCTTGCGCAGCCTCATTCAGCACCTTGGCACCCAGGAGTTTGCCCGGTTGCGGGTTGGCATCGGGGCACCGGCTGGTGACCCCGCGGACCGCAAGGCCCGAACTGTTGGGCATGTGCTCGGACCCTTCTCGGCAAGCGAGCAACCGATCCTGGCGCAGGTGCTGAAGGAGGTGGTTGGTGGCGTGGCGCTCATTCGCCAGCAGGGGTTGGAGCGGGCAGGCAACCGCTTGAACAGTTTCCGTGCCGTCTCTGAGGCATCGTGATGGTCTTGGCCGCCAGTCTCTCTGTCCTCCCTTGAGTCGTCTGCCCTCCACCACAGCTCAGCTGCGCGTGTTGCATCAGAGCTTCCAGCCCTGTCGGCTGGAGGGGGAAGTGAGCGCGGGCAGCTTTCGCTGGACGTTTTGCTGGGCGTTTGATCGGGGTGAACTCACGATCGAACCCTCCCTCGGACGGGCTCTGATCCAAGACGCCCTGCTGCGTTTTCTGCTCCGGGCGGATTACCAACTGGAAGCTGGCGGGGACTATGCCTTCATCGTGAGGGCCGCCTTGTGAGGGTATGGCCCAGCCAGCGCTCCACAAGCAGCTGGGCGACGACGTCATCCCAATCCCGTGGCGGCTGCCGCAAACCCTCCGGGAGGAGGCGCCGCCAGCCCCGGGCTGGCTCCAGCTCCCAGTAGCGGCGCCGTGCCTCCAGGGTCGAGCCCGCTTCACACAGGGTGTGGAGCGGCAGCAGATCCGCCAGCCTGGCTTGCCACGCCTTGCTGCCCGTGCCATCCCCCATCACCACCGCGCTGATCAGCCCCTGCTGCCGCCATCGTTGCAGCCACTCGAAGCAAGCTTCCGGGGCGAGCACGCTCGCTTCAACGATGTTCTGGCAAGCCACATCCGTACGCACCAGGCCGCATTTGCTGCGCCCTGGATCCAGGCCGGCCAAGGCCCCGACTTGGATGGGCTGGGAGCGGGGGGCCGTCATGGGATCCAACGCAATTCCACGGCGATCGGATCGGGGGTGTCGGCATTGGCCATGGCCACGGCCTCGAGGGTGGCCCGCATCCCGTCAGGGCGCTGGCTGAGGTCGAGCCCAAGGCGGTTGAATTTCGCCCCATCCACTTGCAGGCCATCCACCAACGTGCCCTGACGTTGGGCTTGCGTGTACGCAGCGGCCAGGAGCAGGTTGAGCCGGCTGCGCACCTCTTCAGGGGAGCGCAGATCCCCATCGAGGACGGTGCGTGCCAGCACCTCGCCGCGGCGGACCACGCCCCGGTTGGGCCTCAGATCTGGGAAGGCCAACACCCGTTGTTCGCCGCGCAGGATGTTGGCTGCTGAACGAATGACGATGACCCAGACACCTGGCTTGCGCAGGGCCTGATCGAGCCGCTCAATGTCGCTGCGGGGGACCAGCAGAATCTGGCGATCAGGCTTCTGCCCTGGCAGCAGCAGCCGGAAGGCAGCGGCATTGGCCTCCTGCAACAGGGCGTCGATGGATTGGCGAGGATTCTCCTGGCGGCCCAGACGGATGCGGCCTATGGCCAGGGGCTGCCCACTGGCGATCAGCACATCGCCGCGACGCAGGGCTATCACCTTCCCCTCCAGCTCCTTCAGTTCCTTGGCGCCCGCATCGATGCGGGCCCGCACGCCTGCAAGTTCTTTCTCTGTGCGTTGGATCTCGGCATCGCGACCCTTCACGTCCTGGGTCAGACGGTCTCTTTGGGCTTCCAGCTGGCGGCGCTGGTTTTGCAAGGGTTGGAGCTCCCGCCTGAGATCGCCAACGCGCTGTTGCGCACGGGCCAGGGCATGGGTGACTTTCTGCTCGCTGGCAATGGCGGCCTGGCGGCCTTGCAGAGCGCGGTTCCGCTCGATCCGACTGCGCTGCAGCTCGCGCTGATTGGTTTTGAGTTCCTCGCGGTTTTGCTCCAGATCGCTTTTGGAGCGCTGAAGGTCGGCTTGGCTGCGGGCAAGCGCTTGACGACCATCTCGCAAACGCTCCTGAAGCTGGTCGAGCTCAAATAAGCCCACCCGCAAGCGCTCGCTCACCAAAAGCATCAAGCCCAGGGAGATGGCACTGATCAAGCTGCCTGTGAGCGCCGTGATCACCACTGCGGTCTTCCGGGGCCGCAGGTTGAAGAGGCTGAGGCGGGCTTTGCCGACTTTGCTGCCGAGCCGATCTCCAAGGGTGGAGAGAATCCCTCCCAGCACGAGCAGGGCGAGGATCAGCAGCCACCCGGACACGACACCTCCCGACTGAATTCAGTATCTCTGGCATGGGCCCCATCATCAGGCAGGGGAGCCGGATGATCAGCTGAACCGTTTGGCCAGGGCGATCGGATCGAAGACCGTGATCTTTTTTCGGTCAATTTGCACCATCCCATCGTTGCGCAAATCACCCAGCAAGCGTGTGATGGTGACACGCGTGGAACCGATGGCCTCAGCGATTGCCTGGTGAGACAGACGTAAATCAATGGTGATTCCTTCGTTGCCGGGCACACCAAAATCGCGGCAGAGCACGAGTAAAAAGCTCACCAGCCGGGACGACATGTCGCGATGGGTGAGCGTCTCGATCATTGTCTCGGTCTGGAGGATGCGGGAGGAGAGTCCTTGGAGCAACAGCAATCCGACGCTGGCATCCTGTTCAATGGCCCGCCGCACCGACGCAGCTGGCGCGGTGACAAGCTCGACCCGTGTGAAGGCAATGGCGTGATAAAAGCGGTCTGATCGCTGTCCAGTGAGGAGGGAGAGCACGCCAAACAGGCTATTTTCCCGCAACAATGCAACCGTAATTTCTTCGCCTGATTCATATACTCTTGACAGCCGCACGGCGCCCCGGCGAAGCAGATACACCCGCTCGGCGGGATCTCCCGGAAAAAAGATGGTTTTGCCCCGCTCCACGCTTTCCGTGCTGCTCCCGGCCAAAGAAGGCATCACCTCCAGGAGGGTGGGGTGGTTCGCGGCCAGTCCTGGCCCGCTCGGGAGGGGACCCACTGATGATCCGCGTGCAGGTGCCGGAGTGTAACGACTAAATCCCTGTGTTCCGACCATCCATGAAGGTCCAGTGGGCGCAAGCTACGGATCGCACCCGGCCAGACTTGTAGCAAGGGGCACTTTTTCACCGCTTGGCTGCAAAGCGCAAGGCTTGTCGCCCTGGCGCCAGGGTTGGAGCCAGATCCACTGGAGGGCTCAGGTCCGCCCGGTGCCGCTACAGGTAGTGTGAGGCATCTGAAGATGCCGCTACATTCTGGGGAGGGTAGCGGGTGTCCCGCGCCTGATCCATCTCCTCTTTCCCGATCACCGCTCTCCCTCCTACACCCTCTTCTCCGCCTCCATGCCAACCCGCCTCGCCCACTCTGGTCCTCCCCAGCACAACGAGGTTCCGTCCGTCTCCTTGCGCCTGCTGCAGCCGTCGCGCTTTCACCTGGCTTCTCAACCCGAGGGACTGCTCCAGATTCACACCGCTCCCCACCGAGGCAGCTTCTCTGGGGTGCTGAGCCAGGCCTTGCGAGCGGCGGGTTTGGGCAGCCGTGTGTTGGTTTGCCAGTTGTTGAAGGGCGGTGTGGATCAGGGGGTGCAGGGGAGCCAGATGCTCTGCGGCCGATTGCAATGGCTGAGGCCCGCCACTCCTCTTTGTTTGGAGACCTCTGCTGAGCAGCTCGCTGCCGATCCAGGCCAAGCCAAAGGGATCCGTGAGGCGGTGCGCGAGGTGTGGACGTACAGCCGCGACCAGCTGCTGGAGGAGCGTGTGGATCAGCTGGTGCTCGATGAGCTTGGCCTGGCGATTGAACTGGGCTATCTGCCTTTGGATGAGGTAATGGCCACGCTGCGCCAACGCCCCCCCCATCTGGATGTGATCGTTACTGGCCAGGCCATTCCAGCGGCGTTGATGGCCATGGCTGATCAGGTCACTGAGTTGCGACGGGTGCTCTAGCAACCGCGCTTCCATCGGTGCTGCATCACTCTGGGATGGGTGTGATCCACACCTAGTCTCAGCAGCCAAGGCCGAAAGCAGCCCCCATCCGATGCTTAAAAACGACCGCTGGATCAAAGAGCAGGCCGCTCAGGGGATGATTGAGCCCTTTCAGCCGAGCTTGGTCCGCCATCTCGATCCAGAGGCCCGCAGCGGCGCCGTGCTCAGTTTTGGCTGTTCGTCCTATGGCTACGACCTGCGTCTTTCCCCGCAGGAGTTTTTGATTTTCCGCCATGTGCCCGGCACGGTGATGAACCCGAAGCGGTTCAACCCCGCCAACCTCGAATCGGCACCGATCCATCGCGATGAGGATGGGGACTATTTCATCCTCCCGGCCCATTCCTACGGATTGGGTGTCGCCCTGGAGAAGTTGCGGGTTCCTCCCACGATCACTGTGATCTGCCTCGGCAAGAGCACCTACGCCCGTTTGGGGATCATCGTCAACACCACGCCGGCCGAGGCCAGTTGGGAAGGGCATCTCACCTTGGAATTCAGCAACTCTTCCGGAGCGGATTGCCGCATCTATGCGGGGGAGGGGATTTGCCAGCTCCTGTTCTTTGAGGGTGATCCTTGCGACACCACCTACAAGGATCGGGCCGGCAAGTATCAGAACCAACCCGAAAGGGTGACCCTGGCAAAGGTCTGATCCCCGCAGGCGCCCGCCTACGACCCGGCCGCTCTCCCGTCAGGGAGCGAGACGGGCCTTGTGCAGGCGGCTCTTCTCATACCAGGCTGCAATCTCCGGAGCCCAGGCCTGCAGGTGGGGCCACATCAGCTCGCACAGAGCACGGATTTCCTCCTGGGCATCGAGCTTGGCGCGAAGATCCAGGAAATGGAGGAAGGCCCGCAAGCTGAAGCTCACCACGAAGTGCTGGCGATAATCGAAGGGCAGGATCCCGCGGGCGTGTTCCTCGGCAAAACCGGCGGCAAGCAGGTCGCGGTAGCGCTCGGCGGCGGCTCGGCAGAGATCGACATCGATGGCGCGTTGCTCGATCGAATAGTGATACTTCTTGCCCTGGCGGTCGCTGTAGTCGCCCACTGGCCGCAGATAGAACACCTCCTCCAGAGCGAGGGCCCCGTTGGCGGCGCGGCAGATCCGATCGCCCGTGTAGCGCATCGATTGCACATCAAAACTCACCCCCACCCGATGGGTGCGGGCCTGTTGCATCACCGAATGGGGAAACCAGCCCACGTTGAGAACAATCTGGCCGTGCTCCAACGGTCCGTAGTGGCCACGCTCGCCCGCCAGGAGGCGCTTCACGCAGATCTCACCAGCCTGCTGTTCATCAGGCCAAGTGTCCCGTTCGGCAGCCACGAAACCCTCGCTGTAGTCCTGGTGCATTGCGGCGTACACGCACTGCTGGGGGTTGGGTGTGGCGGCGAGGGTCTCCACGCGAAAGCGGGGATCAAAGAGGGGCTCAGCCATGGCTGCGGGGAGCGATGGGGGTTGGCTGGGGAGCAGCCTGCTCCACGGCCAGGGCACTGGTGGGAGCCGAGCCGGACAAATTGGGGAGGCCTTCGCCTGCCACCAAAGCGTCGCCCAGGCTTTCCAGCTCAGCCGCGCTGCGGGCGCCGATCACCTGTCCCAATCGTTCTCCTGTCCGACCGAACATCTCAAGATGGGGGATGCCGTTGACGCCATAGCTGTCGATCTGGGGCTGCCAGCGGGGATTGTCCACGTTCAACAACACCACATCCAGCTCCCCCTGGTGGCGCCGTTCCATGGCCTCCATCGCTGGCGCCATGGCTCGGCAGGCCTCGCACCAGTCGGCGTAGAACTCCACCAGTGTGGGTCGGCCGTTGGTGAGGGCTGTATTGAGCTCAGGCGACTGACGTGCCAGCCGCTCAAGCGCCGCCTCGGGATGGAGTCCGCCCCGCAGCCAGAACAACGCCAATGCCAGCAGGGCGGCCACGGCGGCCAGGAGCATGCGCTCGAGTCGGCCAAAGGAGGCTGGGGTGGCGGGGTCGCCCATGATTGGCGTGAGCTGAGGAAAACCTAGAGGCGACCATAACGGTCTCCGATGCCTCCAGGAATGTGCAGCCACGCTCCCTTGCTAGCGTCCGACCACCCCCTGTTGGCCCGTGAAACGGCGCCTTACCCTCCACTTCCCCCGCGATGCTGTGCACCAACCGATCACCTATCGGTTGGCGGTCGATTTTGATGTGGCGGCCAAAATTCTGCGGGCCCAGATCGCCCCGAACCAGAGCGGCACCATGGTGGTGGAACTCTCTGGAGACATTGATGAATTGGATGCGGCCGAGCTCTGGCTTGAGCGCCAGGGACTGCGTCTAAGCCGCGCCCGCAGCGAAATTCGCATTGATCCCAGGCGATGCGTGGATTGCGGGCTTTGTTCGGGCGTCTGCCCCAGTGGTGCCCTCGCCTTTTCCCTCAGCCAGCGCCGTTTGTCCTTTGATGCGGCTCGCTGTTTGGTGTGCGAACAGTGTTTGCCCAGTTGTCCTTTCGCAGCGATCAGCCTTGCTTTGGAGCCGGGATGAACACGTTTCTTCGCTACCTGCTTCTGCCGTTTCGGGCTCCGATGCTTCTCATCCTCTTGCTGGTGAGCGCCTACCTGGGGCTGGATTGGAGTGTCGCCAGGCCTTTGACTCCAGGCCAAGAAGCCATCGATGGCCTCACCTGGGCCATGGAATGTTTCCAGGCAGTGGTGGTGGTGGTGGTGTGCACCTTGCCCGACCTGCTCTTGCAGCAACTCTCCTCCCTGATGGCCACCAGCCGGGTGGTGAGCTTGGTGGCCTCCCTGCTCATCGTTACCCTGCTCGGCCTCTACATGCTCCACCTGGAGATGCTGGCGGATGTGTTGATCCTCGGCTGCACGGTGTTGTTGGCCCGATTGGATATGGTGCGGGTTCGTCTGGTCCCGCCTCCCCTGGTCACGATGCTGCTGCTGGTGCTTCTGGTCCTCGGTGGCGTTTCCTTAGGGAGATTGGGGGCCTCCGGCAATCTCGGTCCGATGTTTTTGCCCCCTGGGCTGAAGAGTTAGCAAGCCGGCTGCCGCGGCTTCTGGTAGCTCCAGGCATTCCCCAGCACCTTCTTCACATAGAGCCGCGTTTCCGGGTAGGGGATGGCTTCTACCCAGAGCTCGGGAAAGCGTGCTCGGTCGGGGGTTTGCCAGTTCTGCACGGCTCCTGGGCCCGCGTTGTAGCTGGCCACAGCCGCAAGCGGATCCCCCTTCCACTGATCGAGCATCGATCGGAGGTAGCGGGCACCGAGTTCGGCGTTGCGCGCAGGGTCTTGCAAATCCTCCGTGCTGAGGGAAGTGCCGGCGAGTTCGGCTGCGGTGGCTGGCATCAGCTGCAGGAGCCCCACGGCTCCCGCTGCGGATTGCACCGCCGGAGTGAACCTGGATTCCTGCTTGGCCACACCGAGCAGGAGGGGCATAGTCAACTGGTGGCGCCTGGCTGCAGGGGCGAAGGCATCTGCAAAACGAACGGGGTGCAGTGCACGCTCCAGTTGGGGCTGGAGCGTGCACTGCTCGGGCTTGAGGTTCAGGGCAGCTTTCTCTAGCTGCCCAAGGCCGGTCCAGTCATCTCCCACCCCTTGTCGCAGCCGTCCTTCCACCAGCAGGTCTGCGCTGGTGGTGGGGGGCTGGCCGGCCCGACGAACGCGCCAGGTTTCCCACGCTTCGGTGGGCTGAGCCAACCGCCAAAGCTGATCCAGGGCCTGATCGCCACTGGCGAGGGGCTCCCAGGTGGGGGCTTGGCGAGGCTGCTCCGCTGGACCACCGCGCAAGGTCAGATCTTCTTTGCCAAGCCGCGCTGAAGCTCGCCAGCCGTAGTAGCCGCCAGGGTGATGCACCAGCAGCTGCTTCCAGGTGAGGGTGGCCTCCTCCTCCTGGCCCGTTTGCTGTTGGGCGTAGCCCATCCAGAAGCGATGGCGTGCGGCCAACACCGGGGGAAGCTGTTCGGCGGGGATGGCGTTGAGTGTGGCGATGACAGCCTGCCAGTTGCCGGCGAGGAGCCCTCGCCGCACCACCTCCCATTGCAGATCCCAACTGGCTGGGTCCTTCGGCCAGCGCTGCATCGCTGCCAGAGCAGCGCGGCCGCTGCTGTCTGCCAGGGCGAGCCTGGCTTGCACCGGGGCACTGTTCTGCCAGCGGGCTGGCAGACGCTTCAAGATCTCAACCGTTTCTGGGCCCTCCTGCTCGCTCAGCAGGCGCACAGACTCCTCCGCTCCCGACCCATCAGGATGTTGCGTCAGTTTCTCGATCAGCAAAGCCGAGGCCAGTCGCTTGGCTTCGGGGCTGCCCTTGAGCAACGTCCGCGCTACAGCCAGCCGGCCACCATTGCTGAGCGAGGTCACGATCGCCGCTTCTGGAGCCTTCTCCCCTAGGCATCGTTGGGCTCCAGGCCCATCCCCGGCCTCGGCAAGGCCCTGGGCCAGCTGGGCATGGCTGGCGGGGCTCAGGGAGCGGTCCGCGCAGAGGGCCGAGATCGCTTCACCGGCCCCTGGCCAGCGGGGCCCCCACCGAGCCAGATGCAGCGTGCCCTGGCGCCGTTCGGATTCGCCGGGCCCCGCCTCCAGGGCGGCGGCCAGGGCGGCCGGATGGGCGGGAAAACGGCTGAGCAACTCCTGGCGCAGGCTCACTTGCTGGCGTCCCAGCGCGTAGAGGGCATCAGCGCTGGCGGGTTCCGCGGGGAAGCGGCGCAGCAACTGGCGCCACAGCGGCAGGGCGGCCTCTTTCCCCAGGAGGGTTTCGCGCTGCAGGGCTGCTTGTTTGAGCACCACCGCGGCCAGCGGATCGGTGCCCCAACCCTGGGCGGCCAGCCATGGCCCAGGACCTGCGGAGCTGGTGGTGTTGCGGCTGGCCAAGAGCAGGGCCGCTTCCCGTCGCCGCTCGGGATCGGGCGACCAGCGCCAGATGCGTTCCAGCTGGGCGGTGGATCGCTCCGGTGTCAAGGCTGGCTGCAGCCCCAGCAAGCCCCGGCCCGCAAGCAACGCACCGCCCGTGCCCAAGCAGGAGATCGCCAGCAGGAGGGAGAGTCGGGCCAAGGGCAGGGGGCAGAGGGTGACATTCTGAACAAGCGTCCCGCACGCTCTGACCCATGCGTCAGCTGCGCCATCTCCTCCCCCCAGTCCCTCCGCTGTTGCGCCATCTGCCAGGCGCGCGGGGCCGCCGCCGCGCTCTGAGCGTGGTGGCCTTGGCCGCTGGGGTGTGGCTGCTGAGGCCCTGGCCCCCTTTCCAATGGCTGCCAGGTTCGGTGGTGGGGTTGTTGCTGCTTTGGGCTGTCTTGGAGCTGTTGCGCTGGCTGTGGTGGCCCCGCCGCTGGAGCTGAGCCCGATTCGAGAGCTGGTCCCTCCGGCTGAGTGCAGCTCTGGTGGGCCCGTCCAATCACGCGTAGCCTTGGCCATTCCCACGTCGTCTGTCATCCATGGCCGCAGCCCCTGCGTACCCACTCGGGGCCCCGTTGGGCGAGGGAGCGGCTTTCGGCACCGATGGCATCCGCGGTCGGGTTGGCACGGTGATGACACCCGCCCTGGCACTGCAGGTTGGCTACTGGACGGGGCTTGTGCTGCCGGCGGAGGGGCCCGTTGTGATTGGCACAGATTCCCGATCCAGCGGCCCCATGCTGGTGGCGGCCCTGTCCTCCGGGCTGGCCGCCGCAGGCCGGGAGGTTTGGCACCTGGGCCTGTGTCCCACGCCCGCGGTTCCAGGAACGATTCGGCGCAGGGGAGCTGCAGGCGGCTTGATGGTGTCAGCCAGCCACAATCCTCCTCAAGACAACGGCATCAAAGTGTTTGGGCCCAGCGGCGCCAAGCTGGCCCGTGGGCAACAGCAGGCCATTGAAATGGGGCTGCGGGGGGAGGCCCCCGCTCCACAGGGCGACCTTCCAGCCACAGGCACGGTGCACCTGCGCAGCGATCTGATGGCCGACTACCAGCGGGCTTTGTTGGCGAGCGTGGCAGGCCAGCGATTGGAGGGCTGCAAAGTGGTGCTCGACCTTTGCTGGGGTTCCGCCACGGCTTGCGGGGAAGCCATCTTTCGCGAGCTGGGGGCCGACCTGGTGGTGTTGCACGGGCGGCCGGATGGCGGGCGCATCAATCAAGGCTGCGGCAGCACCCATCTGGAGCCCCTGAGGGAGGCGGTGATCGCAGCAGGAGCCGAGATGGGCTTTGCCTTCGATGGCGATGCGGATCGCATGCTTGCCGTCGATGGTCTCGGTCGCGTGGTGGATGGAGATCAGATTCTCTATCTCTGGGGTTCGGCCCTGCGGCAGGCTGGTCTGCTGCCGGCCGATCGAATCGTGGCCACCGTGATGTCCAATCTGGCCTTCGAGCGGGCCTGGCAGCAGGTTGGTGGTGTGCTCGAGCGCACGCCAGTGGGTGACCAGTATGTGCAGGCGGCGATGGAGGAATTCGGAGCAGGTCTTGGGGGCGAGCAAAGTGGCCACATCCTTTCGGCCCACCACGGCATGAGCGGTGACGGTTTGCTCACGGCTCTGCAGGTGGCCACGCTGGTGCATGGCCGCGGGCAGACCTTGGCTGAGTGGATGGAGGAGAGCTTTCGCCCCTATCCCCAAAAGCTTGTGAATGTGACGGTGCCGGATCGCAGCCGGCGCACCACTTGGCAGGAGTGCGCTCCGATGCGCGAGGTGGTGGCCCGGGCAGAAGCGGCGATGGCTGGCCAGGGGCGTGTGCTGGTGCGGGCCAGCGGCACCGAGCCCCTGCTGCGGGTGATGGTGGAAGCAGCGGAAGCGGATCAGGTGGAGCATTGGACCAGCCTGTTGGCAGCAGAGGCGGATCG
>JAYKHK010000121.1:0-5343 GCA_035284785.1 Cyanobacteriota bacterium | reverse complement strand
TGCAGCAGGGGCATGGCCGTCGGGCGCATGCGCTGCCCGGCCATGACCGCCACAGACATCGGCAGTTTTTTCCCCTGCAATTCGGGGCGATTGAGCTCTGCGGTGAAGCTCTCCAGATCGGGACGATAGAGTTGCACCACCACCTCATCCACCAAGCCGTCCTTCACCCAGGTGCGCCAATCCTGCAGCTGTAGTTTGTAAGCGAAATCAGCATAGTTTGGAGAGAGGGAGATAAAGAGATTGGGGTTGCGGGCCTTGAGAGCTGTTCGCAGACGCCGCAAAAATCCTGTGATCTTGTCGGCTCGCCAGCGCAGCCAGGCCGGGTCTTGGGCATTGGCCGGCACGCTGCGGCCCGTCTCGCGCCGGTAGAGCGCCCGGGTGTAGGCGTCGTAGCCGAAGCTGTTCGGCAGGCTGAAGTGATCATCAAATTGCACGCCGTTCACGTTGTAGAGCGTCACCACTTCCAGGGCCAGATCGGTGAGCAGCTGTTGCACCTCCGGGCGGAAGGGATTGAGCCACACCACCTCCCCGGCAGCGCTCATCGAGGTGGTGGCCCCTTCTCGGGTTTGGGTGAGCCACTGGGGGTGGCGCTTGGCCAGCTCGGAGCTGGGCGGGGCCATGAAGCCAAATTCAAACCAGGGCACCACTTGCATTCCCTGGCTTTGCGCCAGGCTGATCAGCTCCGCCAGGGGATCTTGCCCCTGCAGGCCGCGCACGGTGAAGTCCTGAAGCTTGCGTTGCTGGGTCACCGCACTGGCGTAGTAGGCGTAGCCGCCGTTCCACACCACCGGATAGAGGGTGGTGAATCCCAGCCGGCCCAGCTGTCGCACGGCCTCCTCCAGCTTCGAGCGATCCCGCAGGGTGCCCATGTCGTTGAGGGTGAACCACACGCCCAACAGCGGTTTGGCCGGCCCGATGCGCTGGCCCTGAGCTGGGGCGAGCGAGGGCCCGGGGCTGGGCGCCGGCGGCGGCGGCGGTGGGAACGGTGCAGCGAAGCCAGGGCCTCCCGCGGGAACTGAAAGCGCCAAGGCAATCCCCGCCACTTTCGCTGCGGCGCCGGCCCACAGCCGGGCCATCCCGGTGGCCTGGGACCGTTGCAGGGGTGGGGCCGGCTGGCGCGGAACGAGAGGGTTCACCAGATCCCGGGCAGGAGTCGGGAGCTGCGCAGCTGGTAGGCCGCGAAATCCGGATACTTGGCTGCCATTCGCTGTTCTTTCTCGCGAATGCGCTGCAGGTAGAGGAGCAGCACCAGCGCTGGCACCACGTAGGCCCAGCCCACCCCAGCGACCACGGCAAAGCTGAGGTAGCGCAGCAGATCACCCAGGTAGTTCACATGGCGCACCCGGCGCCAGATGCCATCGGCCACAAGGCCGCCGCCCATCGCCTTGGCCGTCATCTTCTGCACATCAGCCGTGGCGTTGATCAGACTGCCAAAGCTGAACAGCGTCAACCCAAGCGCCAGGGCAACAAAGGAGATCGGTTCGGGGTTGAAGAACGCCAACACCCCTGGCAGGCTGTAGAGCACCCCGATGAACAGCAGGGCGAAGCCAAAGCGCAGCGGCCCCACTTTGTCGGTGAAGAGTTGCTCCCGTCTCTGGGGGAAGAACCACTGCTCCAAAAGCCACCAGAGGCAGTAGCTGATGTGCAGGCTGAGATACACCACCTGGCGGATCCCCGGCACCCCGAAGCGAACGGCCAACCCCAACAGCAACAGGATGGTGAGGACCTTGGCCCAGTTGATGGCCGTGAGTTCGCTCCAGCGACCTGTGGTGACGGCTGCTTGCACCTTCCCCCCGAATGGAGGCCCAACCCTAGGGCCGCAGCAACTCTCGGGCGACCTGCGCCACGGAGGCTGGATGGGCCATCAGCTCGTGGTGTTGCAGGTGAAGGGGGCGCAGCACCTCTCGGCGGCCCACCGGAAGCACGGCGCTCCAGCCAGGCACCACCATCACATCGGCCAAGCAGTAGAGGGAGCAGCAGTCAATGCCTTGCAAGGCCTCCGGATTCCCATTCAATCGCTGCAGCAGGGGGCTGCCCACTTTCATGTCTCCCACGCTGGCCAGCAGCTGGCCCGGCCAGGGCTGGGCGGTCCAAGTGCCCTGCTGGGGGCTGGCCACGCTGGTGAAGCGGCGCACCCGCCCGTTCCCGCCCAGCAGTTGAATCCAGCTGCGACTGATCACCCCGCCCATGGAAAAGCCCATCACATCGAGAGGCTGCTCCCGGCCAAAGCGCTCTTCAACGGCCTGGCTCAACTTGGCGGCGAGGTCCTCGAGAGGCACCACCCCCAGCCCGTGGGGCAGATGGGGGATGAACACCTCCCGCCGATCGCCGAGCTCCCGCCGCAGGCTGTTGAAGAGGGCGGGCGTGTCCCAAAGGCCATGCACCAGCACCAGGGGTGGCGCACCGCCGGCTGGGCTTGGCTGGATGGCGCTCACAGGCCCAGGGGGCGGTGTTGGAAGCGGCGGCTGCCGCTGGCATAGTCAGCGGCGATGTGGCCTTGTCCGCGCAGCAGGTAGCGATAGGTCACCAGCCCCTCCAGTCCCACCGGCCCTCGCGGTGGCAGGGTTTGGGTGCTGATGCCCACCTCGGCGCCAAATCCGTAGCGATGGCCATCGGCGAAGCGGGTGGAGCAATTCCAATACACCCCCGCACTGTCCACACTCGCCAGAAACCGCTCGGCGGTGCTGGTGTCGCTGGTGCAAATGGCTTCGGTGTGACGGGAGCCATGGCGGGCGATGTGGGCCAGGGCCTCCTCCAGATCCGCCACCACCTTCACGCTGAGGATGAGATCGGAGTATTCCGTGTCCCAGTCGGCGTCGCTGGCGGGGCTGGGCACGCCCAGCTCGCAGGCGCGGGAATCGCCCCGCAGCTCCACCCCCGCCTCCTGGAGCGCCCTGATGGCCGCCGGCAGAAAGCGGGGGGCGATGGCCTGGTGCACCAGCAGGGTTTCGATGGCGTTGCAGGCCGCCGGGTATTGGGCCTTGCCATCCAGGCTGAGCCGCACCGCCTGCTCCACGTCGGCGGCCGCATCCACATAGAGATGGCAGAGGCCATCGGCGTGGCCAAGCACGGGGATGCGGGTGTGGTCTTGGATGTAGCGCACCAGGGCGTTGGAGCCTCGGGGGATGATCAGGTCCACCAATCCCTCCAGTTTCAACAGGGCCAAGCTTTCTTCCCGACTGGTGAGCAGCTCCAGGCAGCTGGGATCCACAGAGCTGCCGGCCAGCCCCTCTTTCAGCGCCTCCAGGATGGCCTGGCAGCTCCGCGCAGCCTCCCGCCCCCCCTTGAGCAGGGCGCCGTTGCCGGAACGGATGGCCAGCGAGGCGATCTGCATCACCGCATCGGGGCGGGCCTCAAAGATCACCCCCAACACCCCCAGGGGCACCGTGATCCGCTCCAATACAAGCCCCTCATCCAGCTCGGTGTGCAGCTGGCGCCGTCCCAGGGGATCGGCCAGGTCCGCCACCTGGCGCACCCCCTCGATGGCCGCGGCCAGCTTGGCGGCATCCAATTTGAGCCGCGCCACCAAGGCAGGCGCCAAGCCATCGGTGTCGGCGGCCTCCAGGTCGGCCCGGTTGGCGAGCAGGATCGCCTCCTGCGAGCGATCCAGGGCATCGGCCATGGCCTGCACGGCCGCTCGCCGCTCCCCATCGCTGCGCTGGGCGAGAGCCATGGCGCTGCGACGCACCCTGGCGGCGCGCTGCATCAGCTCGGCAGAGGGATCTGGGGGGGGAGGCAGGGTGGCTTGGCTCATTTCGCCATTCTCTCCTCAGAGGCCGGCTGCGCCCATCCCAAAAGTTGTGACGACCCACCCCATCGGCGGGCTGGGCTAGCTAATCCTGAGGGGTCAATGCCCTCCCATCCATGGTCGTCACCCCCGCCGGAGCCACCGGGTCTGGCATCACCGGTGTCTCCAGCGCTGACAGCGGCGGGGCGCTGCCTGATGTGCTCAAGGAAAGCGGCCAGCGGGAGGTGTTCTGTGGGCTCACCTCCATCGTGTGGCTGCACCGCCGCATGCCCGATGCCTTTTTCCTGGTGGTGGGATCGCGCACCTGCGCCCACCTGATCCAGAGCGCTGCAGGGGTGATGATCTTCGCCGAGCCCCGTTTCGGCACGGCCATCCTGGGGGAACGGGATCTGGCGGGGCTGGCGGACGCCAACGATGAACTTGACCGGTTGGTTCGCGAGCTGCTGGACCGGCGACCGGAGATCCGCACCCTCTTTCTTGTGGGCTCCTGCCCCAGCGAGGTGATCAAGCTTGATCTGGCCCGGGCGGCTGAGCGGCTCAGCCTCCAGATGGCCGGCCGGGTGCGGGTGCTCAACTATTCCGGCAGCGGGATTGAAACCACCTTCACCCAAGGGGAAGACCAGGCCCTGATGGCCCTCCTCCCCCTGCTGCCCTCCAGTGATGAGGAGCAGCTGCTGATTGTGGGCACCCTGGCCGATGCGGTCGAAGACCGCTTCACCACCCTGTTCGAGCGGATGGGCATCCCGCGGGTGCGCAGCCTTCCCCCCCGTCGCTCCACCGACCTGCCGCCGATCGGCAAGGGCACGCGGCTCCTGCTCGCCCAACCCTTTCTGAGCGCCACCGCCCGGGCCATGGCCCACCGCGGCGGCCAGCTGATCGAAAGCCCCTATCCCTTCGGTGTGGAGGGGAGCCGCCTGTGGATGGAGGCGGCGGCCGCTGCCTTTGGCTTGGACGCAGCGACCGTGGCTGGCGTGCTCGATCCTCTCCTGGAGCGGGGTCGCCGGGCGATTGAGCCCCATCGAAAGGTGCTGCAGGGCAAGCGCTTGTTTTTGATGCCCGATTCCCAGATGGAAATCCCCCTGGCCCGCTTTTTGGCCCGCGAGTGCGGCATGGAGCTGGTGGAGGTGGGGACCCCGTATCTCGACCGCCGCGCCATGGCCGCGGAGCTCGAGCTCCTGCCCGCTCCGGAGCGCCTCACCGAGGGCCAGGACGTGGACGCCCAGCTCGAGCGGCTGCGCGTCGACCGCCCGGACCTCACGGTCTGCGGCCTCGGCCTGGCCAACCCGCTGGAGGCCGAGGGGCTCGCCACCTCGAGCGGGCGCATGCCGAGCTCGCGGGCGAGGAAGCGCGCCAGCGGCAGCTCGAGCTGCGAGTCGGGGAAGAACATCACCGTGCGGCCCTGCAGCTGCTGGCGCGCGCGCTCGAGCGAGCGCGCCGCACGCTCGCGCCGCGGCCCGACGACGTTGGCGAAGCGCGTGCTGTCGCGCTGCGAGCCGCCGTCGGCGTCCCAGGCCGCACGCAGCCACGCCGTCGTGCCCTCGGCCCCGATGGGGAACGGCGCCGCCACGTGCTGGGCGCCGCGCGCCTGCAGCGCC
>JAYKHK010000120.1:0-9285 GCA_035284785.1 Cyanobacteriota bacterium | reverse complement strand
GTTTCAACTTCCCCGGACGGAAGACCCATCCGGAACCGCAGCCCTCAACAAGCTACGGGCGGCTTCAGGTTTGAGAGCCTTCGGCGCGCAACCCCCACTATGGCCCATGGACCCCTCTGATGTCCTCCCATGAGTTTTCCGAAACACACTGCGGCGCAAGGCAGCGCGCAGCTTGACGATGAAACTGTGCATTTGCCATGGTTCAGACCCTGCGCGCTGGGACGAGCAAAGTCACAGGATGTAATCAATCGGGTCGGCTTCTGGGGGTGGCAGACCGATGGTCATGATGGAGGCCACCTGTGGGCCAGCCACAGGCCATAAGCAGACCCGATCCTGCCCGGCGTCAATCCGGCGCTCCAGTTTCCACCGCAGTGCCCGCAGTTGGTCCTCTCTGAGGCGGCACTCAAATACGCTCCACTGAAGTCGTTGGCCATAACCCTGCAGGAGTTGAGCCAATTTGCGACGGCGTTGGTCGCTCGGGCTGTCATAAGCCACGATCCATAGCTGTGTGCGTGCCACTGTCAGCGCCGCCCAGGGATGATCAAGCCGTTTGACGGATCATAAACAAACTGTACAAAACTTCGCACAAGCTGTTCCAGTAATGCCCAGCGCGGGCCATGATCCTCCAGTGTCAGCAAAATGTCTTCCGCCATGTAATGACTCCAGTCCTTCAGCCACTGCCGTCGGGCTTCATCGGTGAGCCTCACCCCACCATCAATGTGCTCCATATCTCGATCCGCCAGCACTCTCTTGGTGCGAATCCTCCAACAGTTGAAAGCATCCACCAGCAACGTGCGCAAGGGCTCGATCAAATCAGAGACCAACGCCGCATGGCGTGGACTGCCATGATGCAGCACACCTTCGTAGGGATCCAGCCCCTGAAGTTCTACATATGCATACATTGCATTCCAAAGCACGCTATACCCAAAACTTGCAAGAGCATCAAAAGGCGTCGTGGGTGGTCGGCGGTGTCTCCCTGTAAACCCAAAGCCATCGTCTGCCATCAGGCTCCCTAGGGCTTGGAAGTATTCAGAAGCCGCTTGCCCCTCTAGGCCTCGCAGTGCTTCTTCCTCTAAACATCGACTAGCCTGCTGTTGGTATCGGTCTAACTTGTTGATACTGTCCTGAACAGACTCACGGCGATCCCGTCGTGTAAGGCGAAGCAATAGCACACGCCCATTGCAAATCTTCCCTGCCACGAGTTGACGGCCCGCCTGCAGTCGCTCCCCTATCCCAAGGGCTAGTTGATGTCTTGGCCTATGCCGATAGTCGCGTGCCAGCGGCTGCAATCGGCCATGGCACCACCCGGATTCCGTCAGGAAAGCGATGGGGACCTGGCGCCTGAGACAGGCTTCAATCAATGGGGTTGTGATTTGCACATTGCCCATCACTAAAATTTGATCCAACAAGGGGAGTGGGACGCGCTGCAACTCCTCCTCTCCTTCATGCACCACCACCAATTCGCCGCTGAGCGATGCTCGCCCGTGACTGCGCAGGAGATACAGCGTCCGCATGGGGGTGAGTCGCTTATGCCTTTCAGCGTCGCTGAATTCAAGACACCAAGGCCCATCTCACCTGCCAAAGTTGTTGGATTCCGTAATCTATGCACGATCTGCATGGATTGAGGAGGTCCTTCACCATCGCTGTAGCTTGATCTAAGGTGTCTCTGACAAGCCATTGGGGAGCACGTCTTGCTGCAGCTACTTCCCACGACTGCCCGTTCCCGGCAGAGCGAAAGCATCTGCGTCTTTTTCTTCCCACAGTGGCGCGCCCTGCTGACATGAGCCGTCTACAGACCAATGCAGATGCGGCATCCTTCTTTGCGTCTGCGACCGGCTTCTCTCCATTGCCCTTCCAACTTGCCTGGATGGAGGAGCCTCCGGCTCCCATACGCACGATGGAAGCACCCACAGGACTGGGAAAAACCCTGGCCACACTCGTAGGCTGGCTCTGGGAGCGGCAACAACGGCCTGCCACAACACCCCGCCGCCTGGTGTACCAGTTGCCGCTGCGTGCCCTCACGGATCAGATCGCAGCCGAGTGCCGCACGGTAATCACACGTCTCGGGGCAAGGGTCTCAGTGTTCGTTCTACGGGGCGGTCAGATTGACAACGATTATGTAGACGCCCTGGCGGAGGAAGCCGTCATTGTCGGCACCTTGGATCAGGTGGTGAGTCGACAGCTCATGCGGGGTTTTTGCTGCTCACGCTGGTCCTGGCCAAGACACTTCGCGGCCCTCAATGTGGATGTGCGTGTGGTGGTGGATGAAACCCAGCTTCAAGGCGCGGCTGTGCGCACCGCCATTCGACTGCAGCACTTTCATCAAAAGTTCGGAGGGCCGGCTCCTCGAGATCTGGTCCTCTGCTCTGCCACCCTTGATCCGGCTCTCCTCCCCTCGAGCACTTCTCGCTTCGGGTTGGGAGATGAGGACTACGCCCATCCTGTAGGCCAGCGCAAGGTCGGTCGGCCCAAGCCGCTCACTCTGGCCAATGATGCCGATCCCGTTGGCCTGGTCCGTCAGCACCACCAACCAGGGACGCTCACTCTCCTTGTGGCCAATACGGTTGCAAGAGCCCAGGCAGCCTTCTACAACCTGTCTGATCTGCCCAGGCTGCTGCTCCATTCCCGCTTCCGTCGCGCTGAACGTGAGGGCATAGAACAGGAGTTGAAAATGTTCCGAGGCGTGGTGGTGGCCACGCAGACCGTGGAGGCGGGCATTGACCTTGATGCCCGTTTGCTGGTGAGTGACCTTTGCCCTTGGGCCTCAATTGTGCAGCGTTGCGGACGCGTGGGGCGCAACAACTCCTATCCCGATGCGGCGGTGTTTGTGGTGGAGCCCAGCTCTCCGCGCCCCTACGAGCCAGCTGAACTCACCGCCAGCCGCCAACGCTTGCAGACCCTCAAAGATGCGGCCGTGCGTCACTTGATGGCCATCGAGGCTCCTCCCCAGCCTGGTGCTGGTGAACACCTCACGGAAGACCGCTTTGCTGAGCTATTCGATACCCACCCCATCCACCAAGGAGAGATTGACATTGACCCATACTTGCGGGTGGGAGAGATGCGGGATGTTTCTCTTTTGTGGCGGGAGTTCCTCTCTCCCGAGATGCCACCGGCGACAGACCGGGAGCTGTGCCCTGTTCCCCTTGCCCAAGCCAAGAAGCGCTTTCCCAACGTCTGGGTTCCGCGGGGGGATGGCTGGCAAGAGATCAGCTCGCACCAGTTGCGAGTGGGAGATGTTGCTGCGGTCCCCGCCTCCGCTGGTGGCTACAGCGTTGAGCTGGGCTGGCAGCCTGACGATCTCACCCCCGTACCTCCTGTCCCACCTGATCCGCTGGTGCTTGAGCCGGAAGATAGTGGCAGCTTTGGCACCACCGTGCCCGTGACCCTTCCACAGCATCTGTTGGATGCCCGAGAGGAAGCCGCCGCTCTCTGCGCGGCCCTGAGCGTACCCGATCCCCTGGCCAAAGCCATCGAGCGGGCTGCATGGCTGCATGACATCGGCAAGGCCCATCCAGTTTTTCAAGCCACCATGCGGGCCAACGGCTGCAGTGAGGGCCAATGGGCCAAAGCTCCAGGTCGAGGATCACGCCACAGCAGACCCGGCTTTCGCCATGAGGTGGCCTCTGCGCTCGCTACATTGCATCGTGGTGAAGATGCCCTGATTCCCTATCTGTTGATGAGCCACCACGGCAAAGTGCGGATGCAGTTTGCCCCCTTCCCTTGGCAAGACCCAGAAGCACCGCTTCACGGGGTGATTGATGGTGAAGTCCTCCCTGCGGTTGAGGGCGTCATCGCTGCCACTTCATTGCCTTACCCCCCTAAGGGTCTTGGCAAAAGCTGGACCTCTCTTTGTCAAGGTCTTCGCCGTTCCCACGGCCCATTTCGCCTGGCCTGGCTGGAAGCCCTCGTCCGAGAGGCCGATGGGCGCGCGTCCCGCCGCTGGCAATTCTCCTCCCCGCCAACTCCATGCACCTGAATCTCGAACTCACTTCCCTCCTGCCGACCTTTGTGCCAGCAGGCTTTGTCGATGTCGGCCACAGCGTCGTCAGGGATGCGAGCACCGGCAAGAACCTGGTGATCGTCGACTCCGTTCAGTCCCTGGCCAACCACATCGAAGCCACCCTGATCAAACAACCCGGCGAGGTGATTGACGGACTGGAGGCCATGCCCTATGTGCGGCTGACGATCACAGACCCCGCCGGCCGTACCCGCACCACCAGCAGCCTGGAGCTTCCCCACCGCCTGGCCTCAGGATGGTTTTGCAAAGCCAAAGAACTCAAGCGCTTCCAGGAAGACCTGGCTACCGACATCCTGGACAACGGCATTGCCGCCGCGACGTTCCGTCGCTGCCCCAACTCACTTCTGCATGGCGTTTTCTACAGCCAGCTCGCCGGCTTGGATCCCAACATCGCCAAAACACCCCGCCTGCTCTCGGCCGAGGTGGTCGCCACAGGTGCCCAGGCGGTCAGTGATGGTGGTGTGGCGAAAGATCCCTTGTTCCCCTCCGGTGAGGGCTTTGATGTGGAGGCTCTGGTCGGCGCGAAGTCCACCGCTGCGGAAGTGGGCGCTGGGTACATACCTTTTCGCCATCAGGCCTTCATTGCGGAACGTATCGAGCTGGCGATTTATTTCGCGGAAGGCCGTATCGCTCGTCTCCCCTTGCCTGATGTGGCCAAAGAGCTGCTGCGTTCCCTTGCCCGGTACAAGCTGGCCTCCCTTTTGGCTGCCCCACTGGACTTGCGCGCCCACTGCATCTTCCAAGTGAAGCAACTGCCCACCGAGCTCAGTGACGTAGATGCGCTGTTGCATAACCTCCAACAGCGGTTGGCGGACTGTCAGGCGCAGTCGCTGTTTGCTGATCCTGCGGTGACTGCCTTCGCTCTGACCCTTGGCGCCGCCAAGGAGAAGGCACGGAAGGGCAAACCCTCCGCTGATCCAGCTGCTGTCAATGAGGAGGAGGCAGTGGACTGATGGCGACCATCCTTCGCATCACCCTCCTCTCCGGTCGCTATGGTGCCACCCCTTGGGGCCGAAGCGAATTCGAAGGGCAGGTGGAATATCCCCCCTCTCCCTGGCGCTTGCTTCGAGCGGTTTTGTCTGGTGGTTTCGTCCTCAGCGGCGTTCCCGAGCAACTTCCTGAAGGCCTGGCTGAATTGGTCGGTCTGCTCGCCCAGCACCCACCGAGTTACCACCTGCCCTATGGGGAATACGGTCAAATCCGGGGTTTTCGCCCCGCCTATGGCTGTGAGCCTGTTCCACCCCTTGAAACCAAGGGTTATAGCCACGCCCAAGGGAAACGCCGATCTTTCATTGATTCCTACCTTCAACTTGGTAGCGGTGCTGCCCTGCATGTGGCCTGGTCGGTGGATCTCTCCGCTGAACAGGAGCGCCTGCTTTCGGCTTGTCTGGCTGGATTGGTCTATCTAGGCAGGGCTGAATATCCCGCGATCTGGCAGGTGGTGCCCTCCATGCCGGATCCAAATTGCACCCCTGATCCCAAAGGTACCTTATCGGTGCTTTGTTGCGCCGCTGATGGCGCCATGGGCGGCCTGCTCACCAACCCCCAGCAAGCGCGTCAGGAGGGTCTGCCGTCGCCACCGGGTCAGCAATGGATCAGCTATCGCTACGAGCCTCAACGCCCACCAGCATTCGCGGTGGGATCGATGCCCCGCCTGGCCAATCGAGCTCTCTTCGCTTTCCTCTCTCCCTATCCATTGCCAGCGGGGGCAGGAATCGCCTGGACAGATCGGTTGCACCGTGCCCTTCTCCAGCGAGCTCCGGCTTCTTCCCTATTCTCAGGACAGATCGGTGGGCAGCCCCTGCCAGAAGATCAGCGGGCTTGGTACCGCTGGGACACCCAGGACGGCTCCCTGACACTCCTTGAGGTGCTCAGTCCCCAGCCTTTTGGTGAGAGCGAAGTGGAAGCCCTTCGCAGCCTCCAACGTCTCTACGGAAGGGGCGGAGTGCAGGTGCCCTTGCGCTTGATGCGGCTGGATGCCTCTCCAATTGCGACAGATCAAAACCTGCGCACAGTTACTCCAATGCTTTTGTACACCACCCCCAGGCCCGGCAAGATTCAGCGCACCCCTGCCGCGCAGGCGATCCAATCTCTGCTCTGGGGCATTGGTGAGCAGGGCAAATTGTCGGCGGCGTCTTTCCAGTGTCAGGAGCAGGAGGGATCTGTCGGCGTTGATCACCCCACCCATGGACGCATCACGGCGCAAGTCGTGGCTGTGGTGGACGAAAATCAACTGTTTGGCCGTGGAGAGCGCAAAGCCGCTTCTTCGCTTGGCTACCACTTGAGTCTGCAAGCTGAACATCCCTTGCCCTTGCTGGGAGTGGGCTGGGGCAGGCATTTCGGCGCCGGCCGCCTGGAAGCGGTGGCATGACAACGACACAACCCATGCAAACCGCCTTTTCGGTCACCCCCCTGTCCAGCTATCTGGGTGCACTTGGCCTGCTCAAGGTAGTCAATGCCCAGCTCGATCCAGAGGCACGGGGCTTCTGGCGGGAAGGGCGCTTCCATCTGGAGACAGCTGAGAGCCCGCGGGAGTTGGCGTCCTTCTTCGCTGAGGCGTATCGGCCTTCGCCATGCTTGACGCCTTGGAATAAGCCCAAGACTGGAAAGGGCTTCCTGGATGGAGAAATCCCGGCGGCCATACTCGCTCTGCAGGGAGATAGATTCGGCGTTCTGCGTCAGGTCGCTGCTGTAGCCGCCCGCGTCATGCCCAGCTATGTCAGTGGCGGGAAAGTCAAGGGCGATGACAAGGTCAAGGCCTTTGATCACCTCAGCCGTGAAAGCGGTAACGATGCCTTTGTCTCCTGGCTCAAGATCTGCGCCGTCACAACCACAGACGCCAAAGGAAAGGCCATTGCCCGCTATCCCGCCTTATTGGGTGGCACCGCTGGTTTCATTGGTGCCGATTTCGGCGATCAGTTCGTGAAGTCTCTCTCTATTGCCAGGGCAGAACACTTTCAAACGGCGATCTTTGGCGACAGCTATTCGGGTGTGCTGATGACTGAGGGAAACACCCTCATCTACGACCCCGCAAGCCGCGGGGACGGGCAGCAGGGCTATCGCGTTGCCATCACCGATACCCAGAGCACCAAGGCCAATCCGGCTGATCTGATCCTTTTGGCGGAGGGCATGACCTTTTTCCAGGGCTATGCCCTCACCGCGAATCAAGATGAGCAAGGGCAGGGCGGAACTCGTCAAGCCAGCTTCACGCTCGCGGTGGTTCATAACTCCGCTGGCCACCCCTCCAGCAGTTGGTTGGAAAACAAAGGCCAGCGCTCTGAGGAACTGTGGTGTCCACTCTGGGACGCCCCAGTCAGGCTGGAGGAGGTGAGCCTGGCGCTCGGCCGCGCAGCCATGCTTCCCCTCCCACGCCAAGTTGTTACCGGCACAGACTTTGCCCTTTTTGCCTCCCGCCTCGGCCGGGAGCAGGCCCTCTCAGGATTCGCCCGATATGGCTTCCCGCCCCGCGTTGGGCAAGGCACGAAGATCCCCTCCTTGATCGAGTTGTTCCCCCTTGGTGCTGGTCGAGCTGATCGCACGGATGCCTTGGCAGGTGTTGCCGCCTTCGCCAACACCCTTCGTTGGCGCGCGGGGGATCCCGCTGTTCCCGCGAGCTATCGCCATTCCGCCGAGCGTGTGGTGGCCGAATTGGAAGCTCTCTCCGGAGGTGGAGGCTCCTTTGCGGTGTTGCTGCGCCATCTGGTGGCGTGGCGCCTGCAGGAAGAACTCAATGCCAGTGACAAACAGCTGAATCGTTACCGCTTCGGCCGCAAGGAACTGCCTTCACAGTGGTTTGACCTGCTGACGCGCGAACTGGATGGGCCGGAATGGCGTTTGGGATTGTCTTTGGCAAGCCACCAACCCCATGCCTTCCTGGCTGATGTGGTCTTGCTTTTAGAAGATCGAATAGACCATGCCCTTATCGAGGATCTGTCGGTTGGTTTGCGGTGGATCGACCGAGAGGGCCTTCCGCCTTTACCGGAGTCCGAGGAGCAGGTTCCCTGGCTACCTGCGGACTACCTGGCCGGTCTGTTGCTCAATCAATGGCACTTCGCTGAGCACGTTCCGATCCAAGGTGATCGTGCCCGCTGGGTTGAGTTGCTTCAGGCCGGCCGACCAGATGCGGCGATGGAGGTAGCACTGAATCGCCTGCGGATGGCAGAAGTGGTGAGCTGGCCTTGGCCTGCCATTACGGGCACCGATCCCAAACGCTTGCTACGGGCTGTTCAAGTGCCGATTCACCCGACGACGCTGGGGCGTGCGCTCAGGAAGGGCTGAACCGCCGTCTGATGATCATTACAAATACCTATTTCACCCAAACCCCTTCCACCTACCCCGCCCACGCGACGGCACCAAGGCAATCTCAATCACCACCCCCTGCTCCACCGGAAACCCATCCACCAGGAGGTGCTGATCACTGGAGAGGAGGGTGAGGGGTGGCTCCAGATCGAGAGCCTCCAGGAAGACCATCACCAGCTCCTGACCGGGTCCAAGGGCATCCGGGTGGCGCTTGAGGTCTTGGCGGAAGCGGAGGGAGGTGAATTTCTTGAGATCGGGCCTGGCAGAGATCACGTTGGTGCGCAGGAAGCGGGTGTTGCCGTATTCGGTCTCGTTGACGAAGAGCACGTAGGGCGTGTCGCCATCGGGGCCCGGCAGTTCATCTTGGGTGGTGATGTTGAGATCGGCCATGATGTTCAATCCTCCAGGATCTGCTGGCAGAGTTCCGTGAATCCTTCATCGACCTGACGATCGTAGTCGCGGGGCTGGAGTTGATCGTTGAGATATTCGATCATATCAGAGGTGTTGCGCGCAAATTCACCGATCAGTCGATATTTTTTGTACGCATTGGAGCCTACAGCTTGAAGATTGCCGGAGACAAGAGACGTGAGTTTCTCTTCCTGTTGGTTCCAGTAGAGAGCAGGCTTTAATCGTGCCGCGAGTTTGCTAGAGAAACCTGCATCGGGAAGAATGATCGGAATGATGCGCTTATGGAAGTCCTCTGCCGACTTGCGGCAGTTTTGATAAATCTTGAACAGCTCATACATGCAATACTCTGATTGCAGATATTTGGCGCTGATCACCACAATGATCCGATCAGCGGCGGCAAGGCGATCCATGAAGGCGCTAATCAAGTCACCGGGTCGCATCACGTCACGATCCCTGTGCACCTTGATTCCCTCAGGTCGCTGCTTCAGGGCTTTCTCAATTCCATCGACAACCCGGTCCCGTTCTTGCCCGGCGGGGGTCTCATCCCCCCAGGCATAGGA
>JAYKHK010000119.1:0-9233 GCA_035284785.1 Cyanobacteriota bacterium | reverse complement strand
ATCCGTGACAGACAAGAATAATCTCATCAAGCTCTGCCTCGATACAACCGCAGACGTCACGGATGTGCAATTCAAGTGTGATATTTTCCGCAGATTGGTGCTTACGCTCCCCCAAACCCGAGTGGGTTGGCGTGAAAACATCATGCCCAGCTGCACGCAGCAACTTGGCAACATCTCTATAGCACCAGCCTCCATACCATGCGCCATGAACCAGGACAGAATTCGCCACGATTCAACAATAAATGTCTGGCGATAACCTATGCTGGGCACATCTAGGCTGTCAAGGTTGCTCCTGCTCAATGGCTCGGTGTCAACTTCATCTGCAAGGCCCGATTGCTCGGGCCAAGGCATCGCAAGGCAGATGACACCCGCAAACTCTCGATTTTGATAAGTTTCGCCCGAAAATCAATTGCATCGGGTCGGCTGAATGATGTTATTGGGCCAGTCTTGCGAAAGTCTCGGTTCAACAGAGTCAAGGCGTCAGGCCTGGCTGCAACGATCGCTGCATGAATCGCGTTGATGAGTGGGTCGATCGGGATAGCAAGAGTGATTGTGGGGGCTGCTGTTGTAGGGATCCCTCTTCATCCAATTGACCAGGATGAACAGCTGTTCCTCTTTTGGCTTGCCGTGGCTAAGAGTGCAGGCGAAACGTTTGCATGCTGCGCTCACCAATTGGGAGAGTGATTGCGGCAAATTTTTCAAGGTCTTGAGTATGAAGACAGAAAGCAAGATTGGATTGGACACCGGCATACATCACTCCTGTCATTGGAATCTCTTTGGTTGCTTGCATCATCACGCCAGTCCACTCATAGCGCTTGATGGGCACTCCCCCAAGAAGTAGATTTGTGGTCTTCAGTCGCCAATGTCTGCGCCTTCGCTCAACACCTCTGATCATGGCTGTACCAAATTGATCGAGTGTTGGCAGATCAGACATGTTGCGAATCGCTCGAAGGTCGAAAAGAGAGACTTGGACGAATGCAGCTGTGTCATCTTCTCGTGGTGGACTCACAAAAAAGATCATTCCTAGTTCGACCGGGGTGTGGACCTCAATTTTTTGATAATCTAATGGCACCACTATCGAAAATCGGCGACCCATCAAGTTATGGATTACAGGCTGAGGGGCCTGGGCCATGACCATCGCAGCGGACAGGACCATGGATCCACAAAGCAAAAGCCCTTTGAGGGATTGGTGTTGTTGCAACAACGTAAGCTTCAGAGGTTGGCTGTCTAAAAAAGCGGAAGATGGGAACGTTGTCTGATTAGTTGGTTTCCATTTGTGGGGGTTGCAAAGGTTTTAAGCGCTTGAGATTCGCTTTGGCTGATTGCACGACCTTGGACAGGTGTCCAAAGACATTGCTCTGTAGGCATCAATGATCTGGCGATAGAGAGTCTCGGCCTAAGCAACATTGCCTTGCGCATGCCTCAACCATGCTTTGTAGAGGAGGATGTGCTTCTTGAGATCACGCTGAGTATGGCTTGTAAGATTTTGCAATTTCTGGAGACTTGACTCTGCCTCAACAGACTTTTTAGCCATGATATAGATTTCAATCAGTCTGGTGCGGGCTGCATAAGCCAAAGCAGTTGTTGATAGAGGGCGATAAAGACTCGCCAATATCAGGCTTGGCATTACTTCAGCTTCAGCCAGTCTATTCTGAGTTTTGTACATGCCAGCGAGCTCTATCTGCATGGCTGCGAAATTTTCTCGTTCCTGAGACTTTTCAAGAATCGTCAGCCCTTTGAAAAAGACGTTCTGCTTCTTTGAAGTTTGCCTTGAGTCGATTTATTGATGCTTTATGCAGTAGCTCGCCTACATTTTCAAGGGGGTTCTCACCATAGATCTCCCGCTTTAACTTCAGCAGGCGCTCATTCACCTCTTCAGCGGCTCGCTCGAGACCTTGATCTTTGCCGCCCCCATAGGAGCTGGAATCAGCATCAGCCATCGATGCGATCACTCTTTCCAGAAATAGTTGATGGATCTCAGCAAGCCGGCTGTTGTAGCAGTCGGGTGGCTCTTCGTTCTGCGACTTGGACTGCGCAGTCGTTAATGAAACTCTGCCTCGCTCGAAGCCGTTTGGAAAGCGTGTCGCTGCATCGTAGATGGTTCCATCAAACTTTGCCTGCTGAAGATTGGCGAGCACCAGATTGGTTCCAGACAGATTGGCTCCATCCAGCATCGCCCCTTGCAGATCAGCGCGTTTGAGGTTGGCATCGAAGAAGAAAGCCCTGCTGAGATTCGCTCCAGCCAGGATGGCGCCCTCTAGATTTGCTTGCTGCAAATAAGCGCGATCCAATTTAGCTTGACTCAGATTGGCTTGGCTGAGATTGGTGCCAAACAAAAAAGCTGAACTAAACTCAGAACCTCTTAGATCTGCCCGGGACAAGTTTGCCCCTTTTAGGCTTGCCAAAGAGAATTTGGCGCGGCTCAGATTGGCCCCACTTAAATTGATGTTCTCAAGATTCTTGGCAAAGAGATCAGCACAACTCAAGTCGCAGGCCGGACAATCTCTGCCCTGGAGAACTGAGTCCCGATCATTCGGATCAAAGGCTTGAGCGGCTGAAGGAAAGAGGATGGCAAACAACAGGATCAGTGCCCCAGCAACTGGCAGGCCCGACGTTGGCTTGCCCTTGGCTCTAAAGACAAGCTGAGGATTGGTGAAGGTCATTTCGCCAACCTGCTCAGCGCTCTAGAACCCTAGCTGTGTAGTCCCACCAGCTTGTTCAGCCGACGAAAGGGTGTGAGGTTGCCAGGGTCGTGGTCAGGCGGGAATCAACTTGCGGACTGGTTACAAGTGGCTAGCCCGCTATCGCGCAGGTGGAGCTGCCGCACTGGCGGTTCGACGAAGTGTGCCCCACCTGCAGACGCCGACGCCGGTCAGCCCCGCACCAAACCTTCAAGCTCCAGGACGCGCTTGAACAGATCCCTGAAGAGACACAGGAGCGCCGCAAGGGCTTGGTTCTGGGTGGACGGGCTCATCTGAAGATCCACCGCCAGATGGTTCAGAAAAGCCAAGGCGGCTCCTCTCCCGCCCCACCCCCCAGCGCCGCCGCCAGGCGCTGCTGGCGGTGCGGCTGCCGCTGGCGCGAGAAGCGGCCTGGGCCGCGTGACGGCTGTGGAGGATGGCGGCGGCGTCTGCTGTGCCGCTCGGGTCGCGGTAGGGCTCGCCGGCGCCACTGGCCAGATGCTCGCGCTCCATCGCGGAGAGTTCTCGCCACAGAGGCGAGGGCACGAGGGGGCTGGGGCTGGCCAGGGTGCCGCCGCTCCAGTTGTTTCGCCGGGGGCGCAGCCCCTCCGGTATCGCCAGCGCCCGCAACTGCAACCCCACCAGCTGCAGCGTTTCGCGCACCGCCGCCGCCGAGCTGTAGCTGATCCAGCGACCCTCAGGCGCCAACAGCGCCGCAGCGGCCCCCAACACCTCCACCGTCCACAGCTGGGGGCAACGCTGGGGGGAAAAGGCGTCGTGCCACACAAGATCCACCTGCCCCCGCCGCTCCCGCCCCAGCTCCGCCAGCGTTTGGCGGGCATCGCCCCAGAGCATCCGGCCACGGCTCTGGGCGCTCCGCCAGCTGCCCCGCGCCCACACCTCCTCCAACACCTGCAACGTGGCGGGTTGCCAGGGCCGCCGAAACGCCTCCGAGGCCAGGGCCAGCGCCAATGGCTCCGGATCCAGCTCCAGTCCCCACCACTCCAAAACGATCCCGCGCGCTGCGCAGGCCTCCAGCAGCAGGGCCAGGTTGCTGCCCGTGCCCACGCACACCTCCACCACCCTCAGCCGCGCCCCGACCGCAAAGCGCTCCAGCTGGGAGGGCTCCAGAAAGGTTTCCCTGGCCTCCCGCAGGGCGCCGCGACCGCTGTGAAACCCCTCGCCATAGGCCCCGCTCCACAGGCTGAAACTGCCATCGCCGCCCTGGCGCTGGGCCAATCCCTGCCCGCCGCCAGCGGCAGATCGGCCGAGCGGGGGGTCAACGGCGGAGGCGGGCCAGGTCATCCCAGAAGCCGGGGTAGGACACGGCGGCGGCGGCACTGTCGTGCAGGCGGGTGTCGCCCTGGGCCACCAGGGAGGCCACCGCCAGGCTCATCGCCACCCGGTGATCGGTTTCGCTATCCACTTCAGCGCCGTGAAGCGCGGTGACGCCCTCCAACGTGAGGCCATCGGGGTGCTCCACCAGCCGCGCCCCCATCGCCGAGAGGTGGCGAGCCATCACGGCGAGCCGATCGGTTTCCTTCACCCGCAGCTCCTCCGCCCCGCGGATCGTGCTCACCCCCTCCGCGCAGCAGGCCGCCACCGCCAACACCGGAATCTCATCCACCAGCCTGGGAATCAGATCGCCGTCGATCGTGAACGCCTTCAGGGGACCGTGGCTCACCTGCAGATCCCCCACCGGCTCGCCGGCCACATCGCGGGGGTTCAGCACGGTGATGGCGGCGCCCATCTGGGCGAGCACCTCCAGGATGCCGGTGCGGCTGGGATTGAGGCCGACATTTTCAATGATGAGCTCCGCGCCGGGGGTGATGGCGCCGGCCACCAGCCAGAAGGCCGCCGAGCTGATGTCGCCGGGCACCACCACCTCCTGGCCCCGCAAGCTGGGGCCGGGAGTGACGGTGACCTGCGTGCCGCCCGGGCCGGCCACCACCAGATCGGCGCCAAAGGCCCGCAGCATCCGCTCGCTGTGGTCGCGCGAGAGGGCGGGCTCGATCACCGTGGTGGGGCCAGTGGCGGTGAGGGCGGCCAGCAGGATGGCGCTCTTCACCTGGGCCGACGCCACGGGGGTGCGGATCGTGGCGCCGTGGAGCTGGCGGCCGGCTATGGCCAAGGGGGCCAGGTTGCCCCCCTCGCGGCCCTGAATGGAGGCGCCCATTTCGGACAAGGGGCCGCCCACCCGCCGCATCGGCCGCCGCCTGAGCGAGGCATCGCCTGTGAGCACGAAGTGGCGCCCGGCCCGGCCGGCGAGGAGGCCAAGCATCAGGCGCATGGTGGTGCCGGAATTGCCGCAATCAAGCACGTTGTCTGGCTCCTGGAAGCCATCGAGGCCCACCCCTTGCACACTGACGGGCTCACCGGCGCGGATCTCCGACACGCCCACCCCCATGGCCCGCAGGCAGGCGGCCGTGCTCAGGGGGTCTTCCGCGGGCAGCAGCCCCTCAATGCGGGTTTCGCCCTCAGCGATGGCGCCAAAGAGCAGGGCCCGGTGGGAGATGGATTTGTCGCCTGGCACCCGCACCGTGCCCCGCAGGCTGCCGCCGCCGGGCAGGAGGAGGGGCGCGGCGGGGGCGGCGACGGCCATGGGGGGGCAGGCGGGGGCTGGTGGGGTGATCCTATGGAGAGGGGCGGCGGACACTGCCGCGGAGGGCGATGGTCTTGTTGATGGATGGGATGGGTTCGGCGCGTGTCGTCCAAGAGCCGGTATCCCCTTGCGGAGCCGCCAGCACCGGGCGAGATGACGGCGGGAGATGGGGGCTGTTCGTGGTTGCGCCATGGCGCAACTAATGATGGATTGGTGTTGCAGCCCCGCAACATCATTGACAATCAAAGCTTTGGCCCAAATCAAGGATGCCTGCCGTGCCTGTGATCGTCGCGGTCATCACGGTCAGTCATCGGTGAATGGCTGAGTTGCTGCACTCCGCCTGGAGAATCAATTTGATGACCAGAATCACACGCTCGATTGGGGTCGCCGAAATCCTGCCAAACTACAACCATGCTGAAGCAAGCAACCCATTCCATTTGAACAACGCGAAGGGCGAGTAGAGAGCAAGCGATTTTCAGCCCAGATAGCGGCTGTATTGAATACCATTTTTGCCTGATTGTTTTACCGCGTACATCTGTTCATCCGCGAGTTTCACCAATTCCTCTACGCTCGGGGGCAGTCCCTCACAGGTCAACACTCCCATGCTGAGTGTCACTGGCCAATGCTTCCTCTCCATTTCCGCCAGAAAGCCTGCCTGAATCTTCATGCAAACCACGCGTACCGTGTCGGCATCCGTTTCTGGTAATAACAAGGCGAATTCATCACCCCCCAATCGGGCCAAGATGTCCGTCCGACGAATGTGCGTTTGCATGAATTTAACCAGAACCCGCAACACTTCATCGCCGGCCATATGCCCCCAGCAATCATTAACCATTTTGAAATGATCCAGATCAATATAGAGCAAGCTAAAGGCACGGCCATAGCGCTGAAACCGATCAATCTCTTCCTGCGCTTTCATATAGAAATATCGCGAATTAATTGCTCCCGTCAGATGGTCTGTGCGAGCCCAGGCAGCCTCCCGTTTGCCCGCTTTTTGCCAGGCCGATAAGAACAAGACAAGGATCACAAACAATGAGAGCCGAATCAACGTATTCCAAATCGGAATCATCAGGGAAGAATAGGAATGCCCGGATGCTCCATCCGCCCACAACCAAACCACCGCACTGACCAGCGAAGCCATCCATCCCAGCGACTGACCACTACACCAAGTCAGAAAAGAAATGGGCAGAACATAGAATAGTGACAACGCGATTTCATCCCCTGTCAACAAATCAAGGAGGCTGATCAGGCCAATGGACATAAAACCCAAAGTGATCTGCACCGTTGTAGTTTGTTTCGAAAGAAAAGCTGCGGCCTTCATGATATGTGTCTGCCTTTAGTTTTAAAAAGCTGGCTAACGCTTGTCACCACTTGGCTCAAGTGAGCTACAGGAGTGAACGACAATCATCTGGAGGCGTCTCAGGCGCAAGGCCATATTAGTTTGCGCCAAATAAGTTGTCTAGGAGATCACTGACCTCCGCCTTCAAAAGAATCAGATCGGAGCCAACAAGGCCTCGGCCTTGGGCAACTCGGGCAACGATCGCCCAGCAGGCTAGAGCCTATCAGAGCTGAGGATATAGTACGGCCTCAAGCTATCGGATTGATCTGAAAAAGCAAGGTGATACTGTAGTCATCCTGCATGCCAGACGTGACAAGAGTTACGAAGAAGAGGATATTTATTTTGCAAGATATCTTGCTCGAAGTCTCTATGAGAATCCAATGCCCAAAACCGAAACACTGATCTGGGATCCATCCACCCATCTCACCACGATTGATGATGCTGCCTTAGGCGATATCTCCAGGGCCAGGGGGATGAGTCAAGTGAGCCGTGATGCAGGTCTTGCTAGGGAGAGTCTGTGTAAATCTCTATCCTCTTAGATTGAAGCCCAGCAAAAAACATAGATATCCTTGTTTTCCTGGCCCCGATGTTGCTGGATTCGTTTGACAGACTCCTCGTTGAGGATGTGTGCCAATACAAAAGGATCAGTGAGCTCTCCAAGCCTGGTGAGTCTGGTTTTCAGGAGTCCGCCGCCATCCATCGTTGTTTCGCTCTCTGCATCACCAAAATTTCCAGAGCCCCCCGCCAAAACTCGCCCAGATTCGGTCCCCCCGCAGCTCCGTAACCCACCCAACCCCTCAAGGCATCCGCACCCCCGCCGCCCGCATCGCCGCCGAGAGCGACCACACCTCCACCACCAGCTCATGCCAGGGGGTGATGGTGGCCATGTCGAGGGCCATGGGGCTGGGGGCGGCGGCCCGCAGGGCACGGGCGGCAGCCAGGCCAGCCTGGGCCTCGTTCAGCCGCTGCCGCAGGGCCGACCTGCGGGGGGGAGGAAGCACCTGATCGGGGCAGTGATCCAGCAGGAGCTGGCCCCGGGCAAAGGTCTCCTCAAAATCCGCCAAGAGCGGGATCAGCACCTGATCAAGGAGCTCGCCAGGCTCAGGCTCAGGCTCCCCTGGCTGGCCAGACTCCCCTGGCCCCTGCGCCCTGGCATTCAGGGCATCTTCCGAAGAGGGATCAGGGAGACTCGCCATGGCAACAGCCTAGGTGTCAACCCAACATCAAACCGCCCTCCTCACTCAGGCTGGCGCGGGCGCTGCGCCAATCGAAGAGCAATTCCTCCAGGGTGAGGCCCTCCAGTTCCCGTTTGATGGCTTGGGCCAGGCGCCGCTGCACCAGAGCCGCCACCCGCTCGCTGGCTCCGTCAGCCCCCCCATCGGAGAGGTGCTCCTCGGGGGCCGACCTCGCGGCCGGCCAAGCCTCCACCGCCACGAGCACCCTGGCCAGCGACACCTGGGCCGGGGTGCCAACCAGCCGATAGCCGCCTTGGCGTCCCCGCCGGGCCTCCAACACTCCGGCCCGGCGCAGCCGCAGGAGGAGCTGCTCCAGATGGGGCGCCGGCAGGGCCTGGGCAGCGGCCAGATCGTTCACCGATCGCCAGCGGCTGGGCTCCTGGGCCAACTCCAACAGGGCCTTGAGGGCTTGAATGCCCGTGCGGCCGATCATCCCCCCTCGCAACTGTTGGCCACCGGGCTGACAACGCCATTCCGCTGGCACTTTGGCGCAACCGCGCACCGGGCGGCCATACGGAGTCGATGCGATTGATCAGTCTCAATCGCAAACAAACAGCCCGAGCTGGCGAGGGGCTGTCATTTAAGCCATGCGGTGTAGAATCTGACGAACAAAAACAAATCCCCATGGCATTCGAACGCCTTTTTTCTATAAGAAAGTCGGCGCTTTTTGAATTCCTGGTAGTGTTTATCATTGCTGTGCTAGCGCGAGGCAACAGCATCTTTGGCCTGAATTGGAGTTGCGACGACTTCCTCTCCATCGCCGATTCAGACGGCCTTGGCTATGCCGTCAGCCAGGCCTCACAGCTGCGGGTGTTTGCCGCTCTCACCACCCGGTTGGTGGGGTGGCTCGGCGGCAGCTTCCCCCCGATCGGATCCCTCTGGGGAGCGGCGCACACGGCCGCCATGGTGGTGTTTGCCTTGGCCCTGAGAAAGCTGTGGATTCCGCGCTCAGCTTCGGTCTATGGAATTCTGATCGGATTACTGTTTACGCTTTTTCCTTATCACATCAATCTCCTTGCTTTTCAGTTGCAACACCCATCGATGGTGATGTCCTACCTCACCGGGGCCTATGGGTTGGCGAATTTCAATAAACCCGGCTGGTGGCAGTGGACGAGCGTGTTAGCGATTGCCGCCTCTTTGAGCTACCAGACCATGATCTCTTATTACGTTGCGGCAGGTCTGGTCTTGCTGGTGATCCAAATCTTTCGGCAGTGGTCGACGCCGGCGCACGGCGCGCCAGCAGCCAACTTCAGACCTGTATTTGATTACATCAAACTGATCGCTCTTGGTGTTGTCAGCTATCTCTTTATTTCACTGCTTTCCCTGCGGCTGCTTGGCTTGCCCACCAGCGAAAGAACAGCTTTTGCTGGTTTAGA
>JAYKHK010000118.1:0-20099 GCA_035284785.1 Cyanobacteriota bacterium | reverse complement strand
GTGGCGTTTCAATTAACTGGCGCAATTGTGTGACGTTGAGATCCGGGTCACCACTGCGACGTTTGTAGACATAGCGCGTCGATCCGTCCGGCAGAATCTCCTGCCGGGGCTGCCATTGATAATCAGCTTCTTCGAGTTGGGCGATCAGCTCGTTGATGGGGAAGGATTCTTTTGACCGCACTTCGGCAGCCTCAGGGGCAAGGCTGACAGGGAAAATTTGCGACAGAGGATTCTGCGTTGAGCCCAACTCAGGTTGTTGAAGGATTTCGTGCATGAGCATCAGCCCCAACCCTGAAGCGGCCAACCCCATGGCCCATGCATATCCACCCGATACCCGTGATACCTTGACCATCGTGCGACTGCAGCGTACGCACTTCGGTGGTGTGCGTGGCTTTGATTTGTAGCGAATAGGCAAACAATCACAGGCAGGACATTCGTATTTACGCACGCTAAATACAAAAATTTCCGCAAACTTACCACGTTTCAACCTGGCCGTCCAGAGGGGCTGCGGGTGGGGCTGCCCGGGGGGCTTGCGAAGATCCAGGGATCTTGCGTCCCATCCGCCCATGCCCCTTTCTGCCTTGGTGCGCCAGTTGCAGCAGGCGCCGCTCACGGCCGAGGTGTTGGCACGGGCGCAGCGACCGGAACGACTCCTGCTCAGAGGCGGGGGAAGGGTGGCCAGGGCCCTCGTCACCAGCGCGTTGGCCCGCAAGGCGGAGGCTCCCCTCCTGGTGATCGTGCCCACCCTGGAGGAGGCGGGACGCTGGGCGGCCCTGTTGGAGCTGATGGGGTGGAGCAGCCAGCTCTATCCCACCAGTGAGGGCTCCCCCTACGAACCCTTCGATCCAACCAGTGAGATCACCTGGGGGCAGTTGCAGGTCCTCAGTGACTTGCTGCAGTCCGTGCCCACCGCCGTGGTCGCCACTGAGCGGGCCCTGCAGCCCCATCTCCCGCCCCGCGAGCTTCTGGCCTCCCGCTGTCTCACGCTCAAACGGGGGGACACCGTGTCTCTTGAGCAACTGGCGGAAACCCTCGCTCGCCTGGGCTACGAGCGGGTGTCGGCCATTGAACAGGAAGGCACCTGGAGCCGGAGGGGCGACATCTTGGATGTCTATCCGGTGAGCGCCGAACTGCCCGTGCGCTTGGAGTTTTTTGGTGATGAGCTGGAGAAGCTCAGGGAGTTTGACCCTGCCAACCAGCGATCCCTCGATGGAATCGAGCAGGTGTTGCTCACGCCCACGAGTTTCAGCACGCTCGTGGCGGATGCCCTGCGGGAGTCCCTCCCCCCTTCCCTAGAGCCCTTGCTGGGCCCGGAGGGCTGTGCCCGTTTGCTCGATGGTGGCACCCCCGAAGGCCTCCGCCGGCTGCAGGGTCTGGCCTGGCCCCAGCCGGCCAGTTTGCTGGATTACCTCTCGCCCCACACCCTCATTGCGGTGGATGAGCGGCGCCAGTGCTTCGCCCATGGCCAACAGTGGTTTGACCACGCCTGTGAGCACTACCAAGACAGCTGCCGCGACCTGCACAACCAGGTGGCGGACTCCCCCCAGCCCATCCTGCCGGCGGGTTTGCACCGCCCCCCCCAGGAGGCCTTGGCCAGTGTGGAGGCCTTCGCTGGCTTTGATCTGGCGGAGCTCCTGGAGCGCGACCAGGCGCCAAACAGCTTTGATCTGGCCGCACGCCCCGTGCCCGCCCATCCCAACGCCTTTGGAAAATTGGCGGAGCAGGTGCGGGGCTTTCTTCGCGAGCAACAGCAGGTGTGGCTGGTGTCTGCCCAGCCCACCCGCGCTGTGGCCCTGCTGGAGGAGCACGACTGCATCTCCCGATTCGTGCCCAATCCCGGCGATCTTCCAGCCATCGAGCGGCTGATCTCCCAACACACTCCCGTGGCCCTCAAAAGCCGTGGCACGGCGGAGCTGGAGGGTCTCCAGTTGCCTGCCTGGAAGCAGGTGCTGATCACGGATCGGGAATTCTTTGGTCAACACTCCCTTGCCGCCACGGGATTTGTGCGCCGTCGGCGTCGCGCGGCGAGCCGCACGGTCGATCCCAACCGGATGGTGCCCGGCGACTTTGTTGTGCACCGCAACCATGGCATCGGCCGCTTTTTAAAGCTTGAGAAATTGGTCTTGGGCGGTGAAGCCCGCGACTATCTGGTGGTGCAGTACGCCGATGGCTTGCTGCGGGTGGCGGCTGATCAGCTCGGCAGTCTCGGGCGCTATCGGGCAACGGGTGAGGGCGTTCCTGAACTCAACCGCATGGGAGGAACGGCCTGGCTGCGCACCAAGGAGCGGGCGGCCAAGGCCATCCGCAAAGTGGCGATGGACCTGGTCAAGCTGTATGCCGTGCGGCATCAAATCCAGGGATTTGCTTTCCCGCCCGATGGGCCCTGGCAACAGGAGTTGGAAGATTCCTTCCCCTACGATCCCACCCCCGACCAGGTCAAGGCCATCGCGGATGTGAAGCGCGACATGGAGCGCTCCCAGCCCATGGATCGCCTGGTTTGCGGGGATGTGGGTTTCGGGAAGACGGAGGTGGCCATCCGCGCCATTTTCAAAGCCGTCACCGCTGGCAAGCAAGTGGCCATGTTGGCTCCCACCACCGTGCTCGCCCAGCAGCACTGGCGCACCCTCAGCGAGCGTTATGCCCCCTACCCCCTGAAGGTGGCGCTTCTCAATCGCTTTCGCACGGCCAATGAACGGCGCTCCATTCTTGATGGATTGGCTGCAGGCCAGGTGGATGTGGTCGTCGGCACCCACCAACTGCTCGGCAAGCAAACCAGCTTTAAGGATCTTGGCCTGCTGGTGGTGGATGAGGAACAGAGATTTGGGGTGCAGCAAAAGGAAAAGATCAAAGCCCTGCGCAAGGATGTTGATGTGTTGACCCTTAGCGCCACACCGATTCCCCGAACCCTTTACATGAGCCTTTCAGGGGTGAGGGAGATGAGTTTGATCACCACCCCTCCCCCCCTGCGCAGACCAATTCGCACCCATCTCGCGGCGTTTGATGAAGAAGCTGTGCGCAGTGCCGTTCGCCAGGAACTCGATCGGGGTGGGCAGGTGTTTTATGTCGTGCCGCGGGTTGAAGGCATCGAAGAGGGCGCAGAGCGTTTGCGCAGCATGTTGCCGGGCATGCGGTTGATCACCGCCCATGGCCAGATGCCCGAGGGGGAATTGGAGAGTGCCATGGTGGCGTTCAACAGCGGCGAAGCGGATGTGATGCTCTGCACCACCATCATTGAGAGCGGTTTGGATATTCCAAGGGTCAACACGATTTTGGTTGAGGATGCGCACAGATTCGGATTGGCCCAGCTCTATCAGTTGCGCGGCAGGGTTGGCCGCAGTGGCATTCAGGCGCATGCTTGGTTGTTCTATCCAGGTGAAGCTTCCCTCAGCGAAGCCGCCCGCCAGCGTCTGCGGGCGATTCAGGAATTTGCCCAGCTGGGCTCGGGCTACCAGCTGGCCATGCGCGACATGGAAATCAGAGGCGTTGGCAACCTGCTCGGCGTGGAGCAGAGCGGTCAGATGGAGAGCATTGGTTTCGACCTTTACATGGACATGCTGCAGGAGTGTCTGGCGGAACTGCAGGGTCAGGACATCCCCAGCGTGGATGACACCCAGGTGGATCTACAGGTGACCGCGTTCATTCCGGCGGAGTGGATCGGCGAAAATGATGAAAAAGTGGCTGCCTATCGTGCGGCGGCTGAGTGCCAGAGCAAAGGCGCCCTGTTGGAGCTGGCCGCAGCCTGGACCGATCGTTACGGGCCCATCCCCGGTCCGGTCCAGAGCCTGCTGCGTTTGCTGGAGCTCAAACTCTTGGCCAAGCGCTGTGGCATCTCCCGTATTCGACCGGAAAAACCCAATGTGCTGTTGGAGACTCCGATGGAAGAACCGGCCTTCCGTCGCCTGCGCCAGGGCTTGCCCCCCCATTTGCATGGCCGCTTGGTGTACCAGGCCGCATCTGGCGGTGTGGCCAAGATCGTGGCCCGCGGTTTGGGCGCCCTGCCAATCGATAAACAGGTGGAAGACCTCATGGACTGGCTGGCCAAGATGGCTGCCCAAATCCCCTCACCGGAGGCCAGCGCTGATGCCCAACCAGGCGAGCCTCTCGATCAGCGCGATGGGGAGGTGCTCGTGGTTTGACCCCCCAGACGCTCAGCCAGCCCTTCCGCACTGCGCATGGCGCCCTCCACCCTGCCAAAGCCGGGGCCATCCATGAAATCCCCGCAGAATCCCAACCGCAGGTCTTCATTCCAGCGAAGTTCTGGAGGGAGCCCCGGGGCCACCGGAAAGGCTGCACCCCAGCGCATCAATTGCCGTTCTCCCCGTTCGCAGGCCTGTTGCGGCAACCATGGACCTAGCGCATCGTCGAGGGAGTCGCTCAGGGCCCCGATCACCTGCTGTTCCTGCTCCAATGGAGGGGGCAAGCCCAATTGCCGAGCCATGGCGGAGCCAGAGCCAAAAACTCCGAGATGCTCGCCGGCGAAGGTGGCACTCGAATGGGCCACCACAGCGCAGGATCCATCGGGGAGAGGCTGGATGGCCACCCTCCATAGGCCCCAGCGCTGCTGGGCGCTCGGGTCGAAGAGCAGCAGTCGAAATGGCAAGGCTTGCCAGGCATCCGCTTCCGACGGGGGCAGGCGCAGGAGCAGGGTGCTGCGTGCCTCAAAGCGCAGAGCAGCAATGGCGGCGAGGGCGTGATTCAAAGCGGGATCCTGCAGCTGCTCGGCCAAAACCTGCAGCGGTGGCGCGGGCCAGCCAAAGGTCAAACGGCTCCGCGGATGGGCCAACAACGTTCCTGTCAGCACAAGCGCTTCCGCTCGAACCAGCGTTTCACCAGCTGCATTTTTCAGAAGCCAATCGCCCTTGTCTCGATCCAGCTCTCGCACCAGGGTTTCGAAGTGGGTGGGCAGGCTCTCGCCGGCGAGCGCGAGCAGGCCCCAACAGAGTTGCTCCATGCCCTCTCTGCCGCGGAAGCATTCCCCCTGGAAGAAGGGGGATGGCGTGTTGTGGGGGAGCAGCTCTGCAGCCCCGTTGATGACGGCGATCGGCTCCTTCCAGGCTTCCACCCACCCCTGCTCGATCAGGGGCTGAAGCACTTCAGGTGGCGGCCGGAGAGAGATGTTGAACAGACCGGCGCCGTGGTCGATGCGGAGATGGGGGTCGAGCCGCGAGCGACGGGTTGCGGTGCGCCCTCCTGCTCCCCGACCAGCCTCCCAGATGGAGAGATCTTCCGCTTGCCATCCTTTCCTGAACAGTTGAGCCGCCAAAGTGCAACCGGCCACACCTGCGCCAACGATGGCCAGCTTGGAGGTAGGGGGGCTCATAGACTTGCGTCCAGAAAGGTTTGTAACACCCCGATTGGAATGGCAATGTCATTCTCCCGATTGAGACTGGTTGCCTCGTAAAAGCTGTAATCAGCGCCTCTCAGGGCCGCCAATTGAAAAAAGTCGGGCCGGATGCCATGGCCCGTTTGAAAGATTTCCAAAATTTGGCAGCCCGGCGAAACATAGAGCAGGTTTGTCAGCGCGCCGCCGTGGGCGGAAATCACGTGGGTAGCTCCCTGGAAAAGTTGGATTTGTTGATGGAGAGGCAGCGTATCCAGGCAGACCCTTTTGAAACCGTAGCGGGATAAGAAGTCGATGATTTCATCCTCATTCTGCACGCGGCGCAGCGTGGCTTGGCCTCTGGAGACGTAGAGGCGATGTGTGGCTTGGGTTGAGCCCTTGATCTGAACCACACCTGTTAATAATCTGTTGGCGAGCTTTTGAATGGCATCTGGCGAAAAGGCATCAAAGTGGCCTGTTGCGCTGCGACGGATGTGCCGGTGGGAAAAGGTTGTAATCAGTTGCGTAAAGCTCCACGATCGAATCGGCGTCCCAGCAGGAATCTGGATGAGTTGAGACTCCTGGACACCCAAGTATCGAAGCGAATCCCACTGCCAGGAGCGAAGTTTATGAGGGATCGCGATGGCAACATCGGTGCCTGTTAACTGCTTGTAGGATTCGCCAGCGAGGATGCGGGGCAGTGCATCTAAAAACCAGTGGAAGTAGTTGGGCCTGATATTGAGATAGTCAATCAAGGCGCAGACATGGCGATCAATGGCTTGGCTCGGCCCACGAAAATGTTGTTTCAGCAGCGAAAAATAATCGCTTTGCGATAAGAGGCGAAAAGGAATTGTCTCTTCAATCACTGCGAAGTGTCGCTCCATGCCAATCCAATCTGAACCATTGCAGCTGGCCTGGGGGGAGACCTTGAAGTAGCCGCCTGGACGTTGAAACGGTTGGCAATAAATCTCAAGCCGCTGCAATGGCAGTTGCCAAAGATTCCGCATGTGGCCGGCATAGTTGCAAGGCGCTGCGGGGCTTAGCGCATAGGTTCTTCCCAACGTTGTTTGTCCTCTGTTCAGCCTGCCTTATCTTCTCTCACCCATAGAGCGAGCCCTCCTCCCCTGCCGCGAGCCGCGAGCCAGGCCAAACCTGTTGCGGATTGACCTGTGGCAATCAGGGCAAAAAAAGGCTCTTTCTCTTTCGCTGGTAAGGGCAAGCTCAATGTGAGCACGGCTTGTCCAGCCACCGAAAGTTGCATCTTGATGAAGTGGAACATCAGCAGCGGTCGTTTTTGTCTCAGCTGTCCTGGGCCTGAGAAACACAGCTTCAATGCTGCAAAGCTGATGGAATTGATCAGGCTTAGTTCGGCCTCGCTCACCCGCTGAATCACCAGCGTTGCCGCCAATGCCCTCAGGGCTCCACTTGTCCGTGAGGGTTGCTGGCTCTTCCTATCCCAGACCTGCCATACGCGCCATGTTCCGATGAGCTCTGCCGATCCCACCCCGCTGCCGCAATGGCGACTCTGCAACTCCAGAGATCTCAAGCTGGGTCCGTCTGGCAGAGCGGAAAAGTCCACCGGGGCTTCCCTCACAGCAACTCCCCGCCCGTTGGCAGACTAAAAACATCCTAACGACCCCTTGGTTTGCGAATGGATCTCGGCTTTGCTCAAGGGAGAAGGCTTATGGGTAGCTCAAGCAAACGGTGCTGGCGCTTGAGCGAACACTGACCAAGCGCATGGCTTGCGACGGTCGCCAGTCCTTGACGGAACCCTCCACCTCATCACCGGCCGTCAGTTCTGTAGCCGCGATCCACTCACTTTGCTCCAGTCCTGTGGGGGTTCGGGTGATCACCTCCACTTCGCACTCCCTCGGGCAATGGAAGGTCATGACCTCAAAGGGAAAAACCACCCGTTCCAGAAAGTAACTGGCGTTTCCCCTGGCCCGCACGATCACCATTCGGTCCGAGCAATTGCGGTAGCTGCACAACATGGTGCTGCCCGCTTTGGCTGGGAGGTTTTCCGGAGCGCTTGAGTGAGGGAAGGACACGGTCGTGCAACGGACTGCAAGCGTATCCAGACAGACTTTTTCGAGGTGGACAGTCTCGGCTGCGACGGTTTCAAGATTGTAGGTTGTTCTACCTATTCACAGTCAGCTGCGTCTCAGCCAGGAGGGCGCCCCGGAAAACCACTCGCCAAGATCGTCGTTTTTGGGATCAAAAGCACCTTTAGGACCGATTTCACCGAGATTCATGTCAGCCAGAAAGCGATCCAAGCCTGCTTGAGGTGTTCCCTCCTGTTGTTGCCTTTGCGCTTGTTTGAGCCAGCTCCATACGGAAGGGTCACGGTCGGCAAACTTTTGTACGTAAATGCGATCTTTCAGGCTGACAGGTTCGGACCTGGCAATCCTCTCAATGATGGCCTGAAGCCTGAGGCGTGTGCTTGGCGTCAGCATCTGGAAGCCAATCTGATGTGGTGTTGTATTGATAGCTAACTCATGTAGTCTAACGGTGGCGACTCACACCAAAGCCGGTTGTTTGTCAGCACTTCCTCTCACTTTTTGGCTCGTTGCAACCAGGAGATCTGCGGTCTTGCTGGCCTGTGTGACCAGCTCCGCCAAGACGTTGGGATCGGATTGCAGCATGCCTGTCCAGTCGGAAGCTGCCAACACGAAGACTCCATGTTGCCTGCCCAAGCCCAATCGATCGGCCAACATGATCCATGCGAGTTCCATGACAAACTCTTGCCGATTGACCAGCCAGTCTCTATTCGCCCCTTGCGCCAATCTTTTTGGATGCCCTGTAGATCGAATCTGCGCACAGGCCCAAGTGGCAAGGAACGCTTCCCGGCAATGGAAGTTGTGGCGGGAGGGCAGCAATATTGCATCCTCCTCTAACTGATAGCCGGGCAGATATCCGCCTTCGCGAACCGGCACGCACCAGCGATTCAGCAGTTGTTCTGCGTTTGCGAGGCGTTGCTGCTCCGCCCCACGGTTCGCCCGATCACCCCGCCGTCTCGCTGTCAAGTGACGCTGCAGGGGCGGTCCGACCAAGTCGGCAACGTTGAAGACAACGGGCGGCTGTTTCCCTTGGGCGCTCGGGGGATCAGCCCAACCCAGATGCACCCCTTGCGAGCCTTTGCATGGTGTCAATCCGGCTTGCCTGGCTTCCATGTAGGTGCACCACCAGGGAAGTGCCAGCCCCCGCTGCACCAAAACCACCTCGAGGAGAAGCGCATCCGCGGCTTTGTAGGGCCGGCCGTGCAGGAGGTTCCGATGGCCCATGGCCATGGCTGTCCAGGGGCGACGCCAAGGGATGCATCCCTGCTCCAACAGCCCGAGCAGGCTGCTCTGCCACGTTGGCTGGCTGTCTTTGGGCTCGGCCACTCAACCCATCGAAGGACGACCACCTCTCCGTTCCACCCCCTGCCACTTCAGCCCTCAGCCCTCAGCCAAGCTGTGACCTGCCAAGGGCACCTTGGCGGCATCGATCGCCGCATCCATGGCCAGCCGAAATGCCAGCTCAGGAATCAGGTGTGGCGTCACCATCCGCAGGGCTCTGGCGGCCACCAACCCAAAAAACAAGGGCCATTCGCCGGCATCGGAGCAACAAGCCTTGCAGAGCGGGCGGAACAGCAACCAAAGATCCCCCTGCTCGGAGGGTGCCAACGCCGCAGGTGCATGGGCGGCTGGCACTTGCGGCCTGCCAAAGGCGGACGTGCAGAGCCGTTGGATTCCTTCCAGAAGCAGCTGTTCCCCGTCTGGCAACCGCTCACAACCCTCCTGCCTGGCGGCCTCGCTCAACAATTGCCAGGGAGAGTCGTAACCCACCAGGAGCTTGCGGTTCAGGGGCTCCCCGACGAAATAGCAGGAGTCATCCTGACAACGCACCAAGTGAAGCCCGACAACGCCGTTTTGCCCGGCCTGTTCCGCTTCAGCCCAAACCGAGGCCTGCAGACTTTGGCCGATCAACACGCCCGCCGTCGCCATCAAGGTTTCGGCATGCACGCCCCGCTCTGTGTGGAGCTGGTGCAAGAGCTTGTTGAGAGCCAGTTCGGAGCCCAGTTTGGCGCCGATCAACGGGTCGTCTTCCCTTCGTTCTGCGATCACGGCCTGCAGCGCAGCCAGTTCAGGCAGATGGGCATCATCAGCGGGGGCTGCCATGGTCATCGTCTGGGGTGCAAAGTCGACACCGATCAAGTCTTCCCGCAGGCAGTCAGGCTTGGTTGGGGCAAGCTAGCCAGCATGGTTGAGTGGCCCACGGCAGGGAAGCCCAAAGGATGGTTCCGCTTCTGTTGGAGCTTTTCATCTGCCTCAGTCTGGGCGCTGGGCTGGGATGGAAGCTGCCCTGGCTACCCACTCGCCTCGCCCAGCCGTTGATTCGTTGGGGCGTCCCCCTCAGTTTGGCTGCTCTCCTGTTGCGTTCAGAGCTGACTGACTCCCTTTTGCGGGTGGGACTGCTCGGCCTGGTCGTGCCCCTGATCAGTCTGCTGCTGTTGGGATCGGCTCCGTTGCGCTCCCAGATCACGCATCCTGTCTTGAGACTTGGCGCCGCCGTCGGCAACACGGGGTATTGGGGGTTGCCCGTCGCTGTGGCGCTTCTGCCGCCAGACGCCGTGGCCACGGCAGCTGCCTATGACGCTGCGGGCACCTTCATCACCTGGAGCTTGGGGCCAGTGGTGCTGCAAGGTGTGGCGGGGAAAACGCCCAAGCTTTTCTCTCTGCTGTGGGCCTCTCCAGCGCTGCAGGGCATCCTGCTCGCTGCCATCGTCGGCAGAACGCCCTGGCGACCGGTGTTGGCCGAGCTGCTCTGGTGGCCAGCTCGTGCGGTGTTTGTCGTGGCTCTGTCGCTTGTGGGCATGCGCCTTGGTCTCACCATCCGCCAACGCAGCTTCGAGTTGAGCTCCAGCCTCCCTCGGGCCCTGGCCTTCAAGCTGCTTGTGGTGCCGCTCATGGTTTGGCTGGTGGGTCAGCGTTTGCCCCTCTCGCCAATGGAGCTGCAGGCCCTGGTGTTGCAGGCTGCCGCACCGACCGCCCTTGCCGTTTTGTTGATGGCTGAGGCCGAACAGGCAGCCGTGGCTCTGGCGTCCACCCAGGTGCTCTGCAGTACGGTCTTGGCCATGGTGACCGTGCCCCTTTGGTGGGCTCTTGTGCGTTAGCCAGTCGCTGCAAATGGCGCCTCAATCCCAGTCCCTTCCCAAGGGGATGGTGTTTCTGATTCTCGGCTGCTTCGCTCTCGATCCGCTCTGGTGCTTCGAAGCGGTCGCCGACACGCAAGCCGCCGCCTTGATTCAGGAGCGAGGCACACCCTTGCAGGCCGGGAGGATCACCGGTGGCAGTCGCACCCCGTTGGAGCGGGCCGAGGGGGGCGATACGCCGATTCTCACCTTCACCACAGGGCTGGGCCCGGTGCGCCTGCTTTTGGATACGGGGGCCGCTTCGGCGCTGGTGACCCCCGGACTGGTGCGGCGTCTTGGCCTGGCCAGCCGCCCTCTTCCGCCGCAGGCGTTCTCCCTGGCTGGCGGTGGCGCGGATTGTGGAGCGCTCAACCTTTCCAGCACTCGCCTTCCCGAGCTTCGATTGCTTTCCGGAGCCAGCGCTCCCCCCTTGCGCCTGCTTGGGTTGGAAGCCTTGGTCCTTCCAGTCGATGCTCTTCCCAAGGGAGTGGACGGCGTCCTGGGCGCTCCGTCCCTCAAACAGCTTCCCTTCGTGGTCGATCCCCTCACTGGGAAGCTGCTGTTGGGCAGACCGGCTGAACAGTGGCGTCAGGCGATCGGAGCTCCGGCTGAGGTGGTTCCCCTGGCCTGGCAGCGGGGGGTGCCGCTCCTGCAGATCCGGGTGCGCTCGAGGTCTGGCGACCGGATTTCGACCGTGGATGCCTTGGCGGATACCGGTGCGGAGGGACTGTTTCTGACGCCGAGCTTGGCTGCCCTGTTGACTCCGCTCGGTCCCGGCCAATCAGCCCGTTTGGTGGGAGTCTGCGGCCAGCAGGCGGTGCTCCGCCAGCGGCTGTTTGGGATGGGCCTGGGACCCCAGCAGCCACCCGACCAGAGCGTGGAGGCGATCGTCACGGATGGTCCGGTGTTTTCTCTCCTGGGGGTACAGGCCATCGTTGGTCAGGAATGGTTGCGCGCTCGCCGCCAGCTTTGGCGCCTGGATGCCAGCCCCCCACGCTTGGAGTTGTGGTGAGCTCGCCCGGGGGAAGCTGACACAGAAAAACCCTCGCATGGGCGTGCAAGGGCTTTTCCGGAGCTGCCAGGCAGATGGCGCTCAGATCCGACGGGGGGTCAACGTCGTCGGTCTTTCACTTCTAAAGCTTGATCAAAGCTCGGGGAGGGTTTGGGAACAAATGGTCACAATCAAGGCCGACGGCTCCATTCGCCGTTAGGAGCCCACTGGGCCAAAAGCTGTTCGTGACGGACAAGGGCGTAGCGACTTTGCTCGCTGGGCTGGGACCTGTACTGGTCCCTGAGGGACTGGAGTTGAGCCTCCATGGAGTGGAGGACAGGGTGGTTCTCGTACACCGCTCTTTGGCAACCAACAGAATCTTAACTGAATCGAAAGATTTTGGCTCCCGTCCCACTGGCCACGCTGGAGCCCAGCCCATACCATCGTGGGGCTCTCCGTCGTTGGTCATGAATCTGGGTGAGGTCTACCTCGAGTCCCTGTCCACGGGAATCATCACCCAACAGGAGATCGACTGGATCACCACCCACCAAGGGGGCTTTGGTCGTGAAGAGGAGGCGATGGCCCTCAAACTCGGCCGCCTTCTTGATGAGGGCACTCTTCAGATCGGTTGCCGGCTGTTTCCCCAGCCAGCCAACCAACAGCAGTCATCCTCCCAGGGCTGACGGCGAACTCTCGCTGTCCCCTGTGAGGGCGCCTCCGCAGCTGGATCCGCAGCCCGCTGTGCAGCCGAAGCAGTGGTCATCCACCTGAATCGGCGCCCTGGCAGGGGGGGGAGCCATCAGATCTTTGAGATGGGCTCCCAGCGAGCTGGGCAGCCCAAGCATCTGGTTGAAATCACAGTCGTAGAGGCGCCCCTGCCAATCCACACTGACTAAGGAGCGACACATCACCCGCTCCAGGTTGGCTTCAGAGTGGTTGGCTCGCAGCAGCTCTTTGTAAGCCTGCAGAGATCCCTCTCGAGCCAGCTGATCGCCAAAACGCTGGATTGGCATGTTGCTCATCACCATCAACTGGTTGAAGACAATCCCGTGCTCCCGCGCCAGAACCTCTTTGTAGGCAGCCTCCAGCCGCTTTTGGGGGCCGGGCAGGTCGGCTTCGAGGGGGTTGTACACCAAGTGGAGCGAGAGGCCTGAGTGCTCTTGGCCATAGCCCAGTTGGTTCAGGCGTTTCAATCCCTCCACACTGCGGGTGAATACACCGCGGCCCCTCTGTCGATCCACACTCTCCGCTTGATAGCAAGGCAGGGAGGCCACGACGGTGACGCCTTGCTGGGCCAGAAAGCTCGCCAAATCCTCTTGACCCTCTTCCAAGAGAATGGTCAGGTTGCAGCGATCCATCACCTCCACCCCCAGGCCCCGTGCGGCTCTCACCAGCTGGCGGAACTGGGGATGCCATTCCGGGGCACCCCCCGTGAGATCGAGGGTCCGCAACTGGCGCGCTCTCAACACCTCGGGGATCAGGGCCACCGTGGCTGGGTCCATCTGCTCCACCCGCCAGGGCCCTGCTGCCACATGGCAGTGGCTACAGGCCTGGTTGCAGCGGTAGCCCAGGTTCACTTGCAGCGTCTGCAGATCTCCCCTTTGAAGGGAAGGAAATCGCTTGGGCGCCATCGTGGCTTGCATGGGCGTCTGGGGTTGACAGGCTGATCAGGGGAGGGGCGGCCAATGTGGTCGCAGGCGGAGCAGGATGGACGCCTAGATGCCCGTGGGGGATGCCCGTCGAACTCAAGAGCCTCGCTTCCCTGCCCGATGCGTTGAGTCTGCAGCCCCCGAGGGGATATCGGCCCATGGCCTGGCTGGGTCTCTTGGTGAATGTGTCGCTTCTACCCCTCACCCTGGCTTTCATTTTGAACGACCCCTACTGGCGGACGGTGAACATCTCCGTTGGGGCAGGAGGGGTTCTGCCAGCTGCCGTTTTGGGCATCATCGCTTCGATTGCCTTGTTGCGCTGGTTGCATTGGGGGCAGATCGTGGCGATTGTCGCCCTCTCCTTGAGCCTGGCTGTTGTGCTTCCTTACGCCATCGTCAGGCTTGTGCTCCTGGAGCCGGGCCGGATCGTGTGGGCCGTTTCTGCGCCCCTGGCATGCGCGCTCAATGTGGCGGCGTTGCTGTTCTGGTGTCGCCCCAGCATCCGGGCCTATCTGCGTTGATGAGGACTCGCTTGGCGGACCTGGGAAGTTGTGTTATTTGTGACAGTTGACTGCCTGGCCTTTCCGGCATTGTGATGACCCTTAAGAGTAGCGACCGGTGAGTTCGTCCTCCTTTCCTGGCCTCCTTTCCTCCCCTGCGGCGTCAGTGCTGAACCGTGCGTACAGATTGGTGGATGAACAGGGGCGCCCCCATCCTGTCTTGGATGATCTCTACGACTCTCACGAAGCGGCCTGGGCCGAGGCCCTGGAGTGGTGGCAAACGCAGGAGCATGCTTCGCCAGGGCCTGTTGGTGTCGGGGTTGAGGTCAGCACGTCGAACGGCGATTGGCGCACGATCCGCCACCCATGCTCATAATTCCGTCAGGGTTTTCCGCTCCTTCCTGTATTCCTTGAAAATGTTCCCTGTGTTACAGAGCAGGGGACCCTTTTGCATGTGAGATGTAGGACGTTGAACTTTGAACGGTTCCCTCTCTCCATGACACGAAGTCAATCGTCCGTGGGCGGTCTCTCCGCTATGGACACCTTCGATCGGTGGCGTCAGCGCTTTGCTGAGCGTCTACGTGAACCCCAGCTCCGCCGGGTTGCCTTTGCGCTGCTAGCCACTGGCGCAGGCCTCTTGCCCTTGCTGGCGGGGTCCGCCCAGGCTTCCCTCAGCAAAATGCCAACCGATGGGGCGGATACCCTCTTGATGCTGATTGGCTCGGCCATGGTGCTTCTGATGACACCGGGCTTGGCTTTTTTCTATGGAGGATTTACACGCTCAAAGAACGTGCTCAATTGCATGATGATGAGCTTCTTTTTGATGGGTCTGATCGGTGTGCTGTGGGTGGTGATTGGCTACAGCCTGAGCTTTGGCCTCGGTTTCAACAGTCCCTTCATCGGAGGTTTAGAGCATATTCTGCTCAACAATGTCGGGGGTCCACTCGGTGACGCTCCACTGGCCGATGGCTTTGCCATCTCCTCCACATCCTTTGCCCTTTTCCAGGGGATGTTTGCCATCATCACTCCTGCTTTGATCTCAGGAGCTCTGGTTGAACGGATCAGTTTTAAAGCATGGTTCTGGTTTTGCCTTCTCTGGAGTATTTTCGTCTACTGCCCCATGACCAAAATGGTTTGGGGTGGTGGATTCCTTGGCCCATTCGGTTCCATTGGAGCCCTTGATTTTGCTGGCGGTACGGTCGTGCACATCTCCTCGGGAGTCGCCGCCCTGGTTGCTGCTGCCATCATCGGCTCACGCTCCAACTGGCCAGAAAACCAACGGCCTCCACACAACGTGCCCTTTATTCTTTTGGGCGCTGGTTTGCTGTGGTTTGGTTGGTTTGGCTTCAACGGTGCCAGCATGTTTGCTTCCAAAACGGCTGGCTATCCATTTTTGACCACCTCCACCTCCGCTTCAGCAGGTCTTCTCACCTGGTGTTTGCTGGAATGGTTCAAAGATGGCAAGCCCACGGCTGTGGGTGCGGCAACGGGAGCGGTCGCTGGACTGGTGGGAATCACACCTGCCGCGGGATTTGTTTACATAGGCCCCTCCATCATCATCGGCGCACTTTCCGCCGTCGCCTGCTTCATTGCTGTGCGCGTCAAGGCTGCGATCAAGTTTGATGACTCGCTCGATACCTTCATGGTTCACGGGGTTGGAGGTACTCTTGGAGCCTTGCTGACAGGGGTTTTTGCTTCAAAAACCCTCGTCCCTGCGGACTACTTCCCTCTCTCTGCCGAAATCATGGAGAAGAGTGGTAACTTTGGTATGTTTCTAGCCCAGCTGAAGGCTGTGCTTTTTAGCTACGGATTTGTGGCGATTGCCACGGCTTTGATCCTGTTGATTTTGAAGGCATTCATGCCGCTCCGAGTGACATCTGAAGAGGAAGCCCGCGGCCTTGACTTTGTCGCTCATGGTGAAGAGGCTTATGATCCAATGACAAATTAACCCACCCGCCTTTTTGACCATGAAAATGATTACCGCGATGATTCGTCCAACCAAGTTGGATTCGGTCAAGGATGCTCTTGTCGCTATTGATATTGTCGGTATGACGGTGACTGACGCCCGTGGTTTTGGCCGCCAAAAAGGCCAGGTAGAACGCTATCGAGGCGCGGAATTCAAGGTGGAATTTCTCTCTAAGATTAAAATCATGGTTGTTGTCCCAGATGAAAAGCTGGATGCCGCACTTACGGCGATTAGCAAAGCCGCCCACACCGGCGAGATCGGAGATGGAAAGATTTTTGTCAGCCCCGTGGAAACTGCCATTCGCATCCGAACAGGCGACCGAGGTGAAGAGGCGCTTTAGCTTGTAGCAAGCAGGCTAGAGAAGGAGGGGTTTCGCAATTGGCGAGCCCCTCAGCCGATTCCCCAATCGCGTTTAAGACTTTCCAAAGTTAGCTCCCACGCATGCTCGCTGGGATGGATAGCGTGGACATGACCCGATGGATTAACCGTTCGCTTCTTCATTTCATCAATTAACGTTTTTTGGCATTCCCTGCTTTCTTCTAGAAGTCTTTCGATCTGCTCGCTTCCACCGATCTTTTCACGCATTTCAGGTTGCGTCAGGCAAAGCTCAAGAGCTTCAATATGCTCCTTCCACCATGCCCATTCGTATTGCAGCATGCCGAGATCACATTTCTCCAGTTGAGATTGATAAGCGTCGACATGAAGCTTGAGGAGTTCTCGATCATCGGCGCGAAACTTGCCCCTCTCTGCCGGCCTGTTAGGGTTTGCCTCGGCCAGTTTCTGCATGATCTCGCGAAGATAACTCATCGTCCTAACGCCAAGCCGCTCTCGCTGAAGAGCCCTTCGAAGAGAGCAGAACTCAAGTAACGTTCTCCGGAATCTGGGAGAACTACAACGATGGTCTGATCCTGAAATTCAGCTTGGGAAGCTAGTCGCACCGCCACTGCGGTGGCAGCGCCGCAGGAAATCCCCGCCAGAATACCCTCCTCTCGAATCAGTCTTCGCGCCATGCTAATGGCTTCTTCATCACTTACTTTTTCCACACGGTCAACAAGGGAGAGATCGAGATTTTTTGGGACAAAACCTGCTCCGATCCCTTGTATCTTATGAGGACCTGGCTGAAGTGGAATGCCCGCTAAGGTCTGACTGATGACAGGGCTGGAACGCGGTTCAACAGCTACAGAAACAAGCGGCTTGGCAAGCGTTTGCTTGATGTAGCGGCTCACCCCCGTGATCGTTCCGCCCGTGCCCACCCCCGCCACAAAAACGTCGACCTCACCCTGCGTGTCAGTCCAGATTTCAGGACCTGTGGTGTCGTGGTGAATCTGAGGGTTCGCTGGATTGACAAACTGCTGCAACATCACATAGCGATCAGGCTCAGATTCAGCCAATTCTCTGGCCGCTTGGATGGCGCCACTCATCCCTAGACGCCCCTCCGTCAGCACAAGATTCGCCCCGTAGGCGGTCAGGAGCTTGCGCCGCTCAAGGCTCATGGTCTCTGGCATGGTGAGGGTAAGGGGCAGACCCCTTGAGGCCGCCACAAAAGCGAGGGCGATCCCGGTGTTGCCACTGGTGGGTTCGATCAGTTCCTTGCCAGGCCCTAGCAAGCCATCTCGCTCTGCCTGCCAGATCATCGAGGCACCGATGCGGCACTTCACCGAATAGGCAGGATTCCTCCCTTCAATTTTGGCCAATACTCTTGCCCGACACCCTTCCGTGACACGGGTGAGCTCCACCAATGGGGTGTGGCCGATCGTCAGACTGTTGTCGCTATAGATGCCACCCATGGGGCCCACACTGCTCACACCACCCTAATCAGCACCAAGACCCCAGCTTCTGTCAAGTAAAGGCTTGACCTGCCATTTAGGCTGCTTCTGCATAAAATCTTCGCAACTTCAACAGGCAGAGTGAACACGGCCCTCGGCGGACCTGCTGGCTGGTTGCTGATTCTTCTTTCCATCTGTGTTCTTACAGTGACGTTCGAACGGATCCGTTTTTGGATGCTCTGGTGGCAAAGACGAAGGTCTCGCCAACAACAATGGAAGCAACTTTTGCATCGTGGCGGTGACGGCCCCCGAGAGTGGATGGAGGAACAAGATCAGGAGATGCGTTTTGCTGAATTGTTTCTTGAGGCGACGACGCTGATTGCACCTCTGCTTGGACTCATCGGCACAGTGTTTGGCTTGATCCGGCTTCTCTCCTCCATGGGTCCCCAGTTGCTGCTGCCACCGGGAGGGAGCTTCAGTGGCTTTGGCGACGTGTTGATCAGCACTGCCCTGGGGCTGGTGGTCAGTTTGATCGCGATGGTCACCCTTCATCTCAATCACGGGCTTCGTCAGTGGCAGCAATCGCTTTGGCGTCGTGATCTGCATCGTCATGTGACGCCTTAAATCGATGTCGATCGCTTTTCAATGCCTGCTGATGATGGTGTTGCTGGTTTGCGGATTTGTCGCTTTTTTGCCTTTGCAGCTGCTCCAGCCTGAACCCCGTCGCCCTGCCACCCTGCCTTCAGGCCTGCAGCGCTCCAGTCTTTGGATTGTCGAAAATCCCAGGGGTCAATGGTTCGTCAATGGAATCCCCCATACGTTGCGAGACCTTCAGCGCCTTCTTCAACAAGCGAGACCTCAAGCCACGATCCGCTACCTACCCTCCGATGCGCTCCCCCTGGAGAGAGTCTCGCGCTCCTTGCACTGGCTGCGCTCATTGGCCCCCGGTTCCGTTGTTCTTGATCTTGCTCCCGGGGTCCATCTTTCCCGATGAAACTGCACCGTGCCCATCATCGGCCCTCCCCTTTTCTGCTCGATGGCATCGCTACGGCCCTGTTGAGCACCACCCTCACCGTCGTGGCGCTCTGGGGCATCCTCTGGGTCCAAAAGGTCGCTCAACAACCAGCCGCTGACGGAATCATGACCGTTTATTTGGATCGCCATGGAGGCCTGCGCCTCTGGAATCAACCGATCCGTCGCCAGGATCTCAATGGTTTGGTGGCAAAGGCTGAGGCCCGTACTCGGGGGAGCGGACCATTGATTGTGCGTTTGATTCCCGATCCCCAAGTGCCGTGGGGAGTCATCCACAGGATGCTCGGCCTGCTTCAACCCTCTGAGCCAGACCGCAGCTGGATTCTTCAGCTTCAATTGCCATGAAGCCGACCTTGCGTTTGCCCAGCGATCAAGTCCGCTTGTTGTCGGGCTTCTTCCTCGCCTTGGCCTTGCATGGCTTGGCCCTCTCCTTTTTCCAGCTCAAACGGAGTCGGGAAAGGCCGCCGCAGAGCTTGACCAGCAGGGACAACACGCCAGAGCTGTTGCAGTTTGCAAGCCAAGCCTCCGCGCCGAGCTCCACGCCTGGACTGGCACTTCCCAAGGCCACCGTTCTCCCCCCTCCACCGCCCAACCTTTTCACCCATCGCCAGCCAACCCTGGCTGGTGGCAAGGTGAAAGTGAAAGCGTCCATCCCGCCCAAGCTGAAGCAACCACGCATCCCAACCAAGGGACGGCTCCAGCTGGCGCAACGGATGCGCCCCGTTTCTGAACGATCGGGAGATTGGCCGCTGCTCGCCGTGCAGCACTTGCGCCGTTTCCAGCGCCAGGAGCAGGAGACGGGCTTGGCTGTAGCTGGGGAGTCTCCCCCGGCTGCTTCCGATCCGGAGAGGCTTGAGGGCCTTGACCCTGGGCACCAGGGCCCGCTCTCTCCTCTACCGGAGGCCTATCAGTCTCTCTGGAATCGTGCCCAGCTCCAATCACCCGTCGCTTGGCAAAAGGTGTTGGCTGCAAATCCTGGCCCGGCCATTGAAGTCCGGCAGCTGCCCGTTGAGCAAAGCAAGGAGATTGCCGGGCAAATCCAGCATCGACAGATTGTTGTCTTGGGTCCTCAGGTCATTCTGTTTTGGATCGATGGCAGCCGCTTGTGGATGCTTCAATCGGCGCGAACGCAAGCGTCGCGATCTTGAGGTCGGATTTCAATTTTTCGGGGCAGACGGATCTCAAATCGGGCTCCACCACTTGGATCGTTTTCTCCCAAGACCCACCCCCCGTGGGTGAGCACGATTTGCTGCACAATGGCCAGCCCCAGTCCACTTCCCCCTCGCTGATGACGAAAGCGGGACGCATCGCCACGATAAAAACGCTCGAACATATGTTCAAGGTCCTGTTCACTCAAGCCTGGCCCTTCGTCTCTGATGCCGACGCGCAACCAATCAGCGCTCGTACTTAAATCGACAGTGATCTTTCCCCCTTCCGGGCTGTAGCGCAAAGCATTGTCAAATAGATTCAGCAATGCTCGATGCAGGCGCCTGCGGTCACCATCCACAAACACTGGCAAGATTTGAGCAGTTGTTGTGAGCTCACACTCGATATGCTTATCGTCGGCCAGGGGTTTGACTCCTTGCCAGACCTCGCTGATCAAGCTTTGTATGGCAATTCCCTCATGGCTGATGCCATGGCCTGGTAAGGCATTTTCTAGACGTGAAAGCTCCAACAAATCGCCCACCAAATCTTGCATTCG
>JAYKHK010000117.1:0-6476 GCA_035284785.1 Cyanobacteriota bacterium | reverse complement strand
TGACTCCTTGCCAGACCTCGCTGATCAAGCTTTGTATGGCAATTCCCTCATGGCTGATGCCATGGCCTGGTAAGGCATTTTCTAGACGTGAAAGCTCCAACAAATCGCCCACCAAATCTTGCATTCGGCGAAGCTCTCGCAATAATCTTTCCACCTGAACGGCATTCTGATCATTGACGGTGGCGGCGAGACTGTCCCCGACAAGCAGCAGGGCCGTTAGAGGTGTTTTGAGTTCATGGGCTACATCACTCACCCATCTCTCCTGTTGGTTCAGTTGAGCCTCAAGCGAGCGTCTGCTTTGCAGCAGCAGAGCCACGGAGTTCTGCTGGCCTGAAAAGGCGAAAATCTCCAGTTTCTGGCCTTCAAAGTCCCATTCCTGGCGCATGTGTTGATGATGGTCGCGAGCGTTTTCTATGAGATCAAGCAGGCTGCTGATCGCTGCTAGTTCGCCGAGAAAAAACGGAGGTGTCTCTGATGCGGGGATTTGCAGCATGCGCTGGGCCCGGGCATTGATGAAGCGCACTCTGTTTTTCCGATCCAAAATCAGCCAGCCCAGCGGGGCCTGATCCAACCAGCTCAAGAGCTGTTCCCGGCTTGGTTGAAGAACGTCGCTGGAACGTTGTCGCTGCCATGAACGCCGCCGTCCGAGGAGCAGGCCAGCGCCGAAGGCACAAGCTAGCAGGATGATCCAGAGGAGGGCCATCGGCTTAACTGAACCGATCAGCCAAAGCGGTAGCCGAAGCCGCGCACGGTTTGCAGAAAGACTGGTTCTGACGGATTCTCTTCAAGCTTTTCTCGTAACCAGCGGATGTGAACATCAACAGTCTTGCTGTCGCCAAAATAGTCATGCCCCCAAATCTGCTCGAGCAGCTTGTCGCGACTCCAGACCCGGCGGGGGTGTTGCATAAAAAGCTCAAGCAAACGATATTCTTTCGGTGAGAGGTTAACTTCTCTACCGTCACGCATCACTCGACATTCTTCTGGATAGAGCTGCAGATTTTCATGACTCAACATCTGTGGTGGCGGAGCTTGTGTATTGCTACGTCGTAACAGAGCACGTGTTCTTGCTACTAATTCTCGCATGCCAAAAGGTTTGACGAGATAGTCATCTGCGCCTACCTCCAAACCCAACACGCGGTCGGTCTCATGGTCGCGGGCGCTCACAATGAGAATCGGTGTTTGATCTCCAGCTGCACGCAGACGACGGCAGAGATCCAGTCCGCTCATGCCAGGCAGCATCAAATCAAGCACCACAAGAGCGTAGGGTTGCTTTTGGCCTTGGAGCAGCTCCAGAGCCGCAAGGCCATCAGCGCAAGCAGACACCTCAAAACCTTCGATGAAAAGGGCGTCGCGAATGGTTTCGCGAATGGTGTCATCATCTTCAACGATCAGAAGGGATGGGGCCATTGCCGCATTCTGCCCCAAGCTCTCCCGTTTCACCGGCAAGGGCCAAAATGTGGCTTTCACCTGCGGGGGAGGGGTGAGAGAATGATCGAACGCTGTGAATCCAGACTCAGCCAGCCCATCTCTTTCAACTGGCCGATGACCCTGGTTACGGTGACTCTCGTGGTGCCAAGCGCACTGGCTATTTCCTGGTGGGTCAACCTGGGGATCAAGCGCAGCCCTGCCTCACAGGCCACTCCATAGTCGAGGGCCAGGAGTTCCAGAAAGCCACGCACCCGATCCTCGACGCGTTTCAGCCCCATCAAGGCGAGGAGGGATTGGCTCTGGCGCTGCCGCAGGCTCACCGCCCGCATCACCGCCAGGGCCAGAGCGGGCTGCTGTTCCATCACCTGAATTGACAGACAGAGAAGATCACATTCAGCCAGAGTTGAGGCCTCGTAGGCTTCCGGGCCAGCCAACGATTCACCGAAGAGCTCATTGGGACCGACAAGACCCAACAACACTTCATCACCATGGACGGTGATGCAGGAGAGTTTCACCATGCCACGCACCACGAGCCAAAGATGGTTCTGCAACAGCGGAATCGAACTCCCTGTCGGCAACTGTACGAGTGATGTACGCTGATAATTCACTTCTAACAGCTGTCTAATCCCATCGCTGCCTTGAGGGTTCAGGTTCATTTGATGAACCGAAGCGAATCCCATGGGGCCTCTGTTATGACTGGGAAAAGAGTAGGAGGTCTGTTTGCTGGTCATGCGAAGAAGTGATGATCTTGAGGTTAAGAACAGACAAAGAAAGCCGCCGAGTTCGCGAACCCGGCGGCTTGTGGCACAACTTCGCTTACTTACCGATATTCATTACAGCAGCCTTGGCTTTCGTGTGGATTGTGCCAGACAGTGGCACATAGCCAAGGTCATCGGCTTTGCTTTGTGCTGGCCCCAAAAGATGATTCATGGCGGCGCGAATCTCATCTGTTTTTGTGCCGTTGCCAGATTTATAAGCCAAAATCCAGGTTAGCGTAGCGATCGGATAACTCTCAGCTCCGGCTGGATTCGGATCTTCCCCACCAAGATTCCCATCCAACTTGATTGAATTCAACGCGGCCATCCCCCCCTTGAGACCTGGTTTAACAAATTTTCCGGCCCTGTTTTGAACTGCGGCAGCTTTGAGGGGACCTTTGACAAAGGCTTGGTTGATATAACCAATCGATCCTGGCGTGTTGGTGAGGATGCCAGCCACACCCTCATTGCCCTTGCCGCCAAGTCCCACGGGCCATTTCACGCTTTTGCCTTCCCCCACTTTGGCCTTCCATTCGGGCGAGAAAGAAGACAGGGAGTTTGTGAAGGCAAATGTGGTGCCTGACCCATCGGAGCGATGGGCAACTTTGATCGGACCCTTTCCACATTTGAGGGCTTCCCAGGTTTTGATATCCCCCAGAAACACATCGGCCACCTGTTGTTGGCTGAGCTTGAGCGCTGGACAATCGGCTTTGTTGTAAGCAACGGCGATGGTTCCGCCCACAATCGGGATCTGCACAACACCTCGCGACACTTTGGCGGCTTCAGAAGCCTTGATCGGCTCGTCAGACGCACCGAAATCCACGGTGCCTGCCACGAACTGACGCACCCCTGCCCCTGAGCCAACTGATTGATAGTTCACCTTCACTCCTTTGCTTGCCAGGCTGGAGAAGGCCGCTTGGTAAAAGGGGGCTGGGAACGTGGCGCCTGCGCCGCTGATGCTTTGCTGGGCAAGCGCCGCAGTACCCACCACCATGCCGGTAGCGAGACTGAGACTGAGAACCTTCTTCAGGAAGGCCATTGAGAGAATGCCTTGAGGGTGCACCCATTGGCTAATCCCGCCGGAACGTTTGAGTCGTTATGAGAAGTTTAAGAGTCGAGAAAGATTTGTTTTTCTAGTATTACCGTTGGGCTGTCCAGTCTTTGAACCAGCCTCTTTTCCAAAGCCAATACGCTTGCAGAATCGCCACGAGCGCCATGATCAGCAAAATGATGAAATAACCATATCTCCATTTAAGTTCGGGCATGTTCTCAAAGTTCATTCCGTAAATCCCAGCGATAAAAGTCAGTGGAGCGAAGATGCTGGTGAGGATTGTCAATGTTTTCATGACTTGGTTCATACGATTGCCGACACCGACGCTGTATGCCTGTGTTATCGCATCACATTGATTGCGCAGCATTTCACAATTCTCATACAGGAGTTGCACGAGCTCACCCATCTCTTGAAAGCCTCCTAAAGCCTCTTTGCCAAGGATGGTCTGATGTTCTCGCAGCAGGATTTGAATCTGATGTCGCAGAGGCCAGACTTGACTTCGAATCGTGCGAAGGTTGCCTCGGTACCGAAATGTACGCGACAGCAGCTTTGGCCTTGGCCGCCGCAGCACAGCTTCCTCAAGGGCATCAAGCTGATGAGAAATGCTCTCGAGAATTGGGAAGATGTCATCAAGAATATCGTCGATAAGGAAATGTAGGATATCGTCTAGGTCACTCTCTTCAGTTTGTGATTCGCTGGAAAGAATCCAGTCTGTCAGTTCAGAGAAAGGCTTTCCCTCTCCAGTCTCCTCTATGGTAATTAAAAGGCCTGGGAGCAACAATAAGCCGACTTGGTCGCTGATCAGATGCCCTGGAAGGGTTGCCTTGCCAAGCCGATGGATCACCACCAAAGCGGCAGAATTCAGACAATCAACTTGAGGTCTTTGAGGGACCTCAAGCAGCGGTGGCCTTAGAATTCTGGGAACCCCAAGACCATCAAGGATGTGATGAATGCCATCCTGATCTTCAAGGCCCCGGATTCGCACCCACAAGCCGATACCATGCTTTCGATCGTCTGAGAGTGATAGGGCTGTGACTCGCGTGCAGTGTTCGGCTTGACTGTTGGCAAAGCGGATCGCATCGACTGTGGTGGGACTGAGTCCACCATCAGGAGCGAGCTCTATCGGAAATTCACCTGGGCGCTGCTCGAGAAGCTCCGAACTCAGGGCACCGGGAGTAAGGCGAAGCACTGCTCAGTGGTTCATACAACGGTCAGGGGTCCTATGTCTCAAACGACAGGTGTTAGACCTGTCGGCTAGCGTAACTCAATTGGGCTGCTGACTTTTGGCCATGTCTCCCGGTACGCCCCTTGGGGAAGGGGATGGTGAAGGCCCTCTCAAGCTTGGAGACGATGGGGTCCGCTCTCCCATGGAAGCCCATGCGGGTTTTCGAGGAGAGTGTTGGAGCCCGGAACGATTAGCCTTTCATCAAAATCTTGAGACCTTTGCCGAGCGGGTTGGTCTCATCGTTGCTTTGCAAGGCAATGGGAAAATCAGCCAAGAGGAAGCCTATGCGCAAATTAAACACATCTGGAAAGCTCTTAAGCAGAGCAAAGGCCACCTGATTGACGGAGGCGTATGACCAATCCACTCATGCCGACTGCATTGATAGAGGAACAGCAAACTGTTAAGACAGCCCCCCTGTTGCCCCGGAAAGATACAAACTGACCTTGCAACGCATGCGTTCACGCCATGTTTTTGAAGATTCATCACGATGATGACTCAAGCTTGGTGGAGGTGCTTGACCTGAAGCAGTTGTTCGATCCCTTCCACGCCTCTGTCCTCGCCCGCATTCATGCAGGCGAGGAGCTGCAGGATCCGCAACCGTACGCAAAGGCCGAACTCTTTTTCCCTTCCGGCGAATCCCTCCCTCGTTGCTGGCAAGATCCCCACTATCAAAATTGAGTCCCCGCTCAGGAGCGGTCTGTCAGGGACAGCCTAGGATTGACCCTTGTCAGGTTCTCTAGGCAGCAATGGGGATTCAAGTCGCCAATGTCAGCAAGAAGTTTGGCGACTTCCAGGCTGTTGACGATGTCAACTTGGATGTGGATTCGGGCTCATTGGTTGCCCTGCTGGGACCTTCCGGTTCCGGAAAAAGCACCTTGCTGCGTCTGATTGCCGGGTTGGAACAGCCCGACTCCGGCAAGATCTGGATCACGGGTGAAGAGGCGACGTCTCGCTCGGTTCAAGAACGCCAAGTTGGCTTTGTTTTTCAGCATTTTGCTTTGTTCAAACACCGCAATGTTCGCGAGAATATTGCGTTTGGTTTGGAACTTCGACGCTGGCAGAAAGAGCAGATTCGGGCCCGTGTTGATGACTTACTTGACCTGGTTCAGTTGCAAGGATTTGGTCACCGATATCCGTCGCAACTTTCTGGCGGACAACGCCAACGAGTCGCACTGGCAAGAGCGCTAGCTGTTCAACCAAGAGTTCTGCTTTTGGATGAACCTTTTAGCGCCTTAGATGCCAAGGTGAGGAAGGAACTGCGAGCTTGGTTGCGCAATCTCCATGATGAGATGCATGTGACCACGGTGATTGTCACCCACGACCAAGAGGAAGCAATGGAAGTTGCTGACAAGATTGTCGTGATGAACAATGGCGCCATCGAACAAATCGGCACTCCTGCTGAAATCTATGATTTTCCTTCAACACCTTTTGTGATGAGCTTCATCGGCGCAGTGAATGTTTTGCCGAGACGGGTGCTCGCTCCCAAATTGAGTGTTGATGATGCTGTTGTTCAAGAGAAAGTCTTTGTACGTCCCCACGATGTTGCGGTCTTTGCCACTCCTAGACAAGGAACCGTGCCGGCTCGCTGAAAAAGAATTATCCACAGTGGACGCGACGTTCAAATGGAGGTGCTTTTAGATGATGGTGAGATTGTTGTCGCACAAGTTGCGAGGGACTCAATTGATTACAAGATCCTTAAACCAGGAGATGAACTTCATATTAACTTGAGACAATCTCGCTCATTCGTTCCTGATTACTCGATCTGATTCAACGATGGATTAACACTGCTGATTCCTCATCTTTTGAGGCAGATGGGCGATCAGCGTTGAGAACATCCAATCTGGGCTGACCGCTGATTGTTTTCACGTTTGGCTTTGAATGGCTGCCATTGAGCAAACGTTCTGCTTCTTCATGGCTCCGCACAGCACTTTCAACAGGCTCATATCTGGAAGGAGCCAGGGCTTGACCCCGGAGGACCGATGCGAGAGTGCGCACGGTGAGTTTGATTTGTTGCCAA
>JAYKHK010000116.1:0-4779 GCA_035284785.1 Cyanobacteriota bacterium | reverse complement strand
GCACAACGGGGAATCGGGCTGTGCCATCGGGGAGGGCTGGCCCCGCCAGGAGCTCTACCGCCAGTGCCTGGCCGAGGTGGAATCCCGCTCTGCCGTCCAGGAGTCGGGCCGCGGCCGGGAAACGCTGCTGCGCCAGGCCTCCCGGCGCCGGCGCCAGCTCCAACAGCAGGGGGGGCTCAGCCCCCGAGACCTGGAAGATTGAGCTCCAGCCCACCGGTGAGGGTATCCATGCGCTCGCGCATCGTGGTGGTGGAGAGGTCGTAGGCGTTTTTGAGAGCTTCAAGCACGGCTGTTTCCACGGCGGCCTGGCCTTCGCTGACCAGGGCGGGCTCCACATGAACCTTCAGGGGGAGCTGGTTGCCGGACAACCACACGCTGGCCCGGCCATCGCTGCTGCGGCCTTCCAACTCCATGGCATCGAGCTCCTCCTGCAGTTTCTGGGCGTCCTGCTGGATCTGTTGGGCCTTGCGGAAAGCCTCGGTGAGCTGACCAAAGTTGGGAAGTCCAAAGCCAGCCATGGCGCCAGGGTGAGAGTGAAGGAATCTTGCCTCAGGGTAGGTCTCCCTAGGCCCCCTCTTGAAAGCCCAGCCGTTTGACTTCGGGATGGAGCGCGATCCCGTGGGCTTCAAACACCCGTTCTTGCACCATGGCCATCAGCCGGTCGATGTCGGTGGCGTGGGCCGCGCCCAGGTTGACGATGAAATTGGCGTGCATCGGCGACACCTGGGCCTCCCCCACCTGCAGACCCTTGAGGCCCAGCCCCTCGATCAGGCGACCGGCCTTTTCGGGCTCCGGGTTGCGGAACACACTCCCGCAGCTGGGCTGTTGGTAGGGCTGGGTGCTGGTGCGACTGTGCAAGTTGGCGCTGGTGCGGGCCACCACAGCGGAGGGATCGTGGCCGGGCTCCAGCCGGAATCGGGCGGACAACACCAAGAGGGGCTCCTGTTGCAGCCGGCTGTGGCGGTAGGCGAAAGCCAGCTCGCTGGCCAGAAGGGTGAAGGGCTCGCTGGGCCTGGCCGGATCGATGACCCGCACCGAATGCAGCCATTCCGCCGTGCATCCCCCTTGGGCTCCGGCATTCATCACCGCCGCCCCGCCCACGGTTCCCGGGATGCCCACACTCCACTCCAGGCCGCTCAGACCGCCCCGCGCCACCTTTCTGGCCAGCGTGGGCAGGGGCTCACCGGCCTCGGCCTCCACCCACCCCTCCCGGGGATCCACCACACTGCCTTGCAGTCTTCGGCTGCAGAGGGTCAGCCCGGGGAGGCCCCCATCGGCGATGAGCAGGTTGGAGCCGGCGCCGATGCAACGAAGGGGCAGGCCTTCGGACACCGCCCAGGCGGATTGGGCGATCAGTTCCTCCGGGCTGCCGGGTTCGGCAAACCACTCGGCCGGTCCGCCAACCCGCCAGGTGGTGTAATCGCGAAGGATCACCCCTTCCCTCACGGCGGCCGGCGGGGCACCCATGGTGGCCAACTCAGACCACCAGCGCGGCTGGCCGCTCGGGATCGCCGTGGGTGGCGAGCCGCTCCCAGAGGCTGTTCACGTCGCCAGCGCCCATGGCGAGCACGAGATCCCCTGGCTCGCTGAAGGCGGCCACCTGGTCGGTCAGCTGGTCCAGGTTGGTGGCAGCTTGCACGGGCAGTTTCGGGGCGATCGCCTGAACGGCAGCGGCCAGCGCCTCGCTGGAGACCCCTTCGATGGGAGCTTCGCCTGCGCTGTACAGCGGGGCAACGATCACCCGGTCCGCCAGGGCAAGGGCCTCGGCAAATTCACCAAGAAATTGGGCGGTGCGGCTGTAGCGATGGGGCTGAAACACCGCCAGCAGGCGGCGGGGTTGGGAGGGAAGGGGGCTGCGGCCGCTCTCCACCATCAGGCGGGCCATGGCCAACGTGGCGGCCACCTCGCTGGGGTGATGGGCATAGTCATCCACCACAATCCGCTCGTGCCAAAGGCCCCGGCAGTCGAAGCGCCGGCCGGGGGCCCGCAGATTGCGGATGGCTTGCTGCAGGTCGGCAAAGGGAATGCCCTCCAGGCGGCAGGCCGCCAGAGCTCCGGTGACGTTGCTCAGGTTGTGGCGCCCTGGCAGTGGCACTTCCAGTGTGCCGATTTTCTCCCCGCGCTCGTAATAGGCGGCTGTGGTGCCATCGCCCCGTTCACTGAGGGCCAGGGCTGCGTAATCCACACCCTCTGGATCCTGGATCGACCACCAGGCGTCGGCCTGGAAGTGCTTGCGCAGAATCGGACAATCGTGATTGGCCAGCAGGGCAGCGCTGCCGTCGCTGAAGCGTTTCAGGGTGTCGATCAGGGACAGGAGATCGGGGTAGTGGTCGGTGTGGTCCAACTCGATGTTGGTGAGCAGTGCCAGGGTTGGGCTGAATTTCACCAGGGAGCCATCCGACTCATCCGCTTCGGCCACGAGCAGGCGGCCAGACCCTTGCCGGCCATTGCTGCCGAAGGCTGGCACGATCCCGCCGATCACGGCGGTTGGATCCTGCCCCGTGGCCTCCAGCAGGGTGGCGATCAGGGTGCTTGTCGTGGTTTTCCCGTGGCTTCCGGCCACGGCGATGGAGGCTTGCGTGTTGATCAGGGCTGCGAGCACGTCCGAGCGATGGCAGAGCGCCAAGCCACGGCGACGGGCTTCCGCCACCTCGGCATTGCTGTCGCGCACCGCGGAACTGAGCACCACCAAGGGGGGGCGCGCCTCGCCGGCCAGGAGGCTGTCGATGGTGGCACCGCTCTGCTCGGCAAACACCTTGACGCCCAGGTCAGCCAGCCGCCTCAGCACGGGTGAGGGCCGGGGATCGGAGCCGCTGACAGAAAAGCCCCGCTCCACAAGGATTCCCGCCAAAGCCGACATGCCGATGCCACCAACCCCAACGAAGTGGATGGGCTGATCGCGATCCAGCATGAGGTCCAAGGGCGTCACCAACTACCTGCCGAAAATAGGGCGGAACGCTCCCTGGCGCCCCCTCTCCTCTTTTACGAGTTGCTTCGCATCTCTCGCTCCGCTTCGGCAAGGCCCGCCGGGGCGGGGAGGAGCCGACGGCGATTTCTGTATGATCGGCAGCCGAAATACCCCTGCCAGCGGACTCAGCCGCTTTTTGCCATGGCCCTGCGCGTTGCGATTAATGGATTCGGTCGAATCGGGCGCAACTTCATGCGCTGTTGGTTGAGCCGCGGGGCGAACACCGATCTGGAGATTGTGGGTCTGAATGGGTCAGGCGACACCTCCACCAACGCCCACTTGCTGAAGTACGACTCGATGTTGGGCCCGCTGCGGGGCGTCGATGTCACCTACACAGACAACTCGATCAGTGTGAACGGCAAAGAAATCAAGGTGTTTTACGATCGTAATCCCGCCAATCTTCCTTGGAAAGATTGGGGGGTGGATTTGGTGATCGAATCCACAGGCGTGTTCAATGATGATGTAGGCGCCAGCAAGCACTTTGAGGCCGGTGCCAAGAAGGTGATTCTCACCGCTCCTGGCAAGGGCGCCAAGGTGGGCACCTTTGTGGTGGGTGTGAATGCCGATCAGTATCGCCACGAGGATTGGGACATCCTCAGCAACGCCAGCTGCACCACCAACTGCATGGCGCCGATCGTGAAGGTGCTCGATCAGGAGTTCGGCATCGTCAAGGGCACGATGACCACCACCCACAGCTACACGGGCGACCAGCGCATCCTGGATGCCTCCCACCGCGATTTGCGCCGGGCCCGCGCCGCTGCGGTCAACATTGTGCCCACCAGCACTGGCGCAGCCAAGGCCGTGGCCCTTGTCTACCCGCCGGTGAAGGGCAAGCTGAGTGGCATTGCCCTGCGGGTGCCCACCCCCAACGTGTCGGTGGTGGACATGGTGCTTGAGGTGAGCCGCGACACCACCAGCGAGGAGGTGAACAAGGTGCTCAAATCCGCCGCAGAAAACGGCATGAAAGGGATCATCAAGTATTGCGACCTGCCGCTCGTCTCCTCCGACCACGCCGGCACCGATGAATCCACCATCGTCGATTCCGAGCTCACCTTGGTGATGGGCGGCAACATGGTGAAGGTGATCGCCTGGTATGACAACGAGTGGGGCTACAGCCAGCGGGTGGTGGACCTGGCCGAGATCGTGGCCAAAAACTGGAAGTGAGGTTTCTGCCGGTCCCGGCTCCCTCGATGGGTTGGGCCCCGGCCGTGCCCTGAAGGTTTTGGTTCCATTTCTCAGTTCTGCCGCCCCTTGGGGCGGCTTTTTTCTTGGCATCCGCCCTGCTTTGCTCGAGATTCAAGTCGTTGCCGGTTGCCTGGGGGCCGGGGAGGCCATCCGCTTGTCTTGACCTGGTTAAACTAAGTCCGTTTCGGCGGGGTTCCGTGCGCCAGGTCAACCTGCATGAGGCCAAGACCCATCTCTCCCGCCTGGTGGCCGAAGCCGTCGCTGGCGAGGAATTTGTGATCTGCAAAGCCGGCAAGCCGTTGGTGCGGGTCACCCGCCTGGAGGGGGCCGCGGATCCGGCTCCGCCGCGCCGTCGGCTGGGGCTGCTGGCGGGCCAGTGCTCCGTGCCGGACGACTTTGACACCCTGGCCGCGGACACCATCGCTGATCTGTTTGAGGGGCGCGCCGCCGCCGCGGAGGGGCCGGCGGGCCGGTGAAGCTGTTGCTCGACACCCACCTGCTGATCTGGGCGATGGGAGAGCCGGCGCGCCTGGGCCCCGCCCTGGGCGAGCTGCTGGAGGATCCGCGGCACACCCTCTGCTTCAGCGTGGCCTCCCTCTGGGAACTGGTGATCAAGGCCTCCCTGG
>JAYKHK010000115.1:0-18937 GCA_035284785.1 Cyanobacteriota bacterium | reverse complement strand
CAGCGTTTCCCGGCCGCGGCCCGACTCCTGGACGGCAGAGCGGGATTCCACCTCGGCCAGGCACTGGCGGTAGAGCTCCTGGCGGGGCCAGCCCTCCCCGATGGCACAGCCCGATTCCCCGTTGTGCCTGCAATCGGCAAAGCGGCAGGGTGGATGGGGCATGGCCCGCAACTCGGGAAAACATTGCGCCAACTCGGAGGGGCTCGGCGGCAGGCCAGGCCGATTGAAGCCTGGCGTATCGGCCAGCAACGCCTCGCGAGCGCCTGGCAGGGCCACCAATTCCACATGGCGGGTGGTGTGCCTGCCGCGCTGCAGGCGACCGGAAACAGGAGCGACCCTCAGGGCCAGGCCGGGCACCAGGGCATTGAGCAGGCTGCTCTTGCCAACCCCCGAGGGGCCGCAGAGCACCGCGATGCCAGGCTGGGCCAAGCGCTCAGCCAGAGCCTTCAAGCCCAACCCTGTGCGGGTGGACACGGGCAGGGGGCTGTATCCCCAGGTTTGGAGGCGTTGGCACCAGCCCTCCAGCCATCCCTGCGGCAGAGCGTCGGCCTTGGAGAGCACGAGATCCACCGGCAGAGCCAGATGTTCGGCGCTCACCAGAAAGCGGGTGATCTGCAGGGGATCAGGCTCCGGCTCCTTCAAGGAGACCACCACCACCACCCGAGTCACATTGGCCACCGCCGGACGGGGGAGAAGGTTGGTGCGGGGGCCGCGCCGCCCAATGGCCCCCCGTTGGTGCACCCAGTCGATTCCTTCCACCTCCACCCGGTCGCCCACACAGATCGCCAGGCCCCCTTTGGCCAAACGGGTCCGGCAGGTGCACAGCAGTTGACGCTGGCCAGCCGGGCCGGCGGCATCCAGGTCCACCCGGCAAAAGTTGGCCTCCATGGCCATCACCCGTCCCGCTTCACCCACCACGCTGGATGAGCAGGCGAACGGTGGAGGGATCCATCGAGGGGAGGGGGAGGCCATGGCAGACGCGATGGCCCTCGCCGCGCAGACTCTCGGCCACCATCTCCTCCGGTTCTCCAGCGTCCAAGTCAACCTGCAGCCAGCTGCCCTTGGGGAGACGTTCCAAGGCCAGGCGGCTGCGAACGTAATTCAAGGGACAAGGGGTTCCCCGCAGATCCAAGCAGGCCTCTGGAATGGGCTCGCTCATCCGCCGCCGAAAAGGCCGCCGAACAGACCACTCTTGTGATGGCCTTTGCGGCTGTGGTGTCCCGCCAGCTGTTCGAGGAGCTCCCTCTCCTCACCAGAGAGTTTGGTGGGCAGCTGCACCTTCAAGGTGACCTCATGGTTGCCGCGCGCCACTGGGTTGCCGAGTCTCGGCACTCCCTTGCCCTTGAGGGTGAGCACAGCGCCGGGCTGAGTGCCGGCGGGAATCTCCAACTTCTCGGTGCCATCCACGGTTTCCACTTCCACCGTGTCGCCCAAGATGGCCTGCAGGTAGCTCACGGGAAGCTCCGACGAAATGGTGAGGCCCTCGCGACGCAAGCTGGCATGGGGCCTGACATTCAGCACCACATAGAGATCGCCCGGGCCACCGCCGCGCTGACCCGCATTGCCCTCGCCTGGAACGCGAAGCCTGGTTCCGCTGTCCACGCCACCGGGAATCTTGATGCGTTGCTTTTTCGTCAGCTCCTGCACCCCCTGCCCCTGGCACGCTGTGCAGGGGTCCGCAATCATCTGGCCTGAGCCCTCACAGGTTGGGCAAGGGGCCACCTGGGTGAAGCTGCCAAAGGGCGTGCGGGTTGCTCGCCGCACCTGGCCCGCTCCACTGCACGTGGTGCAGGTGGTGGGTCCACTCCCTTTTTTGGCGCCCGAACCCTGACAGGACGAACAGGTTTCCAGGTGTCTGAATTGCACCTCCTTCTCGGCGCCGAAAACGGCTTCGCTGAAGCTGATCGTGAGTTCCAGGCCGAGATCGTCACCCTTGCGGGGGCCGCGACGCCTGGGGCCACCGCCCATCCCTCCGCCGCCAAAACCGCTGAAGAAAGTTTCGAAGAGATCCGCAAATCCCCCCATGTCGCCCATATCGGGCATCCCGCCGCCACCGAGGCCCGCCTCTCCAAACTGGTCATAGCGGCCACGGCTCTGGGGATCGCTCAACACCTCGTAGGCGCGGCCGATCTCCTTGAAGCGATCTTCAGCGCCAGGGTCCTTGTTGACATCGGGATGGTATTGGCGGGCAAGGCGCCGATAGGCGCGCTTGAGCGTGTCAGCGTCGGCATCCCGCCCAACGCCAAGCACTTCGTAAAAGTCAGCCATCAGCCCGCCTGCTCCTGGGGATCAGAGCCGGGATGGCCGGGGGATTCCGAGGCCTGGGGGCCCGGCCCCATCGACACTTTCACCAAGGCGTGTCGGATGACTTTGCCATGGAGCTGATAGCCCCGTTGCAACTCCTCAGTCACCACATCCTCAGGATGTTCATGGCTGGGCTCCCGCATCACAGCCTCATGCAGATTGGGGTCAAAGGCCTCACCCTCCACACGCATGGGTGACACCCCCAGTTGCTTGAACACATCAACGAGCTGTTTATAAAGACCTTGATAGCTGCGATGGAGCGCTTGCGCCTCATCACTCTGGGGATTGAGTTGCTGACGGGCGCGATCAAAATTATCCACCACCGGCAGAATTTCACTCAGCGTGGTGCAAGTGATTTGCAGGCGCATCTCCTCCTGATCTCTCGACTGCCGCTTTCGGTAGTTGTCAAAGTCTGCCGCAATGCGCATGTACTGAGAGCGCAGGGCCTCATGCTCGCTCTTCAGAGCAGCCAATTGGGATTCCAACGTCTGCTGGTCAGACGCGGAGGAAGCTTCGCCGTTCTCCTCGGTCAGGGGAGTCTCGGCTGCGGGGGGATGGGCCACCTCCGGCTGAGTTTCGGCAGATGGCACAGCGTCAGCGGGCCCCTGGATGGGCTCAGGGGAGGGTTGGGCTGGAGAAGTGTCGCCGCTCATGCTGCCGGGCACGGTGGAATTGGCTTATGTTCCTGCTTCTACCTCACTTCCCACAAGCGGCGGAAGCCCGCACCTCTTCAACCCTGGCCTGGGAAGCCGATCATCGCTGAAACGATCGTCAAGCCTGCCCCCTCAAGGTTCGCCCCATGACTCCTGACACCGTGCAAGAGGTCCCCTCAGGCACCGAGACCTCCGATCGCAAATCCCTCTTTGCCGATCTCGACCTCGGTCAAGCCGGCCAAAACCAAGCCAGCGCAGAGGCCATTGAGGATCTGGAGGCCCAGTCTGGTGAAGAGACGGCATCCCCCGTCTTGAGCCTGGTGAACCGCATTTTGGCAGAGGCCATCAGCGGAGGGGCCAGCGATATCCACGTCGAACCCCAACAGGATGGAATGCTCGTCCGTTTCCGCCAAGATGGGGTCTTGCGGACGATGGACAACCTGCCGAAGAATCTGGTGCCGGCGGTTACCTCCCGCTTCAAAATCATGGCCGACCTGGACATCGCCGAACGGCGATTGCCCCAGGACGGACGGATTCGTCGCAGCTTTCGCCAGCAGGTGGTTGACTTCCGGGTGAGCACGCTTCCCGGCCGCTTCGGCGAGAAGGTGGTGTTGCGAATTCTTGACAACAGTGCCACCCAGCTCGGCCTCGACACCCTGATCACCGACAGCACAGCTCGCAGCAATGTGCGGGATATGGGGAGCAAGCCCTTTGGGATGGTTCTGGTGACCGGACCGACCGGTTCAGGCAAATCCACCACCCTTTATTCCGTTCTCTCCGAACGCAACGACCCGGGGATCAACATCTCCACGGTCGAAGACCCGATTGAATACGGATTGGCCGGCATCACCCAGACCCAGGTCAATCGAGAAAAGGGTTACGACTTCGCCTCTGCCCTGCGGGCGTTCATGCGTCAAGACCCCGATGTGCTCCTGGTGGGAGAGACCCGAGACCTGGAAACGGCCCGCACCGCCATCGAAGCCGCCCTGACGGGCCACCTCGTGCTCACCACCCTCCATTGCAACGATGCCGTTGGTGCCTTTGCGCGACTCGACGAGATGGGTGTGGAGCCCTTTTTGGTGAGTTCCTCCCTGCTGGGTGTGGTGTCGCAGCGTCTCGTCCGACGCCTCTGCCCGGATTGCCGGATCCCCCACCATCCAGACCATGAGGAGTTGGCCCACTTTGGCTTGGTGGCCACCGATGAAGAATCCATCACCTTCTATCACGCCCACACCGTCTCGCCAGGGGCTCAAAACCGTTGCCCCACCTGCCGCGGCCGTGGTTATCGAGGCAGGGTGGGCGTTTACGAGGTGCTCACCATGAATGAAACCCTCTCAGCCGCCGTCGCGAAACGGGCCAGCACCCACGAGCTGCGACGACTAGCCCTGGAATCAGGGATGAAAACCCTGTTGGGCTATGGCTTGGATCTGGTGCGGGAAGGCCTCACCAGCCTGGAGGAAGTGGAGCGGATGCTGCTCACCGACACCGGATTGGAGTCGGAGAGGCGGGCCAGGGCTCTCAACAGCCTCACCTGCCGAGGATGTGGCGCAGGCTTGAACGACGAATGGCTGGAATGCCCTTACTGTCTGAGGGTTCGTCGTTAGGAGGCTGGTTGAAGCCATGATGATTGAGGATTTGATGTCTGATCTGGTGAAGTCAGGCGGGAGCGACCTTCACCTGGCGGCCTATCAACCTCCCTATGGCCGCTTCAACGGGCAGCTGCGCCCCATGGCCGAAGATGTGGTGTTGAGCGAAGAACAGTGCAACAAGCTCATTTTTTCCCTCCTCAACAATTCACAACGCAAACACCTTGAACAAAACTGGGAACTGGATTGTTCCTACGGCCTGCGCGGTGTGGCCCGCTTTCGTGTCAACGTCTATCGACAGCGCGGCACCTATGCCGCTTGCTTGAGGGCACTGGGGGATTCCATCCCCGCCTTGAACAGCCTGGGCCTGCCCCCCGTGGTGGAAGAGACAAGTCGAAAGCCCAAAGGGCTGATTCTGGTGACCGGACCCACTGGGTCGGGCAAAACCACCACTCTGGCTGCCCTGCTCAATCACATCAACCAAACCCGGGCAGAACACATCTTAACCATCGAAGATCCGATTGAATTCACCTACAAAAACAGCAAATCTGTCATTCACCAGAGAGAGGTGAATGAAGACACCCGCAGTTTTGCCAATGCTCTTCGCGCTGCCCTTCGCGAAGATCCAGATGTGATTCTGGTGGGTGAACTTCGGGATCTGGAAACCATCCAATTGGCCATCAGTGCGGCGGAAACCGGCCACCTCGTCTTCGGCACGTTGCACACCAGTTCCGCAGCCCAAACCGTGGATCGCATGGTGGATGTTTTTCCATCTGTGCAACAAACGCAGATCCGCGTGCAGCTCAGCAGCAGCCTGCTCGCTGTATTTTCGCAGACGCTGTGCAAAAGAGTCCGCCCAACACCAGGTCAGTTTGGACGCGTGATGGCTCAGGAAATCATGATCAACACACCTGCCATTGCCAACCTGATCAGAGAGGGGAAAACAGCCCAGATCTACTCTCAAATCCAAACTGGCGCCAAAGAGGGCATGTTCACATTGGAGCGTTCTCTTGCCAATTTGGTGCAGGAGCAAGCCATCAGTAAGGCGGAAGCTATTCTCAAAACCACGCGGCCAGAAGAGCTTGAGCGGCTCATGAATCAGTGATGACGGCCTTCACAGTTACTTACACCACGGCGGCGGGGAGGAAAAGAGAACTCACCCTCGAAGCTGCGAGCCCCTCAGAAGCGAGGCGCACGCTGCGACGGCGCGGAATCAGCTACGACAACCTCACCCGCAAAGAGGGAGGGCGACAGGCCTCCACAAGCTCGGCACCGCAGAGCTTCTTGAGCCGCCTGCTTGAAAATCCACCCAGCATCAAAGATAAGGCGATTTTTGCCAACAAACTCTCCACCCTGGTGAATGCAGGCGTCCCCATCCTGCGGAGCATCGACCTGATTCATCAACAGCAGAAGTCTCCCCTGTTTCGCCGCGCACTTGCCGGCATGATTGAAGAGGTGAACCAAGGAGAAAATCTTGCAACATCGATGCGGCGCTGGCCAAAGGTTTTCGACAAACTGAGCATTGCCATGGTGGAAGCGGGCGAAGCGGGTGGCGTGCTGGATGAAACCCTCAAGCGCTTGGCCAAGTTGCTTGAGGACAACGCAAAGCTTCAAAATCAGATCAAAAGCGCTCTTAGTTATCCGATCACCGTTTTCGTCCTCGCCATCATGGTGTTCCTGGGGATGACGATTTTTGTCATCCCAACATTTGCCGAAATTTTTGAACAGCTTGGCGCCGAGCTGCCGATCTTCACCCAAATGATGGTCGACCTCAGCAAGACCTTGCGATCCCCTTTCTCCCTCGTATTGGTGGGGATCTTGTTGATCACTGCCTGGGGAGCCAAAACCTATTACGACTCTCCCTTGGGTCGCCGACAGGTCGATCGTCTGGTCTTGCGTCTGCCGCTCTTTGGAGACCTGATCCAAAAAACAGCCACCGCTCAATTCTGCCGCACCTTGGCTTCCCTCTCCAAAGCGGGGGTGCCGATCATGATGTCCCTCGATATTCTGACGGAAACAGCAACAAATTCCATTTTTGCCGATGCCATCAGCAGCTCTCGCGTTGACGTGAGCGAGGGCATTCCATTGAGCGCGGCTTTGGCGATGAAAAATGTTTTTCCAGAGCTCGCTATCAGCATGCTTGTTGTTGGCGAAGAAACAGGCAACATGGATGGCATGCTCTCGAAAGTTGCCGACTTTTATGAAGATGAAGTGAGTGCTACAGCCAAGATGCTCACCTCGTTGATTGAACCCTTCATGATTGTGCTCGTGGGTGGAATTGTGGCTTCCATTCTGGTGGCCATGTATTTGCCGATGTTCTCTGTCTTCGAGAAGATTCGCTGATCATTCTTCCGCTTTGCTCGCCGCGCCCACCTGCGCCAAAGCTTGTCCTGCCTGCCAGCCACTGGTCCAGCAATGCTGGAAGTTGAACCCCCCCGTGACGCCATCGACATCAAGGAGCTCCCCGACCAGAAACAACCCGGGCTGAAGACGGCTCTCCATGGTGCCCCCCCGCACCTCCTTGAGGGGAACGCCCCCAGCCGTCACGAACTCCTCGCCGAAGGGTCCCCGACCCTTCACGGCATACTGGCTGGCCACAAGCGCAGTGACGAGAGCCCGTTGCCCTTGGCGGTCGAGGTCGGCCCAACGGCGATCGTCCTTCAGCCCTGCCGCTGCCACCAACGCTGCCCAGAGGCGACGACTGAGCGACGGCAGGGCCCGCGCCCCAGCAATCTGACGCCGGGCCTGTTGGAGCTTGGCCTCTGCCAAGAGGCTCTCCACCTCCTGCCGTGGCAGCCCACCCGTCCAATCCACAACCAAGTTGGCCCGATAGCCCCAAGCTCTGAGCTGGCGGGCAGCAAAGGCCGTCAGACGCAGGGTGGCTGGTCCACTCAAACCCCAGTGGGTGATGAGCACCGCCCCTCGCTGACGAAAGGACGCCGCGGGGGAGGGGTCTGATGCAGGGGGGTGAAGGGTGAGTGCAACAGGGTCCAGGCTGACGCCCGCCAGAGCCGTGAGGGAGGGGTCTGCCACGGCGAGGGTGAACAGAGAAGGAACCGGGGGCACCAAACTGTGACCCAATGAGCGAGCCAGACGATGCCCGCTGGGATGGCTTCCCGTCGCCAACACCAGACGATCGGCTGACAGCTGTCGGCCATTCCGCAGGGTGACCAGGAAGCCCCCCCCGGGACGCGACTCTGCACGCTCCACAGCCAGACCCTGCCGCACTTGCACCCCCGCCGCCTGGGCTGCCTTGCGCAGGCAGGCCACCACCGAGAGGGAGGATTGGGAGCGGGGAAACAGTCGTCCGTCCGCCTCTTCCACCAGTTCAAGCCCATGACGGCCAAACCACTGCAAGGCTTCCCTGGGACCAAACCTCGAAAAGGGACCCAGCAGGGCCGGCCCACCCCGAGGGTAATGGGACGTGAGGGCACGCACGTCCCAACAGGCATGGCTGACATTGCAGCGCCCTCCCCCACTGATCCGCACTTTGTGGAGGAGCTCGGAGGTGGCCTCCAGCAGCCACACATCCTCCAACCCGGCCCCAGCGGCCTCGATCGCCGCCATGAAACCGGCCGGTCCACCCCCAACCACCAGAACTGATGCGTGGCTGGCCAGATGGGTGGGCAGCATGGAACGATGCCAAACGCTTACCGCTTCAGTGTGGCGCCCATGCTCGACTACACGGATCGGCACTTCCGGGTGCTGATGCGTCAGGTGAGCCGCCACAGCCTGCTCTATTCCGAGATGGTGGTTGCCAGGGCGGTGGATCACCTGCTCAGGGAGGGCCCACCTCGCTGCAGCGTTGAGCGGCAACGGAGGCTGGAGCGGCTGCTTGGGTTTGATCAGCAAGAGAAACCCCTGGTGCTCCAGCTAGGGGGGGACACGCCCCACGAGTTGGCGGCAGCCGCTCAGCTGGCCGCAAGCTGGGGCTACGACGAGGTGAATCTGAATGTGGGCTGTCCGAGTCCAAAGGCCAGCCAGGGACATTTCGGCGCTTGCTTGATGGCGCACCCTGGACGGGTGGCAGATTGCGTTGCAGCGATGGCCGCGGCCAGCGGGTTGCCGGTGACGGTGAAACACCGCATTGGCATCGATGCACGGGATGGCTTTGCCGAGCTGCTGGAGTTTGTCGACGCCGTAGCCGCTGCAGGCGCTGCCCGCTTCGCCGTGCATGCGCGCAAGGCCTGGCTGGCTGGTCTTGATCCCAAAGAAAACCGCACCATCCCCCCTCTGCGTTGGGACATCGTGCATCAACTGAAACGGGAGCGCCCTGAGCTTTTGGTGGAACTCAACGGGGGGCTGGAGACCATGGCCGCCTGCCAGGCCGAGTTGGAGGAGGTGGATGGGGTGATGGTGGGTCGGGCTGCCTATCAGCACCCCCTGCGCTGGGCGGGGGTGGACAGGGAGATCTTCGGGGACATCTCTCTGCCGCCCGTCAAACCCTCCGCGGTCGTGCGCGGGGTGATCCCCCATGCCGAACGCTGGTGCGATCAGGGAGGAAGGCTATGGGCGATCGCCCGACACTTGGTGCATGTCGTCGAGGGGGTCAAGGGGGCCCGGGGGTGGAGAGCCGCCCTCTCCCGGCGGGCCAGCGATCGCCAGGCGAGCCCACATGTGCTCGCCGAGGCGGCGCTTCAACTGGAGCAACAAGGGCTCTGAACCAGGGACAGGTCGGTCCTCACTCGGATAGGGAGCTATCGCCCCCGCTGCGGCGACGTCGGGCACGGCCGGCATCAAAGGCATCGGTGCTGCGATCACCGCCTCCATAGCTGCGATCCTCCCAGTTGCGAGCCCCGGAGCCGCGGTCCTCGCTGCGACCACCGCCATAGCTGCCGCCACCGCCGCCGCCATAACCGCCGCCGTAGCCGCCACCGCCACCTCGCCGAGGTCCGCCACCACCGCCACCGCCACCGCCACCGGAGCGGGGTTCGGCCTTATTGATGCGCAGAGGGCGGCCCATCAATTCGGTTCCTTGCAGCGCTTCGATGGCCTTCGTTTCCGATTCATCATTGGCCATCTCTACAAAAGCAAAGCCACGTTTGCGTCCGGTGTCACGCTCCAGAGGAAGGGAGCAATTCACCACTTCGCCGAAACGTGCGAAAAGTTCAACGACGTCCTCCTGCTCAGCGCGGAAGGGAAGATTGCCTACAAAGATGCTCACGAAAGGGGCTGGGGGAACCGATACGGATGCCGAAGAGCCCAGTGGGATTCGGACCTTCGTAGATTAGACGGTCTCTGGAATCTGTCCCGTTCCAATGGGCAGGAGTGTTGCAGCATCATCACTGCAGCGCAGAACCCTCACCCTGCAGCTGCTTCAGAGCCAAGTCGAGCTGCCGCCGCACTTCTACGAAGCTGGTTCCCCCCTCGCTTCGGCGCGCCGCCACCACCTGGCGCGGGGCAATGGCGTCATAGATATCCACCTCGAAAGCGGGATGCAACCGCTGCCATTCCTCTAAGGAGAGCTCCGCCAGAAGCCGTCCCTGATCCACACACTGCTTCACAAGGCCGCCCACCAGCTGGTATGCCTCCCGAAAGGGCACTCCCCTGGAAACGAGGTAGTCGGCCACGTCCGTGGCATTGGCAAAGTCGCTGTGCACAGCGGCCTCCAAACGCTGGGGCCTGAACTCCAACCCCTCCTCAAACAGAATCGTCATCGCTTCAAGACAATCCAGGCAGGTGCGCACCCCATCGAAGAGGGCTTCCTTGTCCTCCTGAAAATCCTTGTTGTAAGCAAGGGGCAGGCCCTTCATCATGGTGAGCAACCCCATCACGTGTCCGAACACACGACCGGTTTTGCCGCGCACGAGCTCGGGCACATCTGGGTTTTTCTTCTGGGGCATCAGGCTGCTGCCGGTGGCACAGCGATCGGTGAGGCCGATGAAGCCGAATTCTTCGCTGGCCCAGAGGATCACCTCCTCCGCCAGGCGGCTGAGGTGCACCATCACCAAGCTGGCCGCCGCCATGAACTCCACCGCAAAATCGCGATCGCTCACCGCATCCAGACTGTTGGCATAGATCGCCCCAAAGCCGAGTTCAGCGGCTGTCTGCCGACGATCGATCGGCACCGGCGTCCCCGCCAGGGCGGCCGCTCCCAGGGGGCAGATGTTCACGCGACGGCGCACATCCTCCAGGCGGGAGCGATCCCGCTGGGCCATCGCCACGTAGGCGAGGAGATGGTGAGCCAAGCTCAGGGGTTGGGCCCGCTGCAGATGGGTGTAGCCGGGAATCAGGGTGTCGACATGCCGCTCGGCCTGGACCAGCAGGGCCCCCTCAAACCGCCGCAAGGCTCCATCGATGGCGTCGATCTGGCGGCGCAGCCAGAGACGCAGGTCTGTGCCGACCTGATCATTGCGACTGCGGCCGGTGTGGAGCTTCTTGCCGAGGGCTCCCAGCCGCTCGGTCAGGCGGCGCTCCACCGCAAAATGCACATCCTCCACCTCGATGCCGGGGCGAAATTGCCCCGCGGCGGCCTCCGCGCGGATGGCCTCCAGGCCGTCAATCAGCTGTTGGGCCTCGGCGGGACTGATCACCCCGCAGCAGCCGAGCATGCGGGCGTGGGCAACGGAACCATCGAGATCCTCCTGGAGGAGGGTGATGTCAAAGCCAATCGACGCATTGAAGCGCTCAATGGCAGGATTCAACCCCTGCTCGAAGCGATCGCTCCAGGTGGCCTGGCCCGCGGCCGGCACGGAGCTGGACGGAGAAAACTCAGTCGACATCCAGGGCCCACACGCTTGCCATCAGCTTGCCACTGTCCCTGAGGGGGGCATCGGCAGTGGAGGCAGCCTGACTTCATCACGCACCTTGAGCACCACCAGGGACGCATCGTCCTCCAGCTGACGGTCGGTTCCCAGGAAGCGATCAAGCCGGGCAAAGAGCTGATCGAGAATGCCCTGGGCTCCAGCTGCCGAAACGCAGGCCCCATGGAACGCCTTCAGCAGCCGCTCCTCATCGAAGCGCTCGCCGCTGAAGCCCGTGGCCTCCGTGACGCCATCGGTGTAATAGAGGACCGCATCCCCTGGTTCCAGTTTGACCTGGCGGCACTCATACTCCGCCTCGCTCTGCAGACCAATCAACAGGCCAGGGGCATCGAGGCGGTCCACCCGGCTCTGCTGCCGCCTCCAGAGCAGGGGGGGGTTGTGGGCGGCATTGGCATAGCGCAGCAGGCGGGAGCGAGGGTTGTAATCGGAGTAAAACAACGTCACAAAACGGTGGGATTGGGCGAGATCTTCCTGGGCCAGATGGTTGAGATCGTGCAAGATGCGGTCCGGGGGCAGCCCGCTGAGCACCTCGGCCCGCAACATGCCGCGCAACAGCGTCATCAGCAGACCGGCAGGCACGCCCTTTCCCATGACGTCACCCATCACCAGCGCCCAGCGATCCCGCTCTCGCTTGCGGGGCGGCCCCTCCGGCCGAGTGGGGATGAAGTCGTAGTAGTCGCCACCCACCTGAAAGGCCGGCCGGCAGCGAGCCGCCAGCTCCACCCCTTCAATGACCGGGCAGCGATCCGGCAGGAGCTGGGCCTGGATCTCGGCCCCAATGCTCAACTGGCGATCCAGGCGTTCGTGGCGACGGCTGTCCTCCTGGAGGGTGGCCGTCTCCAGGGCCACCCCGGTGAGATCAGCCACCAATTGAAGATGGCGACGATGCACCTCGCTCCAGCTGTAGCCCTGGCGGTCGCTGAACACGTAAAGCCGACCCCGCTGGCGGCTCCGCGCCACCACAGAGGTGGCGAACACCTGGGCCGGTGCAAGCAAACGGCTGATCAGGCCATCCAAAAGGGCAGCCACAGCCTCCTCACCAGAGAGAGCCTGCAATTGGGTGTCTGTGAGCGCCGCCAGCTGACGCAGCACCTCGCCGCAGCGTTCGCCGTTGGTGGCCTGCAGTTGATCACGCCAGAGGCGGCCATCAGGGTGAAAGACCACCAAAAGGCTGCCCTGGCCTTCCACCAATCTGGCCGTGACCAAAGGCACCAGCTCAAGAAAACGCTGCAGATTGGTGAAACTGCGCAGAGCAAACGCCAGGGATGCCAGCAACTCATGGTTGCGGCGTTGCTCGTGGCTCAGGCTGTCTAACAGCTGCCGCAAGGAAGCTTTCGCCGTCAACGCCTGAGACTCAGAGGGCGCTGCGGCAGGGGGAGAAGATTTAGACGATGGTTTGGGCGGCTGGCTGCCCAAGGGGCTGCCGCGATGGACCAGAAAGGTAGCAGCCTCAGGACGGATCGGGGTGGTGATGTGCGCTTCTGATCAAGCGTCAGCAGGCCCGCCGCAAGGTGTCCTGGGGCCGTTCCCCAAAAAGCCGTCGATAGTCGGCAGCGAAATGGCCCGCGTTGTAGAACCCCCAGTCCCCGGCAATGGCGCCAATTTGAATGGCACCGGGATCGGCCTGAAGCAAGCACCTGCGAACGCCATGCAGACGGAGCAGCTTGAGGTAAGCCATCGGGCCCATGCCCAGGTGGTCCTTGAATCCCTGGATCAGGGTGCGACGACTGGCGTGGGCCTGGCGGCAGAGGTCGGCAAGGGTGACGGGGCGGCATGGATGGTCATGCATCCAATCCTGCACGTGTTTCACCAGCTCGATCCGAGCGGGGGGGCGGGAAGGCTTGGGAAGGGAAGGGCCGCTGATCAGGGCCTCCAGGATCAGGGGCAGGAGGTCTTCCACGATCAGGACCTGGGTGGCCGGGAGCCGCAGGCGACCAGGATCCTTTTCCGCCAGGGCAAACAGCCACCGCAAATAGCGCCGGAGTGCCTCTGAGCTGGACGGACTCATCGGCAAGACATTGGTGGATGGGGACAGCTCGCCACAAAAGCCCGGCCAGCCGAACTGATCAGCCCAAGGGGCTAGAGCTTGGAGGGGGAGAAACACCAACCCCAAGGTCACCGGCTTAGGCAAAGTGAGATGGACCTCCCGAGAGGGATCCAACCCAAACAGGCTGTCGTGAGACAGGGCCTGGCCATGGGAGCGCAGTGGGACCTCGCGAGATCGCGGAACCAAATCGAGGCTGATGGTGAGCACCCCTTGGGGCTTGGGGCCCAGGCTGTGCACGCGCCTGTCGAGCTGGAGCCGCACCAGCCGCAGAGGGGGAACATCAAGGAGAAGCATCCTGCCGCCCAAGGCACCACCCTCCAGCTGCAGCAATTGGAGATCCAAGCCCAGCCCTTGAAGGATCGCCTGCAGCTCCTCCACGGACGTCCAACTCTGGGTGAATGCACCCGACATCAAGCTGGCCTGATCAACATGAGCAAGCAACAAAAAGACACAATCAACAGGCCCTGAAAGGTTCGCGTTTTTTGAGCGAAATCATTCGAGCAGCCCTGCAAAAATTTTAATGGCTGTTTTTCGTCTCGCAGCTCCCCGGCACCCTCCATGACCTCCAGCCAGATCGAACCTCACAAGAGTCTCTGGGGTTTCGGGCCCTACACGCTCGACGCGGAGGGCCATCTCTGGCTGGGGCCCACGGCCATCCACCTCGCCCCGCTCCAACGACGTTTATTGCTTGCTTTGGTGCGCCAGAGGGGCCAGGTGCTCTCAAGGGAAAAGTTGCTGCAAGAGGTTTGGGGACACGACCATGTGAGCGAGGTGAGCATTTCGCGCACCGTCCATGGCTTGCGCCGAATCCTGGCGAACGGTCCCCTTGGCTCAACCGTGATTCGCACCATTTATGGCGGTGGCTACCGCCTGGAGGCACCAATCCATGTGATGGCAACGAAGGATGGCGACAGCGAGGCGGGACAGGAAGGCGGAGCCGGATTCCCCACGGCCCAAACCCTGGGCACCTATGTGGAAGGGCTGGTCTGGGTTCGTCAGCGCGACCCCCGCGAGCTGATCCGGGCCGAGGGCTTCCTGCGTCGTTGCGCGGAGATGGCTCCGGATTTCACGCCAGCCCTGCTGCAGCTGTGTGCCAGCCAGCTGGCGAAATACTTCTGGGGGTTGCTCCCTGCCGAGCCCCTCGAGCCACTCGTTGAGAAGCTCCTCAATCAGGCGGAAGCCTCCGGGAAAATGGCCTCCGAGGTGTTGGCCTTGCGAGTGGAAGTGCTCTCTCTCCTTCACTGGCAACCTGATCTGGCTGAGGCCCGTTTCGCTGGCTGGCTGCCTGGCCAACTGCCAGCAGGCACTGCCCGACACAGCTGGGCTCGCCACCTGCTGGCCACGGGCCGCGCCGCTGAGGCTGTGCGCCTTTTGGAGCCCCTGCTTGCCCCGGATTGCCCGAATGGGTGGTTGCTCACTGCGATGGCCTGGTGGATGCAGGGTGAGCACCGGAAGGCCATCCTCTGTTTGCAGAAACAGCTCCAGATTGATGGCCATCTTGTGGCTCCTCAGCTCTTTCTGAGCCTCGTGCTGGCCTCTGCGGGGCGCCCCGCAGAGGCCCTGGGAGAACTGGAGGCGTCCTCCATCGCCAAGACTCCCAACAACGAACTTCAGGCGCTCGCAGCCCTCACCTTGGCTCTCTGTGGGAAGAGCGTCCAAGCGAAAGGCCTGCTGCAGTCAGCCCTGGGCCGAGGCGCACCAGAACTCACCATGACAAGCGTCTGGGGGCTGACCGCCGCCGTCCTCGGCGAGGAAGAAACCGCCTCGGCGCTCTTGGAGCGGGCGGTGCACATCCGTTGTGGCCTGGCGCCGTTCCTGCAGCATTTGCCCCTGCTCCAGCGCTATTCAGGAAGTCCGGCTATTGGCAGATTCCAGGCAGGAATGACGAAGCATTTCCGTTGCACTTTTTGAGTGGGCACCCGAGGACGCTCTGGACATGATTCGGGGGACAGTATGCGCCATTCGTTCTCGCCATGCCCAACGGTCAACCCAACATCCTGATCCTCTGGGGCGATGACATCGGCCAGAGCAACCTCAGCTGCTACAGCCACGGGCTGATGGGGTATCAAACCCCCAATATCGACCGTGTGGCGCGGGAAGGCGCCAAGTTCATCCACTACTACGCCGAGCAAAGTTGCACCGCCGGTCGAGCCGCCTTCATCACCGGCCAGAGCGTGTATCGCACGGGGCTGAGCAAGGTGGGCCTGCCGGGCGCCGAGCTGGGCTTCCGCGCCGAGGATCCCACCATTGCCGAGCTGCTCCAGCCCCTGGGCTACCGCACTGGGCAGTTTGGCAAAAACCATTTCGGCGATAGGGACGAACATCTGCCGACAATGCACGGCTTCGATGAGTTCTTTGGCAATTTGTACCACCTCAATGCTGAGGAAGAACCGGAACTGCGCGACTACCCCAGGCAGGACGATCCAGAATTTCCCAACTTCCGCAAGCGATTTGCCCCGCGCGGTGTGCTGCACAGCTGGGCGAATGGCGATGGCACCCAGCGCATCGAGAGCACCGGCCCCCTCACCCGCAAGCGGATGGAAACGGCCGACGACGAGTTTCTTGTGGAGGCCAAGCGCTTCATCCGAGAGGCCGTGGCCTCCGGTGAGCCGTTCTTTGTGTGGTTCAACACCACCCACATGCACTTCCGCACCTACGCCCGGCCCCAGGATGTGGGCCGCAGCGGACGCTGGCAATCGGAATACCACGACGTGATGATCTATCACGACGAGTGCATCGGCCAGATGCTCGATCTCCTCGATGAGCTCGGCATCAGCGACGACACAATCGTGATGTACAGCACCGACAACGGGCCGCACATGAACAGCTGGCCTGATGCAGGCATGACCCCCTTCCGCAGTGAGAAGAACACCAACTGGGAAGGCGCCTTCCGGGTACCGGCCATGGTGCGCTGGCCTGGCCACATCCCTGCTGGCATCAACCTCACGGGCATCTGCAGCCACCTCGACTGGCTGCCAACGCTGCTAGCCGCGGCCGGGGAACCGGAGATCAAGCAGAAGCTCCTCGACGGCCATCAGGTGGGCAGCAAGACCTTCCGCATCCACCTGGATGGCTACAACATGCTCGACTACTGGACCGGCAAAACCGACAAGAGCCCCCGCAAGGAGTTTTTCTACTTTTCCGATGACGGCGATCTGGTGGGTTTGCGCTATGACAACTGGAAGTTTGTGTTCAAGGAGCAACGCTGCCCCGGCACCTGCCAAATCTGGGCCGAACCCTTCGTAGAGCTACGGGTGCCGAAGATCTTCAACCTCCTCACCGACCCCTACGAGCGGGCCGACATCACCTCCAACACCTATTGGGACTGGATGTTTGACCACGTCTTCATGCTGGTCCCTGCTCAGACCTATGTGGGCGAGTTCCTCAAGACCTTCGTGGCCTATCCGCCCCGTCAGAAGGCGGCCAGCTTCTCCCTGGAGCGGGTGATGGAGAAACTCGAGCAGGCCGCCAGCGGGGCGGCCTGAGTTCGCCCATGCCCCGCAGCCGGTCGGTCCGTCCAGCCACCCCAGCTTCCGGCGCCGTCGGGCGCGGGGCGGGGCGGCCCCCCTCCCGAGACATGGTGTGGATCCCAGGGGGAAGCTTTCTCATGGGATCCGACCACCACTATCCGGAGGAGGCTCCAGCCCATCGCGTCAGCGTGGAGGGGTTCTGGATGGACCGCACCCCGGTGACCAATGCCCAGTTTCTGAAGTTCGTCAAAGCCACCGGCCACCTCACCCTGGCCGAGCAACCCGCTGATCCGGCTCTCTATCCCGACGCCTTACCGGAGCGGCTCGCCCCCTCCTCGATCGTGTTTGTGCCCCCTGCCGCCCCGGTGGGGCTGGGGGATCCCTACCAGTGGTGGCAGTACGTGGCAGGAGCCAATTGGCGCCACCCGGAGGGGCCCGGCAGCTCCCTCAAAGGGCGGGAGAACCATCCGGTGGTGCACCTGGCCCACGGGGATGCCCTGGCTTACGCCACCTGGGCAGGCAAGGCACTGCCCAGCGAAGCGGAGTGGGAACGGGCCGCCTGGGGGGGGGTGGAAGGCATGGAGTACGCCTGGGGTGACACCCTCCACCCTGGTGGACAACCCCGAGCCAACACGTGGCAAGGCGCCTTCCCCCACCACAACAGTCGGCTGGATGGCTGGGAGCGCACCTCCCCCGTAGGGAGCTTTCCCCCCAATGGCTACAACTTGGTCGACATGATCGGCAATGTGTGGGAGTGGACCGATGACTGGTATCAGGAGCATCGGGAACGGCTGGCCACCCTGGAGCGGGGCCTGGCCCGTGGCGATGGCGACAAGGAAGGGGGGTGTTGCGCCTCTCTCGGGGAGTTGGCCGATTCCGAGAGCGCCCGACGCCAGAGCAGCGTGGATCCCTCCTCCCAACATGGAACGATCCCGCGGAAGGTGGTGAAGGGGGGATCGTTCCTCTGCGCTCCCAACTACTGCCAGCGCTATCGCCCCGCCGCCCGGCTGGCCCAGGGCATCGACACCTCCACCTGCCACATGGGCTTCCGTTGCATCGTGCGACCTGAGCTTGAAAAGCACTAGTGGAATCCACCGGCCGATCGTGCCGAAAAGGAACAATATTTCCCGAAAAGTTCGTTGCTCTCGGATGGCAGCACCTGGGCCGAAATCTTTGAAGTGAAGACTGATTCGCCAACTCCAGTAGGGATGGTTGCACTTTGTTTCACCATCCCTTGCCAAGCCTGACGCCGGTCTTCCCCCTGCTCACGCTGCAGATAGTGATTCTCCGTTCGGTATGTCGACGCACTCGGCAGCGTTGCCCTCAACACTCCACCCTGCCCTCAGGGGAGTTGGATGGGCGGCTGCTGTGCTTACGGGAGCTGCCCTCACCCTCACCCCGGCACAGGCCAGGGCGGAAACGCTCTATTCCTTGCAAACCAAATGCGCTCTCAAGGGGGCGGCCCCTGTGACCTGCAAGGTGGAGGCCGTGAACGAGGAAGGTGCCACCCTCTACCGCCACACCATCGGCTCCACCATCCACACCCTGCGCATCAGCGATCAACCCGCCCGCTTCCACCTTTGGGACGAAGCCAGCAAGAGCTGGAAAACCCCGCAGAACGCCACATTGCGGTTCTCCAGCAACACGCTTTGCCTCAATGGCCAGGATCTCTGCGTGGTGAATCCCAACTACCTCAACAGCCTGCTCCAGGACCGGCCGGATTTCCGCGGCAGGGATTTGGTGCGTGCCCACTTCGGCCGCGATGGCCGGGTGGACATCCTCTGCTACGACACCGGTTGCGATTTGGTGGCCCAGCGGAAGGAGGTCAAGTGATGGAGCGCCCTTTTCTCCATGTCTTCGCGCTGACGACGGCAGCCCTGGTGGCCTGTCCGGCGGGGCCGCTGATGGCCTTCGCCATTGACACCTCTGGGCCAGCCAACAGTGCCACGCTCCTCGCCCGCGGGGGTGGCGGGGGCGGGGGCCGCGGTGGTGGTGGAGGCCGAGCCCACACCGGCTTCAGCGGAGGCGGCTCGTTGACCCGTGGCGATCGAAAGCCCAGCGGTGGCTTCAGCAGTGGCGATCGCGTCAACCGTGTGGGCAATCCCTCGATCCA
>JAYKHK010000114.1:0-9375 GCA_035284785.1 Cyanobacteriota bacterium | reverse complement strand
CCGCTGGCTCTGCCTACGTTGGTTCAAATCCAACCCGGCCCACCTTCCACACGCCCTTGTAGCTCAGCGGTAGAGCACTCCCTTGGTAAGGGAGAGGTCACGAGTTCAAGTCTCGTCAAGGGCTTCCCGAAATGAGATCCGTCCAAGCAGCAAGGGATCCCTGGAATAGACCAGCACAGCGAACAACTAGCGCCCCGCACTTGGGCGACCCAAGCCGCGTGGACGCGCAGCTGGAGATGGATCTACTGCTGATAGCAAACGTGGCCGTAGGGGAACGCGGGGCCGAGGGGTTTGGGGCGATCCCCCTGTCCATTTTCCGCCATGGCCTGGAGGTAGAGAATTGCCCGTACCGGCACCCGCACCACTTCGGATGGCAGCACCTGGGGAGGCACAGGGGTCATCGCGCCACCCGGCACCCCCTCGGGCGCGCAGTGTTGACGTGTTCGCCGGCCCATCAGAGGCTCCTCCCAGCAACTCGGTCTCCTCGCCCCCTAGAAGGGGGCCAAGCACAGAGAAGTTATGAAGCGATCCCAAGTTTCAACTGTGGCGATTGCTACAAATCTGCCAGCTGTGCTGATCTTGCTGCAGGGCTGCTCCCTGCCTGTCGCCGCCGCTCCTGAGGTGTGTGTTCTCGCCCCCCATCTCGAAAGGAGCGCCTCACCCCACGCCGTTCCGAGGGCCCTGGTTCCTCTCTCCCGGCCCACTCTGTTCGTCAGAGAGCCTCTGGCGGAGCTCCGCATCGAAGAGGGAGCCAAGGTGCTGTGGAGCTGGCAGTCCTTACCCAATCAGGGGGCATGGGAAGGCCCCTTGGCATGGCCCCTGTCCCCGCTCAAGCCCGGCCAGGCGATCACCGTTCGCCTGCGGCCCTTGGGATCCACTCCGGAACACTTCGCCACCATCCAGCTCGAAGGGGCGCCTCTCCAACGTTTGCGAGTGGGAGATGGTCGACTCCGATCCCTGATGGGACAGCCTGGGGCCTGGCGCCCAGCGATCGAGGATCTTCTCGCCAAGGGAGATCAAGCGCTCGCCACAGCGCTGTTGTTTGCCAACGAGGGCCCCAACGATCCCGGCCTCAACGCCTTGAGGCTTCTCGTGGCCCAGGAGAGTTGCCAATGACACCAGTTCCGCAAACCTCTGCAACCCTGGAGGGGTTTCGCCACCGCCATGCCTGAGGCCCACTCTTTCCTCTCCCCGCCGGTGGAGACCATGCGCCAGCTGGTGACCGAAGGGAGCACACGCCCCTTGCAGTGGCGCCTGGAGCAACTCGCCAGGCTGGAGGGTGTGCTGGAGATGGCGGAATCGGGTCTGCTCCAGGCCCTCGCCCAGGACCTGGGCAGGCCCCCACTGGAGGCCTACTTTGAGCTGGTGGGGGTTCGGGAGGAGCTCCAGTTCACCCGCCGCCATCTCAAACGATGGATGGCAGGCAAGCGCATCGGCCTGCCCCCCTCACGCTGGCCCGCCCGCGGCCGGTTGCAACCCGAGCCCCTGGGTTGCGTGCTGATTTTGGGCCCGTGGAACTATCCCTTTCAGCTCTGCCTGCAGCCCCTGGTGAGCGCCCTGGCCGCCGGCAACACCGTGGTGCTCAAGCCCTCGGAGCTGGCCCCTCACACGGCCACCCATATCGCCAACCTGCTCACAGAGGCCTTCCCCCCCCAGATCGTCCAGGTGGTGCAAGGCGATGGCCAGGTGGGCGCCCAACTTTTGGAACACCGCTTCGATCACATCCTGTTCACGGGAGGGGGGCGGGTTGGCCGCTTGGTGATGGCGGCGGCAGCCCGTCATCTCACCCCGGTCACCCTGGAGTTGGGGGGCAAGAGCCCGGCGATTGTGCTCGCCGATGCACCGATCGCCACCACCGCACGCCGGCTGGTCTGGGGCAAGGGCCTGAATGCAGGCCAAACCTGTGTGGCCCCCGACCATCTGCTGGTGGTGCCAGAGGTTGTGGCCCCCCTGAAGGCGGCGATGGCCGAAGAGATCACCCGGCTCTACGGCCCCGATCCCCTGGCGAGCCCCGATCTTGCCCGGCTGGTGAACCTGCAGCACTTCGATCGACTGAGTGGCCTGCTCTGCGAAGCGGAACAGCGGGGGCAGGTGCTCCTGGGCGGCCGGAGGAGCAGGGACCAACAACGGATCGAACCCACCGTGTTGCAGGTGGACGATCCCGACACGGATCCCTTGATGCGAGAGGAGTTGTTCGGACCCCTCCTTCCCATGATCACGGTGCCCAACCTGGAGGCGGCCATCGCCAGGGTGCAAGCCGGCCCCAAACCGCTTGCTCTCTACCTTTTCGGCAAGAGGGCTCAAGATCGCGAGCGGGTCCACAGCCGCACCAGCTCGGGCAGCCTGGCGTTCAATGACGTGATCGTCCAGGTGGCCGTGCCTCAGTTGCCTTTAGGCGGCGTGGGCGAGAGCGGCATGGGGGCTTATCACGGGCACACCGGTTTCCTCACGTTCTCCCACCAACGCAGCATCCTGGAGCAAAGGTTCTGGCCTGACATCGCGCTGCGCTACCCGCCCTACGCAGGCAAGTGGCCCTTTGTGAAGCGGCTCATCGGCTAATTCGGGCCAATTCGCGGGGTGGGGCACTGGATGAGAGCCAAAAGGGTCCTTACCCTTCGCCGAGCCTGAAGACGATCCATTCCATGCGCTCCGCGTTTGCCGCCCTGGCGTTGGCCCTGGCTCTTCCTCTGCCCTCCTTGGCGGGGGCGGTCAAAGTGCAGCCAGGGGAAACCCTCTCCGAAATTGCGGACAGGCTGGGTGTCAGCGTGCAACGCCTGATCGAGCTCAACAACATTCAAGATCCCGACCATCTGGAGGCCGGCACCCAGCTCAAGCTGCCCGCCGGGGTCAAGAGAGCCAGTGGCAAGCCCATGGCAAATCAAACGGTGACCGTGGGGCAAGGCGAAACCCTCTCAGACATCGCCGATCGGCACGGCATCCCCGTGAGCACCATCATCGCGCTGAACAGTTTGAGTGACCCCAACCACGTGGAGGCGGGCCAGGTGCTGAAGCTCAGTGGCCAAAGCCGAGCTGGGCGAGATGCGGCTCCACAAACCTCAGCCAAGCCGTTGGCCTACAGCTACACCCCAGGGGCCAGTGAGCACGTGGTTCGCAAGGGGGAAAGCCTCTCTGCCATTGCCAGGGGCCATGGGATCCCCCTCAGCCAGCTGATCGCTCTCAATGCCATCACCGATCCCAACAACGTTCACGCGGGCAGCACCCTCCAGCTCAAGGGCAGCTCTGCCGTTGGAGCCGCCGGTGCCCAACCCCCTCAAGCCAAGCCCCAATCCAGCCCCCGCGTCGAGCCCCGACCCAAGCCTGTCGTCACCACCACCGCTGCTGCGCCCCGTCCGGCCACCACGGCCGTGCAAGCAGCAACCGGGAAGACCGACTGGAGGAGCTATGGCCCCCTCCAGGTGGACTGGACCAGTTGGCAGCCCATGGGCGGCAGCATGGTCGCCGCTGTGGTGAACAGCAAAGGAGAATCCCTTTACACATCCATCAACTGTGGCGCCCGCAAAATCAACAGCACCAACGCTGCGGGGCAATGGGGCGCATGGAATGATCCAGCCTCAGAAGTGGAAACAAAACTCGTGAACGACTTCTGTTCACGCCGCGCGGGATGAACCAACCTGCAACTGCAAGGGCCAAGGAGAACGGAGGAAATGCAGACCCGAACTTCTGATCCACAGCCGTTGCACCCCATCATCACTCTCGTTGATGAGATGCTCCTGCACTAAACGACGGCTCAGCCAGCTCCACTGATCAGGTTGGCCGCCATGCTGGCTGGCCAGCTGGTCCGCCAAGCTTTTCAGGGGTTGGCCTTTGTGTTGCTGCAAGGCTTCCAAGAGAAGAACCGCTTGATCAGACCAATCCTTGGCGAACCGCTCTCCGGCGCAAATGTCACAGCGTCCGCAAGCGCCCACCACCTCGCCGACGGCGCGGAGCAAGGCCTGTTCCCGGCAACCCTCGCCCTCCGCGATCGCTTCCATGCGCCGAAGTTGCCGCTGGGCCAAGGCCATCCGCTCCGCCTCCGGGGCAGACCAGGACAGCGGCGCGTCAGCAGAGGTTGAGGCCCGGATCGCCCAACCCAAACGCTGCCGATCGGCAGGATCAAACAACACCACACACCTCGCCGGCTGCCCATCCCGCCCTGCACGCCCGGATTCCTGCAGATAGCCCTCCGGACTTGCTGGCAACTGCAGATGCAGCACCAAACCCACATCACCACGATCAACTCCCATGCCAAAGGCCACGGTGGCCACCAACACGGGGCGGGGGTGAGTCTGAAAATGCTCGAGAGCAATCTGCCTGCAGTGGGATTCCATCCCGGCGTGGTACGCGATGGCCTCCACAGCCGCTTCCCGCAAGCGGCTTGTCCACTCCTCCACCGAGCGCCGGGTGCGGGCATAAATCAACACCGCGCCACGAGCCTGGGCGATGGCGTCAAGCACCTCATCGAGGGGCTCGGTCGGTCGCCGGCGCATGGCGTAAGAGAGGTTGAGGCGCCGGGCCGAGCGCACCTGCACGAGGGGTTGGCGCAGGCTCAACAAGCGAATGATGTCTGCCCTCACCTGGGGTGGCGCCGTAGCGGAGAGCGCCACCAAGGGCACACCGGGAAACAGGCCACGCAGAGCCCCTAGCCGACGGTAGTCCGGGCGGAAGTCATGGCCCCAGGCGCTGATGCAGTGAGCCTCATCCACGGCCAGGGCCACCAGGGAACCGCTGTGCAAGCAATCCTCCAGCAGTTGGCGGGTGCTCTCCATCTGCAAGCGTTCCGGCGCCAAATACAACAGCCGTAGACGGCGCTCCTGAAGCGCCCGTCTCAGGGCGCGAACGTCCTCATTGGGCACGCCTCGATGCAGACAAGCCGCCGCAATCCGCCGCCGTTGCAGCTGGCGCACCTGATCTTGCATCAGGGCCACCAGGGGCGAAACCACCACGGTCAGGCCCTCTCTGACCAAGGCTGGAAGCTGGTAGCAAAGCGACTTCCCCGCCCCAGTGGGGAGAACGGCCAAACAATCGCGACCTTCCAGCAGGGCCTCCACCACAGGCCTTTGGCCTTCTCGGAAGGCGGCCCAACCGAAATGCCGCTGCAAAGCGTCGAGGAGGGGATCCTCCAGCAAGCCCACACCATCGATAGTGCTTCAAAACCTTAGCCGCCCCCACTGGTGGGCAGGGTCGGCGCCTCAAGCTGATCCGGACTCTCCTCCACCAGCTGCAGTCGCACCCGTTTTCCCCCTGCCAACTCGCCAAGAGACACCCTCAGGGTGCTGCCGCTGAGGGTCTGCAGGGCCTGCAACAGATGACGCAGATGGGGTGTGCTGCTGCCGCTCTCCAGCCAGAGCCGCTCCTGCAGCAGGCCAAGGCGGCGCCAACTGGTATGGAGCTGCAAGACCGCACGCTCCAACTGCTGCGCCTGACCGACTGCATCGGCCAACACCCCGAGAGCGTCGAGCCGCTGGGCCTCGAGGATCGCCTTTTCCAGATTCAGATCGTCCTGCTGCAGGGCGCGGACAGCCAGCCCGGCGTCCGCGGCTTTCTGGAGCCAGCGCGCCGTATGGGTGACCTCGCGCACCGTCTCCAGCTCTGGCTCCTCTTGGAGCTCCCGCCGAAGGGACTCCTGCTGGGCATCGGGCAGCTTCGCCAGCTCCCGCACCAGGGGAGCCACAGCCCGGGGGGGAAGAAGGTTATCCGCGGTGCGCTGGCGAATCTCCTCCGGCAGCAGTGGGCTGGTGGCCGCGATCACCTCATCACTGAGGCGGCGCACCTGTTGCCGGGTGATCTGCTGACCAGCCTGGGCGGCCTCGCTGACCAGCTGCTGCACTTCAGGGCCGGCCTGGGCTGTCTCCAAGAAGGCCCGTTTGGAGAATTGGTTCACGCTGGCTCCATCCAGGAGGCCTTCCTCGATCAAGTTGTCAGCGGAATCCGCCAGTTGGATCAGGGTGTAGGCCCGGGTCTTGCTGACCTCATGGTCCCTCAGCCACTGCAAGAAGCCCATCCCCCGCCCCTCCCCACCCCGCTTTTCCCGATCGCGCACCGTACGCAAAATGCGGCCCCGCCAGATCTCCGTCTGAAGATCAAACCGATCACACACAGCCCAGGCTTCCTCGAGCCTGGCCTCAAATTCCATGGAGCTGATGTCCTCCCTCTCCGGATCGGGCAACTCCAACCTGAACAGCAGGGATTCAGCGGGGTCGGGGGCAGACACCAGCGGCGGGCAAGGGGTGTAGCGGATGCTGCCACGGTGGCGCTCCGGCGGCGGACGACGAATCGTGACGCCATGCCGTTTGGGCGAGGAGAGGTCGGTATGGTCTTCTCGATCCTCCTGTGACCCGCTCTCGAGCAATGGCCATCTCCCGCGGTGACAAAGTGCGCATCAAGCGTCCCGAGTCCTACTGGTTCAATGAGGTCGGCACCGTTGCCTCCATCGACACCTCAGGCATCCGCTATCCCGTCGTTGTGCGTTTTGAGAAGGTGAATTACAACGGCTACAGCGGATCTGAAGGCGGAATCAACACCAACAATTTCGCCGAAGCCGAGCTCGAAAAAGCTTGAGCACGCCAAAGTGTGTCTCTGGGGGCAGGGAGGTCTGACAAGCTTGCTGTTGTCCCCTCCCTGCCTCGGTGCCCGAGCTTCCTGAAGTCGAAACCGTCAGACGTGGGCTGCAGGACCAGACTTACGGTCTGGTGATCGCCCGCGTGGAGGTTTTGCGTGCGAGCGCCGTGGCCAGCCCCCCGGACCCCGAGCTCTTTGCCCTTGGCTTGCGCGACTGCCAACTCGGCAATTGGCATCGTCGGGGGAAGTATCTGCTCGCTGACCTGTTCGATTGCGACGGAGGCGACGCGGGGCACTGGGGAGTGCATCTGCGGATGACCGGCCAGTTCCTTTGGCTCCAGGAACCTCTGCCCCCCTGCCGGCACACCCGGGTGCGGTTGTTTAGCCCCTCCGGATCTGAACTCCGCTTCGTCGACACCCGCAGTTTCGGCCAAATGTGGTGGATTCCACCCGGGGTTCCTGTGGAAGAGGTCATGCAAGCCCTGCGCCATCTGGGCCCCGAGCCCTTCGTGCCGGAGTTCAACAGCGATTGGCTGCTCAAACGGCTGCGCGGCTCCAGCAGACCGATCAAGACAGCCCTGCTGGATCAGTCCTTGGTCGCGGGAGTGGGCAACATCTACGCCGACGAAAGCCTGTTCGCTGCGGGCATCGCCCCCCAAACTCCAAGCGGACGCCTCCAACCTCCCCAGCTCGAAAGGCTGCGAGAGGCGCTGGTCGATGTTCTGCGCACCAGCATCGGGGTAGGAGGAACCACTTTCAGCGATTTCCGCGATTTGCAGGGGATTAATGGCAATTACGGCGGCCAGGCCTGGGTCTACCGTCGGGGGGGCAAACCTTGCAGGCGCTGCGGAACCCCGATCAGCCGCGCCAGGCTCAGCGGCCGCAGCAGCCACTGGTGTCCCAATTGTCAACAGTGAACCAAGGCCATGGGCCCTGCGCGATCACGCCAGATCAGGAGCAGGGAGCAACCCATTGGGAAGGACCGTCGGGAAACGGGAGATTTTTCTGATGACTTGCTGGTTAAAGAAAATTCCTGGCCATGGCAAGGCTCATCGCTGATGGATGCATCCCATAGGCACTCTCGAACAGTCTTCTGCCGGATCCGTTCTGCGCTTGACTCATTAGAGAGCTCTGACCTCCGTGTCTCCCTCCCCACCTTTTGACATCCACCCCGCTCCGGCCCCCGAGGGCGACAACGGGGCTGCTACTCAGGTCACGCCCAGCTCCGGAGGGGTGGTCGGAGCCATGGACGAAAAGGGCGTGTTGGCCTTGTCGTTAAGCCAAGCGATAGCAGATATTCATCGTCGTGGCTGGTGTGACGGAACCGGAGGCAATTTCAGTTGCACCCTGAACCACGCTCCCTTGACCTTGCTGATGGCCCCCAGCGGCATCGACAAAGGGTCGGTCAATCCCGAAAGCCTGATCGTCGTCGACGCTGAAGGACGGGTCATCCAAGGAAGGGGACGGGCAAGCGCCGAAACCCTTCTCCACCTGGAGATTGTGCGGGAACGGCAAGCCGGGGCAGTGCTTCACACCCACTCGCAAGCTGCCACATTGCTTTCTCGCCACTACAGGCCGGCCCCTGGGCAGATCGTGAATCACCTCGAGATTGAGCAGCTGGAGATGCTCAAAGGACTGGAAGGCATTCACACCCACAACACCTCCATCCGCATCCCGGTGCTCGCAAACGACCAGGACCTGAAGCGTCTCAGCGCCACGGCGAAGCCCCATCTAGAAGAAGCTCCGCATGGCTTGCTGATCGCAGGCCATGGCCTCTACGTTTGGGGAGAGGAGCTACCCATGGCCCGCCGCCATCTGGAGATCATCGAATTTCTGCTCGAGCAGCAATGGAGGCAGCTTCTGCTGAATGCCCTAGTCAGAACCAGCAGCCGATGAAGGTTTCCATAAGCCACGTTCTGCTCGACATCGAAGGCACCACCTGTCCGGTTCAGTTTGTCAGCGAGACACTATTCCCCTACGCCGCTGACAAGCTGGGAGAGTTCATCAACAGCCGCAAAAACGATATCGTTGTGCAAAAACTCTTGTCTGAAATAGTTCAGGCCTGGAAGGAAGACCCCAACCCGGCAGCCCAGAGCTTGCTGAGAGCCGCACCCGTGAACGCCAGTCTTTCGACTCAGACATTGCCTTATTTGCAATGGCTCATCGAGCAAGACCGCAAATTCACTCCTCTAAAAGACTTGCAGGGATTGGTTTGGGAAGCGGGGTACGAGTCCGGGGCACTAGAGGGGCCCCTTTACCCTGATGTCGCGCCTGCCTTGCATCGTTGGCGGGAAGCCGGACTAGGGCTCGCTGTCTATTCCTCTGGTTCAGTCAAGGCCCAACAACTCATTTATGGCCACAGTAACGCCGGCGATCTTCGGCCACTGTTTCAGCACTGGTTTGATACCAGGATTGGTTCCAAACTAGAACCAGAAAGCTACATCAGAATCTCAGCAGACTTGAGCACAACTCCCCAGTCCATCCTTTTCATCAGCGACTCGGTTGGTGAACTCACTGCAGCGAGAACAAGTGGCTTAGCCGTTTTGCTATGCGATCGAAATGGCTCTCTCACCTGCCCAACAGATTGCGAGCGATTTGCCACCATTCAATGCTTCGACAAGCTTGATCCATTTGACCTGCCAGAACAGACTTGCTAGACCAATCGACACGGCTCTTCATTCATTTGCCTATTTTTTTGTCATCTTCGCCTAACGCCAGCAGACGCAATCGGCCCCTTCACAGGCAGTCGGCAGAGAACTCCTCTCATCGTAACGCCACAAAAAAAGCCACCAATAAGGTGGCTAAATCATCATGAGG
>JAYKHK010000113.1:0-3629 GCA_035284785.1 Cyanobacteriota bacterium | reverse complement strand
TCGCCAGCAGCGATGGGGTGGCGACCTGGCAGGTGCTCAACACCCTGGTGCCTTACGGCCTGCTGTGGTGGCTGGCGGTGGTCTGCCTGCGGCAGGGATCCTGGCTGCTGCTGCCGGTGCTGGGCCTGATGGTGCTGTTTTTGGCCCGCTGCTTCACCCTGATGCACGACTGCGGCCACCAATCCTTGTTTCGCCAGGCCACCCCCAACCGGTGTATCGGGTTTTTGTTGGGCATCGTGGCTGGCATCCCGCAACTGCCCTGGTCGCGGGGGCACGCCTTTCACCATCGCCACAATGGCAACTGGGAGCGGTACAAGGGGCCCTCGGCTTTGGTGAGCGTTGACACTTACAACACTTACAGCAACCGCGGCAAAGCCTTCTACCGCTTGTTGCGCCATCCCCTGATGCTGGTGCCGGGTGGTTTCTTTTATTTGGTGATCAAGCCGCGGCTGGAACTGCTGGCCGGCCTGGCGGGCCTGGTGCCCCACCTGTTGACCAGCTTGCGCCAATCGCCCCTGCCCAGCTGGCCAGAGATCGTGGCCAGCCATAAGAGCCGCTGGTGGCACAGCCCGGAGGAATTTCGGGATCTGGTGCTCAACAACCTCGCCGTGCTGGCCAGTTGGATCGGGATGGCTTGGTGGCTGGGGGCGGGCACGTTCTGGTTGATTTATGCCCCGGTGATGGCCTGCGCCGCGGCGATCTTCATCTGCATTTTCTTTGTGCAGCACAACTTTGCGGGCTCCTATGCCCATGCCAGCGCGGATTGGCAAGCCATCGATGGCACCATGCACGGCACCAGTGACCTGGAGCTGCCGGCGCTGCTGAATTGGTTTTCCGCCGATATTGGCTGCCATGCGATTCATCACCTTTGCGAGGCGATTCCGAACTATCGCTTGCAGGCCTGCCAGCAGCGTAATGCCCATCTGCTCACCGGCGTAACCCGGCTGAGGCTGCGCGACATCCCCAGTTGCTTCGACTATATCCTTTGGGATCAGCAGGCCGGCACCCTCACCACCGTGGGCGCCCTCCCGAGCTAGGGATGGGTTTTGCGGAAGGTGTCAATGGCGTTGACCACCCCGGCGGAAGAGGAAGCGCTGATCAGATAAAGCTTGAACTGTTGGTCTTTGCTGAGGTATTGGGCATAAGAAGAGCTGAGAAACGGCTGATAATCCTTGTTGTTGCGCAGCTGAACTTCAAAGAAGGGAAGCGTGGTGGCATTGACGTAGCTGCTGATCAACCCCTGGCTGGGCAGGGTGAGATCAGCGACGGATTCAATCGTCTTCTTAATGCCGGGATCAATCTCGTTGAAGTTCACATGGGCCTGGCCTTCCAACAGCATCCAGTACTTGTGCGGAGCCTTTAGCCAGGTGAACGGCAAGGCCTGCTCGAGAGCGGCGGGAGCGGCGGGGTCGTAGCTGCCGGAGGCGAGCATCACGGGGATGGAGATGGCAGCGGTTCCTTTCGGCCCGAACAGGCTACGCATCACCGGATTGGCGGCAAACACCGCCCGAGCGCGCGGATCACGAAGGGAATAGGACACGCGGGGCAGTTCAAGTGCGCGGCACTCCAGCAACAGGGCGATGTCAAGGCCGCCGTAGAGACGGTTGCAGTCGGCTTGCAGATGGTCGAAATCCAGAGTTGCGCCGGCTACCGCCAGGGCGGTGTAGCCCCCGAAGGAGTGCCCCGCAACCCCGACTGAGGCGAGGTTCAACCGGCCCGCGAAGGAGCCGGCATTGCGCCGGCCCAACTCAGCGATCACATAGCTGATGTCCTTGGGTCTGTTGATGAAGTCCTGCACATCGAACAGGTCCCGATGCAAACCCTTCAGCATGGCTTTCAGCCAGATCGTGTCGCTGCCGGGATGCTGGGGGGCCGCCACCACATAGCCATGGCTGGCGAGATGCTTGAGGCCTTCGGCGTAATCCTCCGGCCTGGAGGCCAGGCCGTGGGAGAAGATGATGACCGGGATTTGTGCCGCCGTGTTCTGTTCCGGACTGTAGACATTCACATAGAAGGCTCTCTGGCGACTGGCATCCACCTGATTCCACACCTGCTGGCGCACAGCAAACGGCCCCGGTTTGGCGGGATCTGGCAAGGCGTTGAAGCTCGGTGGCGCTTGGGCCGCGGCTTCCTGGGCCGAGAGAGAGGCCAGGGTGGCGGTGAGGGCTTCCGTGGCGGCGATGACCTTCTCACCGGCCTTGGTGGCTCCCATGATCGCCTCCCCGTGCAACTGGAGGTTGGTAGGTAACTGCTGGAGAACGCTGAGCTGGCTCAAGCCGTCGCTGGAGAAGGCGGCCCCCACCAAGGCGGAGCGCAAGGCGAACTTGCCATTGCCGCCCCGTTGCAAGGTGATGCCACGCCCTAACCGCTCCAGCACATCTTCACCAATGGAGCTATTGAAAAATCGCGACACGATCAACGGCTCGACGTCAAGCCGCTGCACCAAGGCAGAGCGCAAGGCCGCATGCTTACTGGCCGGAACGAACTGCAGAAAAAACGCCAGGTCTTCGGCAACGCTGCCGTCTTTGGCGAAGGCCTGCAGGGAACTGATGCGCAAGGAGCGGATCAGCGGCCCATAGGAAAAGGAGAGAACTTCGCCGGCCTGAACCTGGCTACCGCTCAACAATGGCAGGGAGAGTCCTGCAAGCAGAGCGACGAGCCAGGGCTTGAGCGAAATGGTCTTCACGGATTCTTTTTACCGATTTTATCGTCGATGCGGACGCTGTGCCCAGATTGTAGCAAAGGCTTGCCATGGCAGGGTGTTGATTCAACTGCCGCTGACTGTTCCGCTCACAGGGCAGTGCCGGCTGAACATCTGCTGCCGTTCAGATTTCGCGCGACGGCTTGAAACGGGCCTTCATCATCAGAACCACGTCTGATTCGCCTAGCAACCAAACGTCTTCAGGCGTGCGAGGTCTTTTTCACCAGATCGCCGGCTTTGTGATCAACAAATGATTCAGCGTGTTCCAGTTTATGCTATCTGCCCCAGATCGGCGCGTGCCCGCAGGATTTCGACCGATTGCTATGCGTCCATCTTGCGACGGACCGGTCCCGCATCGCCGGTCTGCGGGCCAGCTCCGCCCAACCCGGGCACCACGAGCCCTGCGCTCCGCTTGCTGCGCCCCTTGGGCAAGGGCCCAGATCGCTGCCCTGCGAGTGGGGTTGCAGGGGGCCCGCACGATGAGCGCATGGCGGGGAAAATCCACCCGTGGCAGCCAGCGCTCCTGATCCGGACCAGGCCCCGTGGGCAAGTGGGCAAGTGGGGCGAAACCAAGCGATGGGCGCAATTCGTGCGGTTTGCTAACAGCCTGGCCGGCGTAGGAAGCGGGAGAGGACAGCACAGCAAGCGGTGAGGGGACAGGCGAACAACAGTCAAGGGGAGGGCTGAATCGCCTCAGCCATCGCTGGCTCGGTCTCGGCCGGGATCACCACGCGCAACAGGATGGGCGCCAGGAAGGTGGTGCCGATCACCATCAACAGGATGGCGGCCTCAAGCGACGGGGTGAGGATGCCAGCCTGACGGCCCAGGCCCAGGAAGATCAGCCCCACTTCGCCGCGCGGCATCATGCCAAGGCCTACCACCAGGCGGTTGGTGGGTTCCTTGCTCACGTAGCTCCAACCGGCAGCCA
>JAYKHK010000112.1:0-5094 GCA_035284785.1 Cyanobacteriota bacterium | reverse complement strand
GATTCAACGAACACTCTTCGGCGGTTTCTCCCCAGCGCGGCGAGCCCCACAGGCTTTCTTCACCCGGTCAGCGACTTTCTTCAGGGCTTTCATCGAATCGGTTTGATACGTTCACTGTTCAATTCATGACTATTTTCGTAGGCAACCTCTCCTTTGATGCCGAAGTAGAGGACCTAAAAAATCTCTTCACCCGATACGGTGAGGTGTGTAAATGCAGCCTGCCGCTTGACCGCGAAACAGGTCGCAAGCGTGGTTTTGCTTTCATTGATTTGGCCGATGCCAAGGACGAAACCAAGGCCATTGATGACCTCCAAGATGTGGAGTGGATGGGACGCAGCATCCGCGTCAATAAGGCTGAACCGCGCCCCACCACTGGTGGCGGCGGTGGCCGGGGCGGCTGGTAACTCCGGCGTCTGCCCTCCAGCTTCACAGCACCTGGTTGAAAAAGCCGCCCGGAAGGGCGGCTTTTTTGTTAGGGATGCCATCCAACTCAGCCCATGAAGAAACCACCGGATCCTTCCGAGGGCCGCTTCAGGGCCGCCATGCTGTAGCGATGAGCCTCATGCACTGCCCCCTCTGTATTGCGCTCGCGGCGCTGTCCGTCGTTCGCGCCTCTTTCCACCTTGTGCTGGTGAGTTTGCGAATGGCTGCCCTGCCAACCGCTTAGCGGCTCTCCATACGGCAAACCCCGCTGCCATCCCCTGACCCATCCACGTCCTTGCCTTTACGGTGGTGGATCTTGACCAAGCTCCGATCATTTCCCTGACCCCCCAACCCCTCAGCGGCCGGTCCCGTTCCCCCAGGCGTCGTCGCACCGGATCCGTGGCTGCTGAGACAGCCTCGAGCCCAGTGATCCAGCCGTCGGCTGGGGTGGACACGGCAACGCTGGCAAGCCTTGCGCCTGGCTTCTTTGATCTGGGTCTCTCCCAGCCTTTGGTGGAGGCCGTGGCAGAACGCGGCTATTTGGTGCCATCGCCGATCCAGAAGCAGTGCATCCCAGCGGTGTTGGATGGGCGGGACGTGCTGGCGGCCGCCCAGACGGGTACCGGCAAGACCGCTGGCTTCACCCTGCCCATGTTGGAGCGGCTCCTGCACGGGGCCCACGCTCGCGCGGGTGTCGTGCGGGCTCTGGTGCTGACCCCGACCCGTGAATTGGCCGCCCAAGTGGCCGATAGCGTGCGCGCCTATGGCCGCTATCTCGACCTGCGTTCGGACGTGGTGTTCGGCGGCGTCAGCCCTAACCCCCAAATTGAGCGCCTCAGGCGCGGCGCCGATGTGTTGGTGGCCACCCCTGGCCGGCTGATGGACCTTCACCAACAGGGGGCTCTCCGCCTGGATCGCGTGGAGATTTTGGTGCTTGATGAAGCCGATCGGATGCTTGACATGGGCTTCCTGCGCGACATTCGCCGCATCCTTTCCCTTCTCCCCACGCGGCGCCAAACGCTCCTGTTCTCTGCCACCTTCTCCCCACAAATTCGCCAGCTGGCCACCGGTCTGTTGCACCAGCCGGTGCACCTGCAGGTGACTCCCGAAAATCAGGCGGCACCCAGCGTTGAGGCGGTGCTTCACCCCTGCGATTTGGCCCGCAAACATGATCTGCTCAGCCATTTGATTCGCAGCAACGGCTGGCAGCAAGTGTTGGTGTTCTCGCGCACCAAGCACGGGGCCAACCGCTTGGCCGAGCATCTCTGCGCTGATGGGCTGCAGGCGGCGGCCATCCATGGCAACAAGAGCCAGGGGGCCCGCACGCGCGCCCTCTCCGACTTCAAGAGCGGCACGCTGCGGGTATTAGTGGCCACCGACATTGCGGCTCGGGGGATTGACATCCAGCAATTGCCCCATGTGGTGAACCTGGATCTCCCCAATCAGGCCGAAGACTATGTGCACCGCATCGGCCGCACCGGACGAGCCGGCTGCAATGGCCATGCGGTGTCGTTGGTGGCGGCTGAGGAGCGCGAATTGTTGCGAGCGATTGAGCGACTCCTTGGTGAGAAGCTGCCTCAGCGTGAGGTGCCCGGTTTTGAGCCCACGATTCTTTCCGCCCCTCCCTTGGATCTCAGTGGCGGCCGGGGCAGAAACCCGAGGGGAGCCAAGCCAAGTCGGAGGCGCTGACCCCTATCGGTGCAGTCCCTGACCGCAGCAATCAAGCCTTGGGGCGAGCTAAACAGCTGTCGTTTGGTTTCGGTAGAGCGCGTAGGCTCCCCCACCAAGAGCCACAGCCCCAAGGGCGCCGGCAGCAGCCAGGAACACCAGAGTTTGGAGCCCAAGCAGGGCGAAACCGATGGCGGAGGCCGCTTTGATTTGGATTTTTGCTTTGAGCAACAAGGTGAGGAGCAGCAGCACGGTGGCCTGAAGGGAGAGGATCTTCGCCGCTGTTAGGGGAGAGAGAGGGCAAGGAAGCAGCATGGTTTCTTGGCGATGTCTTTGATTGTGGTCAACCATCCGCACCGATCTGGCCGGTGCGGATGCGTGGATCAGCCAGCTTTCTCCACCCGAATCAAAGCGGGTTGGAGCGCCGTGTCGCTGGAGGCCGGGTTGGCTGAGGGATCAAGTGCCGTGGCTGGTTGGTTCAGTAGGCCCGTCAAAAGTCCCGCATCAAAGGAGTAACGCCCTGGGCCGATCAGCAGCAGGGCGAGACTTCCGCCCAGGTAGAGGGCCACCAGTTCCAAAACGTAAATGTTCAAGCCAGCTGTGAGGATGTGCTGGAAGGCCGCAACCGACATGGTGCCAACCAAGGCCAATGCCCCCAGTGGTGTGAGGAGACCCAAGATCACAAGCCAGCTGCCAATCAGCTCAGAAAAGCCAGCAACATAGGCAAAGAAGAGTGGAAATGGAAGGTGCAGCGATGCCACATAAGTGGATGCGAATTGCTGAGGATCAGCGAGCTTCTCTTGGCCGTGGTGAATCATCATCACGCCCACACTCAGCCGCAGCATCAGCAAACCCAGCGAGGCCAGCTTCCCTGGCTTGAGGAGGTAGTCCGTCAGCCATGGGGTCAATCCTGAAGCTGCATGAACCCATTGGTGTTGCTGTCTGGGCAATCGCTGTGTGACGAACCAGAGGGCGAGACAGGCAGCAAAAAAGCCCCCGCAGAGCTCAAGAACAATGCTCGTAGCCATGAAGATGAGAACACTTCGCCAATCTTGGCAACTCTCGTAAAGAAACGTGAAGCGATGCCATGGGGCTGGCTCGCGCCTGTGGGGGCACGCGCCGCCAACCCTTGGCCAAGGACCATCTGCATCCCCGCTGCCCAGCTGAGAAATGCGGCTCCGTTACGCTTCGCTAAGGGAACGGTTGCTCGCTTGTCGATCTGTCGATGTTGTGAGCCGTTCGGCGATCAAGGCCTGCACAAGCAATCTCAGGGTTTGGCGATTACCACCGGCTGATCGCCAAATCTCGATCCATTCCTCCATGGTTTCCGAATCTGTGGGCAGTCCGTTCCCTGCTTGTTGAGTCGAGCTGCTGGCGACCCGGGCCAGAAAAGCTCGGGCGTCATCTAAACAAGATGGCCCTTCCCCAAACCCCTCCAGACGGGGATCCAAGGCGGCCAGCAAAAGTTCCATCGCTGCCAGGCTCAGGGGTTTGAGGGGGAGATCCGTGCCGCTCTCCGCTTCCATTCCCATGTCCATTCCCATGTCCAAGCCCACGTCCTCTGCCTGCACCTGTCGCTCCATCATCATCTGCCGGGATCTGGCGCAGTCCTGTCTAAACTTGCCCAGGCTTAAGGGCACCCCCATGCTGAAGCTCTCCCTGCAGTTGCTCGTCAGCCTTGTGATTCTTTGCCGTTGTCTCGCCTTGTTTGGCCAGCTCCGCCGAGCTTGGCAGGGTGATGGTTTGGCCACGCAATTTCAGCGAGAGCTGCGCCGCCGTGGGCTCATGGCCCCCTCCTTCCGGCTTCCCGCCTCCTGAACCGCGTCTGCCCCGGTCTGGATCGAATCTGGCCAGCCAAGTGATGCACCGCGTGAACGACCACGCCCCACACTTCAGCCCCGCACCCTTGATCGTCGATCGGGATCGGCAAACTTCCTCCATCACTGGCTTCAAGCCGAAGATCTTGGCGACTGTTGGGTGAGCCGCACAGACGCCTCACGATGAAGCGGCCTTCAAACATCGCCACCACCACGCATCCCGCCAGGGGATCCAGGCTGCGATCGACCACCAGCAGATCGCCATCGCAAATTCCATCTCCCCGCATGGCGTCTCCATGCACGCGCATGAAGAAGGTGGAGAGGGGGGAGGGGATCAGTTCTCGGTTGAGATCAATTCGCCCCTCTTCGTAGTCCTCGGCAGGACTGGGAAAACCTGAAGCCGAACCGGCACGCCCCGCCGCCACCATTGGCATCCGTCAAATAGTACAAGTGTATTGCATTGATTGATGGGACCATGGGCTCGCATTGCAAGGGGATGGGGCGCTGCATGGCCTGTCCAAACTGTGGCAGTTGGGCGGTGAAGGCGGATCGGGGCTTGGCTGGGCGCATGGTGTGTGCCCGCTGTGGCCAGCCTTTGGGGCTGGGCGCCTCCGCGGGCTCGGCTCGGCGTGTGGGCTCGCAACGGGGCCTTTCTTTGCCGAGGCGTTGGCGCATTTGGCTGGCTTTGGCAAGCCTGGTGGGTTTGTCTGCGGCCCTTGCGGCGCAGGCGCCCTCGCCCTCGCTGAGGCGGGCTCCGCCGCTTGCTCCCGCGCCAGCGCCGCTGGGCTCCTCTGGTCAGCCGGGAGGGCTGGGCATGTGACCATCCGCTGACAGGTGTGTCGCAAAAGCAAAAAATCCCGGATCATGGGCGGGTTGCTGTTAGCTAGACCCGCAAAAATGTCTAACAATCCGGTCGTCAATCTCGCTTCAATGAGTCTGCGTCAACTGAGAGAATTGGCGCGCGCTGTCGGCATTCTTCGCTACAGCTCTGAAAACAGAGAGGGACTGACCGACGCCATTTCCGGGAAAGTGAGTGATGGAAGCTTGCCGCTTGCAGATCTGGCTGCCTTGGAAGCTGAGATGGCACCAGCGCCGCGCCCAGCGCAGGAGACGCGTGTGGTGTTTTTGCCCCGTGATCCGCAGTGGGCCTACGTGTTTTGGGAGATCAGCGACGACGATCGGGAGC
>JAYKHK010000111.1:0-7708 GCA_035284785.1 Cyanobacteriota bacterium | reverse complement strand
TGGGCAGTGCTGCCAGTGGGGGCCATCGCCCAAACCGTGCCCGGTGGCGTGTTGCCGGATGGGGCAGCGGCCGAGATCCTGCGGGTGCACAACCGGGAGCGCGCCGCCCTTGGCGTGGCGCCCCTGGCCTGGCAGGAAGCTTTGGCCACCTCAGCCTTGGCCTGCGCCCAACGGCTCGCGGCCACTGGCCAATTCAGCCATTGCCGCAGCGGCGAAAACCTCTGGATGGGCACCACCGGCAGCTTCAGCCCCGCCCAGATGGCCGACCTTTGGGCGGCGGAACGGCGCCTGTTTCAAACGGGCACCTTCCCCAATGTGAGCCGCAGCGGCAACTGGCAGGACGTGGGCCACTACACCCAGATGGTGTGGCGCACCACCACCAGCGTGGGCTGCGCTGCCGTGGCCGGTGGCGATGGTCGCACCCGGCTCGTGTGCCACTACGCTCCGCCAGGCAACATCATTGGCCGGCCGGTGTTTTGAGCGGGGCCAGGCTCAACTGCGCTGAACCCACTGGCAGGAATCGGGGAGGTTTCAGTTCAGATTCGCCGCATTGATGCGGCCTCTCAGCTTGCGGCTGAAGCCAAAGGCGGCACATGCCCCCAAGGCTGGCAGTGGACCTGGCACAGGGTTGAAATCAAAGCGATTGATGGCGAAGTCGGCCCTGTTATTTGTTGCAGAGAGGACGCTGAGGGAGAGGCTGGAGATGGGGGTGTCACTCGTCACTCCAATGAAACTGGCTGAATTGTTGCTGGCGCCAGAGGCGACTCCGTTCACAGTAAACACACCCATGCTTGTGTTTGTGGCGTCAAATGCCTCGATTCGGGCAATGTACGAGCCGTAGAAGTCGGGCTGAATCTGGGCCCCACCACTGTAAATTCCCGGGCCGTTAAATCCAATCAATGTGATCGGGTTCAGATCATTTGTGAAGTATTGGGTCCATATCAAGGCGTCACCAGGTGCGAAGTTTCCGTTCCAGCCACCAGTACTTTGGTTGAGCCGAAGAAATGTACCTGGTGCTGCCATGCTCACATTCACCTGGTCTCCCAGATTGGAGGTGGCAGTGAAGGGATTCGGCACATTGGTGAATGGGGCTCCAAGCTGAGCCCAATCGATGAAGTCGATGCCATTGAGCACCGTTCGGCTGGTGACGAGTGACAGGGCGGCATTGGCCTGATCCGCAGAGAAGACCACGGCTCCTGCCGCCGTCACGGCAATGGCGCAAGTGCGCCAAAAGGGTAGACGACCCGCAAGGATCGGAAAGCGGCAGTAGTTCACTTGAAAGAAACAGCGTCTTTCTCGGTCTAACTGGAGAGAGGCTTCTCGGTTGCGCAGCTTTATAATGTCTTCGCCATCCCGGTGGGCAAAATCGCTATCCATGGCTTGGTAGCAGCGTTCCTGAGACTGAACCTTGGCTGCCCGCATTGATCCCGACCCCCCCCGCAGGTGATTGGAGTCACGTTGCGTGCGCTTGAGCCCCGCCTAGGGTTGACGTCATCTCGCTCCCGCCATGGTGTCGTCTGCTTTCATCCGCCTGATCAAGAGCGGCCTGCCTACAATGTGTGGCTTGCTCTCCGCATCGGCGGTTCTCCTGCAGGATCACGCCTTGGCTTTGAATCTTAAATTTGCGTTCAATCAAAATCCAGTTGTCACCTACGGCCTCATTGATTCGGATGGCACGGTTTCCTATCAGTGGGTTCCTCTGAATGGAGGAACAGCCAGGCCCTTTGGCGATTATGAGGTGGAGGGTTTGATCCTGGATCTGGCTGACAACCTCTCGAATCAGGTTCCAACACAGATCACGATCAGCAAGGCCAGCCACGATCCGCTAAGCGTAGGCACCTATCTTTTTCGTCAAGGCAGTGGCTTTTCCGTGGCCAATGGCGACATTCAACGCACCTTTTGGATTGGTGAATTGGATTCGAGCACCACGATCAGACGACTGATCTTTACCCCCAGTGGTTTCAATCAATCCTTTGCAGAGCTGGAGTCTGGTCCGGCCTCCCCCTATGTTTCTTATACAGCAGAAGGCCAAAAAATCGAGGACTACTCATCCTTCTGTCCCGTCGTGAATCCCAATGATATTTGCAGCATTACTGTGATCAACATTGGCTGGCCCTCTGGCTCCACGCCAGTCTTCTCCCCCTGGCAGGCCTCCACCAGCGGATCGTCCTCCACGCCGGTCCAGCAAACCCCGAGTCCGCTGGCGGTCTTGGCGGTTGCCGCGGGCTATCAGGCCAGTCGCAAGTTGCGCTGTCGCATCCGACAAGCCAGCAACCCCCGCAGCCGCTGACTGCTGATCCGCGAGGCGCCAGGCTTGCCGTTCCCCTTGCGACAACCTGCCACGCCATGGCCTGGCAGGCTCGCACGATGACTTCCCCTTTCCCTGCTTCGGGCGGCTCCTCTGCCCCCCTCTCCCCTGATGTCGCCCCCCGCTGGTGGGTGCGCGGCGACCTCGACGGCTTCCTTGGCCTGGGCCTGGACAACCTGATCCAGATCCTGTTGATCATTGCCCTCTGCCGCGGCGTGCTCGGCTATCCCGATGCCCTGATCTTTGGCGTGATCCTGCCCGCCACGGGCCTCAGCCTGGTGGTGGGCAACGTGGCCTATGCGATCCAGGCCTACAGGCTGGATCAGGCGGAAGGTGGCTCTCGCCGCACGGCCCTGCCTTACGGCATCAACACGGTGAGCCTCTTTGCCTATGTGTTTTTGGTGATGCTGCCGGTGAAGCTCAGCGCCCTGGGGGCTGGCGCCAACGCCGATACCGCCGTGCGCCTCTCCTGGCAGGCGGGGCTGTTGGCCTGCCTGGGCTCGGGCCTGATCGAATCGGCCGGGGCATTTGGCGCTGCCGCCCTGCGCCGCTGGTTGCCTCGTGCCGCCCTGTTGGCCACCCTGGCGGGCATCGCCCTGGGCTACATCGCCCTGGGCTTTTTGCTGCGCACCTACGCCCACCCCGTGGTGGGTTTGGCGGTGCTCGCCGTGATTTTGGTGGCCTACTACGGCCAGATTCGCCTGCCCATCCCGGGTGGGCTGTTGGCTGTGCTGGTGGGCATCGTTTTGGCCTGGAGCACGGGCCTGCTTCAGGTGGATGGGGCCACCTGGCAGACCAACCTGGCCTCGCTGGGCTTTCACCTGCCGGTGCCCCAGCTCGGCGCCCTCTGGGAGGGTCGCGCCCAGCTGGTGCCCTGGCTTGGCGTCACCATTCCGATGGGCCTGTTCAATGTGCTCGGCTCCTTGCAAAACCTTGAAAGCGCCGAAGCCGCTGGTGATGTCTACCCCGAGAAGCCATCCCTGCTGATCAACGGCATCGGCACCGCCGTGGCGGCCCTGCTCGGCTCCTGCTTTCCCACCACCATCTACATCGGCCATCCCGGCTGGAAAGCTATGGGCGCCCGCCTCGGCTACTCCTGGCTCAATGGCCTGGTGATGGGCCTGGGCTGCCTGTTTGGGCTCTTCGGCCTGGTGGGGCAAATCGTGCCGATCGAGGCGGGCATGGCGATCGTGCTCTACATCGCCCTGGTGATCGCCGCCCAAGCCTTTCAGGTGACCCCCGCCCGCCATGCGCCGGCCGTGGCCCTGGGCCTGATGCCAGGCCTGGCAGGCTGGGGCGCCCTGCTGCTCAAGGCCGGCCTGCGGGCCGGTGGCGCCGGCACCCCCGCCACACCCTTCTCCCCCGCCCTGATCACCAGCCTGAAGCAGGCCGATGTGTGGGCCGCCGGCGCCTTTGCCCTGGAGCAGGGCCAGATCGTGGCCGCCATGCTCCTGGCCGCCATGCTCGTGTATATGATCGATCAACGCTTCCGCGCCGCCGCCCTCTGCGCCCTGATCGCGGCCCTCTCCTCCTGGGTGGGCCTGCTGCATGCCTGGCGCTTCACCCCGGCCGACACCGTCTTCCACCTGGGTTGGGGCACGGGCGCCCCCTGGGCCCTTGGTTATCTGGCGATGGCTGTGGTGTTTTTGCTGGGGTGGTGGAGCAAGCGCTCCTTGGGATCGCAGCCACAGCGCTTGTTCGATCGGGAGGGCTGAGCGCTGCGGGAGGCGGTTTTGGCGGATGCGGTCTGACTTAATCCGCCAAGACAGGCCAGATCCAGCCCTCGCACCATGGCCATGGAGGCAATCGCCAGCGCCAGCCTTCTGCCCGCTGGCTGGCCCCGCCTCACGCCAGCCCAACAGCGGGCCATGGCAGTGATCGTGGCGGCGCTGCCGCCGTTGTTGCGCCATGCCTACGGCGACGCTCTGCTGGCGGTGGTGTTGTTTGGCCCCGTGGCCCGCGGCACGCCCCATCCCCACTCCGACAGCGACTGGCTGGTGGTGCTGCGCGAGCGCGGCACGGACCCGCGCCTCGACCACCGCGGCTGTGAGGAGGCGCAGCGGGGCCCTGGCTCCAGAAGTGGCGGCGGCGAGGGCTGAGGGTCTGCTGAGCGAGCCGCAGTTCCACCTGCGCTCCGCGGCGGAGGCCGAACAGGGCGGCCCTCTCTTCCTCGATCTCTGCCACGAGGGGCGCATCCTTCACGACCCCGATGGCTGGGCGGCCCGTTTCCTGGCCAGCTACCGGGAGCGATTGGCTGCCCAACTCAGCGTGCGGGTGCCGTGGGGCGAGGGCTGGTATTGGCGCCTCACCCCCCAGGTGCGGCCGGCGGAGGAGGTGTGGTTTTGACAGGCGCCGAGGTTCACGACCGACTCATGGTTTTGGCTGGTGCCTCCCAATGGCTCCGGTCTCAGCGCAAATTGGCCTTCTACGGCGATGTGGAGTTGGCGGCGGCGTGGGAAGCCCTCGCTCTGGCGGAGGCGCTCATCGCTGGGGCTTGAAGGCGCAGGCTCGCCTGTCCGCGGTGCCGCATCCTGGCGCTCGAGCGACCGATTGGCACTTCACTGTCAAAACATCGCGACTTTTTGCCAAAGTGCTGGATCCTTGTCGGAGGCGGCGCTACCTGGAGCCCCAGCTACGGCGTGATCCACGCTGCGCCGTGATCTCGGCATCCTCCAGGCCCTTGTTGTGGTGATTGTGGTGCCCCCCTGGCATCCGCAACATCGCCAGGGCTTTGCTGCAGGCGCCCAAGGTGGTTTTCACCGACACCGGGTTGGTGAAAGGCGACCCGGGGATTCGACTGGAAAATGCCGTGGCGGTGACGCTCAGCAAGCAGGCTCACTTCCATGGCGACACCACCGGGCAAGTGATGGGGCTCAATACCATCCGCACCAAGGATGGGGTCGAGGTCGATTTCTGCCTCAGCCTTGAGGATGAGCTCACCACCCTGGTGGCATGCAAACTTGCCGACGTCTCACCCCATCGCGCCCTGGTGCGCTGTGCGGCGCAGGTTCCCGAGGCGGAGGCGGTGTGGCTCGTGCGTGATGCCAGGCAGGTGGAGGTGTGGGGGCGATCACCATCATGCCTGTCTCGGAGTGGTTGGCGCGGCTGGTGGCTTGAAAAAGCCGTTGCTGTGGTGCCTCTTGAAGAAGCTATCCCAGGAGCTGCTGAACCAGCTGGGCCCCCAGAGTGGCGCTGAAGCGGCACAGGAGTTCGCCAGCTGAATTCCAGCGATAAGGCCTTGACAGCACTCAGCGACCCCACAACCGAGTTGAGTTCCGCGGGGCCTGCCCTACCCTGCGGCGCTGCAGAGGCGATCAACCACGCTGAGGCGCGCGGCCGCCTGATCCAACAGGTGGTGCAACTGCTGCGCGAATCGGGCCACACTGAGGCCTTTGACGCCGCCGCCTGCCTCGACCGCTTGATCGGAGCGATGGCGGCGGGTTCCTATCTGTGATTCAGGAGAGGTGAGCGAGCCGAATACCACCTGGCGCATGGCGAGCCCGGCCTGACCTGGGCGGCAAAAGTGAAATAATGTTCTTTTATGTTTTTTTGAAAGTCTTGTTGACTTCATGGAACCTCAAGTCCGATGCTTTGTGTTGGTGATGGTGGTGTTCATCGATTTCTGTCAACTCGTGGCTGGCTGATTGGAACTCTTCGAGCGTAAACCTTTGCCTTGATCTGTCGTAAGCAAAATCAACATGGCCAGCTATGAGAAATTGACAAAAAGCATCGAGTAGTGGAATATTGGGATTGGCTTCTTCTACCCAGAGAAACTGACCCATCTGGTTCACCTCAAGAAAGACATACTCCTGATCCCTTGTGACAATTAAATCGATACAGCCAAATACCAAGCCAAGCTCATGCATCAAGCCAATGCAGGCGCTTCGCACCTGTTCTGGTAACTCCACTTCCTCCACTCCTAAGGATGGCAGTGATGCCAATCGCCAATCCAGCTGTCCCCTCGGATGAAGAGCTTGGGAATTCAACCGCGCCGCGATCACGGTAGCGCCAAGGCAGGTCACCCTGAGTTCGTGATCTTTGATCACTCTCTGCTGAAAAATAGAAGGGCACTGACGCAAGAGCCAATCACTCGGCATCGCGTCTTCCTCCAGCACAGCCGTCATGGTGATGGCGGTTGCATCGGCGGCTTCGTTGTGCCAAACAACGGGGCGAAAGGGTTTGACAACCACCTGATGTGGCTTGCTCGAACGAAGAAAGTCTCTGATCTCGGAAGGATCGTTTGAAATTAGGGTGGTAGGAATCTGCCAGCCAAGGCGTTTAGCGGCTAGCAATTGACTCAGTTTGCTTTGCTCCACACGACTGGCTGACTCAGGGGGGTTCACCCAGAAGCCGTGAGAGGCAGCCTCCAGGAGCATGTTGTTGAGAAAAATCCCGCACTCCCTTTCGGCCAGGTGCCAATCGGCTTCCGTTAATTCAGAACTTGGTAATGGATGTCCTAAGCGACGGTTCCACACCGTATCGAAGCTATGGAGATCCATCCGCTCGTCTCCACAGCAAAGCAAGCTTGTGTTGTCGCCGTTCAACTTGAACGACATGGCGTCGAGCTGTGGCAGATCACTGCTGAACCAGCGCAGTGATTCATGCCCCATTTTCTGTAGCGCCAGGTGGATGGAGGCTCCATGCAAATCGCCAACCTCAGTGCAAATCAGAATCCTGCTCATGGCTGCACATTGCGCAAATAAAAAAAGGCCTCGTCGGCTCGGACTAGCTCAGACGAGGCTTGAACTTCTTGATGAATTGCGGATCTGAGCTGCAATCCAGGATGCACGTCATCAAGAGAAGTGAAGGGTGAACTGACTAATTCATTTCAAAGGCCTCCCGCAGTCATCGGCACAGCCACCACTACAGGTTGTTCTTGCCCCGCGAACCGTTTCCAATTCATCCTCACTGAGAACATCAATATTGGTCGCCAGGTTGCGCAGCAGCAGACGGCGGGGCTGATCATCATTCCTCTTGGCCGGTTGGTTCATGGCTGGAAAATGGATACGGGTGAGCAAGGCGATGAAGGTGGGTGGATCACGGCGCCTCAACCGTTTGATCCGCCCGCCAAGTCGGGGGGTCTGTCAATTGGATCATGGTGAAGACCTTGATCCCGCATCTGGCTTGATCGGCATAAGCCTCGTGGCACCGTGATAAAGCGACACAAGGGCGAGTGGAGTCATTTTCCTCTGTCTCGGAATACATGCACCTCTGCTCGCTGATGCGAGAACAGTCACTCTGCCTCTCACCCCACCAGCACCCGCTCCCCTTGGTAGCGCCTGCGCTCGGCCTGCACCTGCAGCTCGTCGCTGTCGGCTTCCTCCAGGGGCAGATCAAACCAGAAGGTGGTGCCCACCCCCAGCTCGCTCACCATCTGCACCGTGCAGCCGTGCTTCTCCA
>JAYKHK010000110.1:0-12414 GCA_035284785.1 Cyanobacteriota bacterium | reverse complement strand
AACGCCACAAGCGATTCCCCTTCGTGTTGCCGGCGGTGGTACGCCTCGGTGGAGAGCACCACGGCCACCGGCTCACCGTGGGACGTGAGCTGCTGCGGTTGCTTCTGCGCCCGCTTCACCAGCTCCGTCAACCGGGCCTTGGCTTCGTGGATCGGCCAGTTTTGCATCACACTCTCACCAACTTTGTCTACTCAAGTCATCCTTCGCTCCAATGCCACCAATGGCTCCCTCCAGGTTTGGGTGGTGCAAGGAAGCACCATCCGAGTTGGTTTGGCTCCGATTGGCTGGGCTGAGATTGGTGCCAAACAAAAAAGCCGAACCGAACTCAGCCTCTCTCAAGTCGCAGCCAGGTGAAAACCCTCTGGAGGACAGCGTCCCGATCGTTCTGGTCAAAGGCTTGGGCGGCTGAGGTAAGAAATGGTAAACAGCAGGATCGGTGCCCCGGCAGCTGCAGTCCCTCCATGGAGAGGGGATGGTGGAAGGCGACGCGCTTGCGCCGCTTCACTGATGGTCGGGGCGTCAGGCGTTGGATCGGTTCAGCGGATGGGGCGCTGATTCCGAAGTCCCCAAATGTCAACCCCTGAGCCCCACTTCACCCTAGTGCTTGGCCCGCGTGGCCAGGCTCGATTAAGCCACACCTGCAAGCCACTGGATCGGGCGCTGGCACACACAACCCGACCTCCGACTGTTGTTCGTTGAGCATATGCCCCTTGATTGAGTGAGTTGATCTCCAAGCGACTGACGTGTGTTGTCGACTCAACGGCTGGATCTGCGCTCGACAGGGCAAGAGCGTCGGATCCACCAGGCTGGGATCGCCCGGCGGAGAGATTCAGGGTTTAGGGTTTCAGAAATGATGGAACTTATTGGCCCTCAGCGACTCTTCAAGCCTGGAGGAGTTTCAGAATGAGGTGATCACGGTCCACGAAAGGATGGTGCACTTTGGCAACCCGCGAGTGTTGGCAGCTTTCGCCGAAGCCGTGGCACGAGGTCTGAAGGCAGCTTGCCGGAGAGTTTGCAAGCCGCACCATCCACGGGGCATGGACTGAATCGTCCCGATTCGGGCGCATCACGGCATCGAACAAAGCTGACGTCTGTTGGGTGATGGGAGTGCGGATTGTTCCTTGTTATGCAGCCCTTGCAGCTAGGGTTGATGATTAACGACAGTCACCGCAATAGCGAAGTGGTGGCCCACATCGACGATGTGAGTTTGATCAACTCGATGATCGGCGCGATCGTGCCAGGAGTGTCCAGCCAAGTCTTCGTCGGCGGGATCTCATTCTTGGTGATGATCAGCGAAAGCGGATTGCGCACCGACGCCTCTTTCCTGGCTTTTGCACTTGTGACGGGAGCTAGCTTGTTGTTGAATCCAGCGCTACAGCACAGGCCATTGCCGCTGCTCTTGTCGGCAATTTGCACGGGCTCGCCAGTGTCGCCAACTCAGGGTCTGGCCCAACACGATTACCAAGGGAGCTGCAGCCAGCCTGGTCAAGGCCATAGATCTACACCAGAAGCCTTCACCAATCGTCATGACAGACGTCGATGGACAGGGACGGACAAAGTGAAACCAGAGGATTGGGGAGTTCACGAGCGATCCGCCAGCTGCAATGCTGCAACACCAAACGGGCAATGTTCATCCCCGTGGCGGCTTCAAAACCGGCGAACTCGGGAGCACTGTTGATCTCACAGACCAAATAGTGGTTTCCATCGAAGAGAAGGTCAACCCCGGCAACCTCCAGCCCAAGGGTGGCAGCGCATTCTCTAGCCAAGACTTCAATCATGGGATCCAAAGGGAAAGCCTCCCCTTTGCCGCCACGGGTGATGTTGGCTTTGAAGCTGCCATCAGTGCTCCGCCGCAACATGGCGCCAACCACCTGGCCGCCGATCACCCAAACTCGCAGATCCTGACCAGGACGGTCGCCGATATAGTTCTGTAAAATCAGGCTCTGATCACCATTCAAGCTAGCAACCAACTCCATCAGATCGCGAAAACTGGAACGATCACGACTCAGGTAGATCCCTTCACCATGGCTGCCGACAAGGACCTTCACGACGCAGGGAAAACCGATTTGGCGTTCCACCAGATCACAGTCCACCGGAAACCGCACCAGCATTGTTCGGGGGATGGGGAGGTTGGCACGGGCCAGCTTTTGCAAGCAAACCAACTTGTCCTTCACCGATTCAATCGCCTGGCTGTTGTTGATAACAGGAACTGACAACTGCTCAAATTGCCGGAGCACGGCCAGGGTGAACGTATCTGAGCCACTGCCTGCCCGGGGCAGGAGGCCATCAGGGAGATCCACCTCTTCCCCACATTTCCTGATCGAACGCGCTCCCCCGCGGCTCACGATCAAATCAATCTCCTCAGAAGCGACCAGCTCGAGCTGGATGCCCAGAACCCTGGCTTCTTCAATGAACCGCGCGGCCTCGTAAGACAAACCCTCTGTCCGGTCGGCCAACCTCTGGAGGATCCACAACCTGATTTGGTCGGCCGGATGACACAAGCCGTAATTTCCAATGATCAAGGCTATGTGGACGATGGATCAGAGTCAGCCTGATCCAGTGGGAGGCAGCAGAAGTGATGGCCAGAACACTCAAACTCATTATCTTTACGACTCGCGCATGTGTTCCTGCGCACGTGCCTTTAAGGTAATCGTCATTGATCTCAGGCTACCCTGAGATGTTAGACTATCAGCAGGGATCCAGCCTATCTTCTGTGAAGCTTGGCAATCGCGACAAGTCATTTGTTGCTAGATCCGCCAACCATAGGCTGATGCCAACTCGAATTGCATACCGTGATTCTGCTTGCCCATGCCAGTGGGTTGCCCAGCGCAATCACATGACTCGCACCAATGGTGATGGTACTCATCAACTTGAGATAGCCCCGCTTGGCAGAAGCAATAGACTTCCAAAGGCACGTGCTTAGCCTGCATCATGGCCGCAGATCTTCATGAATCTTTGCCGGTCACGGCAACCGCAACTACGGAAGAGCAAGTTGCCACGCTGACGTGTGGCGCGTTCGCCCAGGAACTCATCCAGCACCAGATCAGGAAGTTGGGGAAACTGCAGGGGGAGGTCTTGGCCAACCGCGACCCAGAGCCCTTGCACCAGTTGCGTGTGAGCCTGCGGCGGTTGCGAACAGCGCTGGATCAGTTCGCCCCTGCCTTGGACCTTCCCAACGGTGTGAGTCAGCGCCGCATCGGCAGCGTGGCACGGCGCACAGGCCTCTGCCGCGACCTTGATGTGTTGGAGCAACGGCTGCGGCTGGAAATTCTCCCAAAACTCCCGGAAGGCGAACAACACACCCTGAAACGGGCGATGAGGTGGCTCGCTGAGGATCGCGCCAAGGCCTTCGCCACACTTCAGGATGCGCTCCAGGGATCGCGCTATCTCAAGCTGCTGGCTCGTCTGTCTCGATGGCAGAAGCAACCCAGCTTCACGCCGCTCGGCTTGCTGCCCATGCTCCCCTGGTTATCGGACTGGCAGGCGCCCTTCACAGTTGCCCTCTTTCTCCATCCAGGTTGGCTGGTGGAGGATCCCTTTTCAGAAACTCTCCATGATCTGCGCAAGTGCATCAAGCGGGCGCGCTATGCCATGGAAAATCTCGAAGCTTGGTGTTCCCCCCCGCTGCTGGACTGGATAGAAGATCTGCGACAGGCCCAAGATCACCTCGGTAATCTCCATGATCTTCAAATCCTGCAGAGCAGCTTCAGGAAAGACGAAAGGTTATGGGCAACATCCCAGATGCCGGTCATGCGAGCAGAGCTGGTGAGCCTCCAGCGGCTGCACTGGCTTCAGTGGCGCAAGTTGGCCCTCAGGATGCACCAAGTTGGCAACCGCCATGCTATCCAACATCAGCTACAGATGCTTGGTAGAGAGTCAGCAATGGGCGAAGACCCACCGCCTTCAGTTTTCTAGATCTGCGTCATCGACAAGTCAACGGACGGAATGGAGACAATGAAATGTGACAGCCATGAGCGGGATAACCCAATCTTAAACATCAACCCCGCTTGATGGTTCAATCTGGTACTGAGCTTTTTTGAGTCATGGGGGTCAAGCGACAAGGTTTCTACGCCATGGGCGTCCTGCCTTTTCTGGCGGCCCTGCTATCAGCGTGTAGTTCCTCTGGGCCAAAGGGCAGCCCCACAATCAAGATCAGTGGCTCCAGCACTGTCTTTCCGGTGATCGCCCGAGCTGTTGGCGCCTACCGCCAAACGGAACGTGGCAAGGGAGTGAAAATCGAACTGAGTGAAGTGGGAACGAGTGCCGGTCTGCGACAATTCTGCGCAGGGGAGATTGCGATCGCCAATGCGTCACGGCCAATCAACAGTCAGGAGCTAAAAGCTTGTAGCGGCAACGACATCACCTTCATCGAACTCCCCCTGGCCTTCGATGCGCTGACAGTGGTGGTCAACCGTAACAATACTTGGACCGATACGATCACCACAAAGGAGTTGTCCCGCACCTGGGACAGACAAGCCCAAGGCAGGATCAACACCTGGCGGCAAGTGAACCTTGATTGGGCAGACCGGCCTTTAAGCCTGTGCGCACCGGGCAGCGATTCAGGGAGCTTTGATTACTTCAACCAAGCGATTAACGGAGATCAGACCAATGCCCGATCTGACGTAAAAAGCAGCGAAGACGACAATGTCCTGGTCAGCTGCGTAGCGAACAATCCGAATGCCATGGGCTATTTTGGCTTCGCGTATTACAAGGCCAACACCGATCGGCTGAAGGCTCTGGCGATTGCCCACGAAGGCGGACAACCCGTTCTACCCTCGCTGGAGAATGTCCAGAAAGGGCGCTATACGCCCCTATCAAGGCCACTATTTGTTTACGTAAATGACAAGCAAATGCGTCGTAATGATGAAATCCGCCGTCTCGTGGGTTTCACGCTGGGGAACGGTTTACGTTTTGTTGCCGAAGCCGGATCAATTCCTTTGCCCCCTGACACCTACCGCATCGTAGAAGCAAAGCTCTATCGCCATATCCTCGGCACCAGCTTTGGTGGCAATTTGCCCGTGGGCCTGAGCTTCAGTGACTCACTCCGACGCAGCTTTGATGAGACCCGCAAACCTGAATTTCGTTAACACCACAGCGAAGGTTGCAGAACAGCTTGCCAACCTGAATTGAAGAGGTTTATGGCCGACTGGAGCGATAACTGCAAGCAAAGATGACACTTCCGCCGCAAGTATGGGTGTCTTTGCCACGGTAGCCAGATGGGCTTTATTATCTGGCACTGGGGGATTGATCTACATCACCTCTGGCTGACGCCACCTGGGAGTGGATCGTCTCCAACAACGGGGATGACATTGCCGGGCCTGCTCTTCAACCTTGTCAAGATGGCGAGCGATTGCACACCCTTCTCGGCTATGCCGATGATCGGGAATGATGAACCGTATCCCGCTGTGGCAGTGCTGGTGCTTGGTCCAGGAGACAAGCGCTGCCATCCAATTGCATGCCTGCTCCACGCTCTGGAAGAGTCTTCTGTGCTTATCGGAGTTCACCCTGCGGGACAGCCATTCGGAAAAAGAGTTGTCATGGCTCGTCTTTGACCGGCAAAGAATCTGACCACTTCAAACTCTTCCAGTCGTTGTTTCAGAGAGCAGCCTGCATGGCATTGCCGTTGACCGCATTGAGCATCACAGGGTGGGATCGGCTGGTGCTGAGAAGCTCTCGCAAGCGAGCTTGGCTCACCAGATCCGCAGGGCTCGTGGAGTCACCCCGATCGGCCACATCCCAGCCCAACAGCTTGCATTTCCACACGTCGATCACCAGAAAGAGATACAGCCACACACCACGCCCACGGGCGGGCAGATAGGTGATGTCCGAACTCCAGCCCGCTTTTGGCCAGCGGTCAGGCGCTACGGATAGATTGCCACTGTTGTGATAAAGGCAGGGTTTAGGAACGTTTAACCCAGCTGTTTCGAACACCCCTGTGAACTTGTCTGCCTTGCTCCAGCTCTCAGCTTCCTTCTCGCTGGCCGGAACCACCTCCCCCTCCAGCCTCCAGCCCTTACGCCACTTGGAGAGGGTGATGGCATGAATGCCCATCTCCCGGGCGATCTCCACGACGTACCGCTGATTGGGCGGACTCATCCGATGACGTACGTCCGCCATGATTTTTCCTGTAAGGACTTATTGAAAAACTCCATCAGGCTCTCTGGTTGAAATAGTCGATTCGGAAAGCCGACATCCATCCTGACAACAGGGTGCACAGATCTATGATTCTGGTCAAGGCTCAAATTTCATCACCATCAAGTTTGCGGCCAAGCTCAAGGTGGTGCAGTCTATGGTCAACTGGATTGAAAGAAAGCGGCATTTTGACAACATCCTGAGTAAACGACTGTGGAGATTTCGCAAATAGACAAGTATCAACCTTGGCTTGAGCAGATCAGAAAGATTGCCAGTTGTGGCCCAGTTTCACCCGCCCAGATAATGGCAGAAGACAGCGACGGGGTAAGAGGTTCTCGTGGCAAGCCCCATCGTGGGGATCGCTCGCCATCTCCCAGATCACAACAAAACGAAAACAGATGACGTGTCCTGCTGAAACAGAGAAAGGGATTTCGTTAAACCAGGTGTCGGCATTCACGAATTCCAGACGGGGAGCCCTACGCAGATCCCAATTCCCCAATTCGGGTACATCGCCACTAACCACCACGAGCTGGCCAGGCTGGGTGAAGAAACCATTGAGCTGAAACTTCACCACGACTGAGGCCTCGACTGCGGAACCAATCACACTCAGTACCCTGGCCGACCTGGCAGGGAGTGGCAGCTCACGGATGGCGCCACCTTCCACCAGGATTGTCTCGCCACTGAGCAGACAGCGATGCTCCCCATCGGGAAAATCACAGTGCTCCACGCTGACAACGGTGGTCTCTCCTTGATTGAGCAGAGTAAAAACTCGCGAATCTCGGTAACGCCGAGTGAAGGCATAGATCAGCTGGCTAACATACTTCTGATGGTGGGAGCCATAAGCCAGAGCACGATTAATTCTACGCAAATGACTCAAGACTTGAATCACCCTAAAGCATGATCTGGATTGGTCCCAGCTCTCCATCATGGGCCGATTGTAGGGATCCTCACCACCATTGCTTTGATTGACGAGATATTGCTCCGTTCCGTAGAGAATGCATGGAATGCCACGCAGTGTAAGCAAAAGGATTATGGCCAACTCCAGCTTCTCGGCCGAATCACAGATTGACAAGAAGCGAGGCATATCATGGTTATCGATGAACGTCACCAGCTCGGTTGAGCTTTTATAGACGTGATCCAGATCTAGGATGGCCTGCACCTTCCCAAAGCCGCCTGGTGGTGATCCGCAAAAAGCTCCTCGAATCGCAAAGGCGAGGCCAAAATCCAAGAGAGACATCCCACTGTTGTTGGCATAGGCAAGAGCACGACAGTCGTAGGGACTGCCAAAGCCATACTCTCCGAAAATGAATGTTTCTGGATGGACTCTGCGCAGATCACTCACAAACTCCTGCCAGAACCAAACTGACATGTGTTTGACGGTATCCACCCTTAGGGCATCAAAACCCAAATCCAGCCAACTAATAATTGCCGACTTGATATAGGACCTAAACTCCGCATTGGCCTCGTTGAAGGTAGCTAGTCCCATCATTTCGTGATGGACAAGCTGAAACTCGTCCTCCCAATCCATGATCGGCCCATAATGATGGTAGAAACCCTTGTAATCGTTGTTGAAATCAGCCAATAGCAACCCGTCGTCATAGATCACCCCTTTACTCCCATTTATCTCCGGCGAGCTATGGTTGCAAATGATATCGAGGATCAGCTTGATGCCACGTTGGTGAAAAGTGCCCACGAGCTCACGAAGCGTCCGCGACTCCCCAAGCGAGGGACTGTCCCCCCGGTCGATGAAGTGAGGATTAAGTCGTTTGAAATCCTTGGTCCAGTAACCGTGCATCGGTGCCTGACCTTGATTGAGATCGTCCACTTGCTCAAACAGAGGAGACAGCCATAGGGCTGTGACTCCTAGGGACTGGAGATAATCAGCCTTTTCAATTACCCCTTTTAAATCGCCTCCCCAGTAGCACCCCCAATGCTGCTGTTTGGGATCGAAGAGTCCTTCTCGCCCAGCAGTATCATTATCACCACAGCTATTGAAAAAGCGATCGATCACGATGAAATAAATTGTTTCCTTACGAAAATCCATCTCTGCTGTCGTTAAGAAAGCATCAGCTATTGGTGCGAGTCCTTGCCTTCGCTCTAACGAGTGAATCATGACGGCTGCATCGTTTTTCCGGGTTTAGCCATGTCAACATTGCCCAGCTGTATTCGGCATTACATGCGGATGTCACCCACGATTGTCGATACTGCGTCTTTCAGGGTGCCGCTTGGCAGTAGTTGGGCCTGCCTAAAGTGCCTTTTGATGGTCTTTTAGTCCCTTCTTGGAGCGCCACTCTGCACTGAAGCCAAACTTTGTATGGACACATCTGCCAACCCGATTGTAATTTGCGGTTTGGGCCGTCTTGGTCAAGCCTGTCTTAACACCCTTGAGAACTTTGGTATCCCCTTGCGCTGCCTTGCCCTGACCCCGCCGCTCGGGATGGAAGCAGCGAGGCTCAGCGCATTGATGGACATCCTCGTAATCGGGGACATGCGCCAAAGCGAGAGTCTGATTCGAGCCGGGGTTCGTGACGCTCGGGCCGTGCTCCTCCTCAGCTCAAACAGCGGCGTCAATCTTGAAGCCGCCCTGCAGGTGCGCCTCCTCAATGCCGACGCTCGCGTTGTGGTGCGCTCTACTGGTGGAAAAGGACTTGAACTCCACCTCCGCGAGCGCTTGCCTGGGTTGGCTCTAGTGGATCCCGAGCTGCTCACGGCTGGTGTATTCGCCAATGCCCTACGGCCAGATGGCAGCGAGGCTGCCTTTTCCGTTGGAGGAGAGCTGTTTCGTGTCGTGCGCAATGTCCTTGACACCGACAGCCCCGAGGATCTTTTCTCCCTTCAGGCCCGCCAGCGGCGCTTGCTGCAGTGCTGTCCAGCCCACCATGGCCCTCCTGGCCCTCCCGCCAGCCAATGGTGGGATTTGGACTCCAAGCCACAGGCTGGCGACCAACTATTTTGGCTGGAATCGACCAGCGGATTCGAGAGTCGCCTCCCCGGCCAAGGTAGTTTGCTGCAGGACATGCGCGCTCGTTGGGTGCTCGCTTTGGAGGGTTTTCAGGACGGCCTCAGGGTGGTTTTCCGACGCTGGCCTCGCGGGGCGCCTCTGGGAGCGGGGCTAGTCTCGATTGCGCTGGCGATTGGCATCAACCACTTTGGATTCGGTTCGCCACTAAGGGGGTTGCTTCTGACAATCGCGCTGCTTAAGGGCGAATACATCGATGCCCTCAGCGCAATGACGGGTGGTGGCCCTCTAAGTGCTGATCATCTTGATGTAGCCACTCTCGGGCTGTTCTTTGCTCTTTCAGGCACGTTTTTGACAGCCTGGCTGGTTGGAGTGGTGCTCGATTGGCTGCTCGCCAGGCGGCTTGGGCGTCGCGAACCTGGCCCGCTTGCCGCAGGAACGAACTTTATCCTGGTTGTCGGGGGGGATCGGCTCGCAAAAAGTTTGGAAAAGCTGCTATGGCGAAGTCGCTTTCGAGTGAGGCGCGTGCAGGTTGAAGGAGAGGAGGGAGCTGACAGGTGCTTTGCCAGCCTGGATCGTGCTCTTCGGGTGATGCGCCACTGCCGATGCCAGGGGGTGGCCGTGCTGGGCCATGACTTGATGGCCAATCTGGAGACGGCACTCAGCTTGCAAAAGCAATGGCCCCAAGCGCGGCTGGCGATTCAATCCCACACATTCAACCGCGAGGGAGAACTCAAGCGTTTCTTTCCCGGGATAGAGGTGATCCATCCACTGGAGTTAGCTGCAGGGGCTGTTGTGGCCACTGCTTTTGGAGAGCGTGTGCGGGAGGTGATACGCGTGGCCGAAACAAATCTTCTGCTCACGGACTACCGTATTGAGGAGGGAGATACTCTGGTAGGAAGAAGCATTGGACAAATTTCCGAAGGATATGGGGTGATGCCGGTCTCTCTGACCCTGTCGGGGCAGACGACAGCGTTGATGCTGCCGGGACTGGATCGGGTTCTGCAACAGGGAGACTCGCTGATTGTGCTGGGGGCCCTACCTGGTCTGCGAGCGGTGGAAGTTGGCCTCCTGAAGGCTCCTGCCTGGCGCCTTGAGCTGAAGGGGATTGGCGTTGGTGCTGACAGGTTTGTGGCCCAAATGCTTTTGGCGCGCCATCTGAATCGGCCCCCCGGAGAGATGGCTGCCTATCTCGACACGAGGATGGGCCACCACCTCACCCCCCCGCTACATCAAGAGCAGGGGCGGGAGCTTGAGGCAGCATTGCGCCGACTGGGAATCCAATGCTGCCTGATAGGGCCCGCGCAGTCGTGATCAACAAAACTGCCATCGCAAGCTCTAAATCACATGCAGGTTAGGCATCTTTTGTTAGATACATTGCAGGCTTTTCTAACAATCTAATTGAGGGTGGGGTCCGATCTCACGCGTCAGACAATCAATTTTCCTCGCTACCGGTTTAAATGGCGATTGATCGCCCTCGCCCGTAGCAAGCGTTCATCTAATATCTGCAGGCTCTCCAATGCAAACATTGGAAACTCCTGAATGGCCAGCAAAAAATGCTCACGATTCATAGGCAGCAATACAACAGTGCTCTCAGCCGATGCGCTGCAGTAGCGAAGCCGCTGGGGATCGACCATCACATCAAAGCCAAAACAATCTCCAGGGCCTAGGACTTCATAGATTTCCATGCCCCAATCGATCCTCACCGTTCCCTCACTAATGGCGTACAAACACGAGCCCGGATCACCCTGGGAGTAGATCACCTCCCCGGGCGAATAGCTTTCCAGCTGACGTCCATTGGCCAAAGAGCGAATGGTTTCGAGTGCTATGTTAGGTTCAAGTGGCATAAACAGATTAAGTAAAGAGAGCTAACAGTCGGGCCTGAAGTTGGTGGACAATTCAAGGTTTAACTGTGGCCAGAGCAGATCTGCCCTTCTCCAAGACAGGAGCAGGCAGGCTGATGAATCCCAGGTCAGCAGCCATCGCCTGGGCGGGCTCAGAGAGGGTGTAGTCAAAGACCTTGTTGATAATGTCGTGCCTTGAGCCGTTGCCTGTTTTGTAGAGGAGAATCCAGCTAAACGTAACGATAGGATAGCCAGCTTTTGGGTTGGGGTTGCTGCCAATGAGATCCGGACCCAAATCAATCGAAGCCAGAGCCTCCTGTTCACTTTCGGCAGTGGGTTTTACAGTCTTGCCGGAGGCATTTGTAAGAGCAGCTGCTTGGAGTGGTGCTTTTACAAATGCTGCTTCTACATAGCCAAGCCCCCCATCCACCTGGATGAGCTGGGCTGCCACCCCTTCATTGCCCTTGGCAGCAGTTCCAACTGGCCACTTAACGCTCTTCGCAGCTCCGACTTTCTGCTGCCAAGTGGTGTCGATGGCAGACAGGTGAGCGGTGAAGTTGGCCGTGGTGCCGGATCCATCGGCGCGCACCACCAGCTTGATAGGCTTCGCAGGGCAACCCAGTTGGCTGTAATTGCTGATCTTCCCTTGGAAGATACTCACCAACTGAGCCTGACTCAGCTTCAGATCACAGCCTGAATTATTATATGCAACAGCAATGGCCCCAGCCGTCATGGGAATCTGGACAACGCCCTGTGGCACTTTAGCGATCTCTTCGGCTTTCATTGGCACATCGCTGGCGCCAAAATCTACCGTGCGGGAGATGAATTGCCGAACCCCAGCCCCTGAACCAACCGATTGGTAGTTGACCCTCACCCCTTTGCCTGCCAACTCCTGAAACCAGCGCTGGTAGATGGGGGAGGGGAAGGATGCCCCGGATCCGCTAAGGGTTCTTGTGCCTCCACAGCCTGCCAAGGAAAGGGCTAAGCCGGTGGCGCCTGCACAGGCAAATACCCTGTGGATGCCATTGGAAGAAGCGGAAGGCATGTCCGGGAAAACTGAACAGGTTTTGCAGCAACCGTATAAGCATCAGGAGCCCACTCCTTTAAGGACTGGTTATGGTCCGTCTCCTGCTTGGCTTGCGCAGGTGTTTCCCTCGCGCTTTGGCATGGATCCTCCAGCTCGATCCATGCATGCGTGGCTTTCCTAAATCTTGGGCTAAGCACTCGTTAATGTTCCCTTGATCTTTGATCTCGTGCTGGCAGCGGAAACTGAGAAAACCGCCTTGACTTGCGGATCAATGACTCTTGCACCGGATCGACTCGCCCCTCCAGAAATTCACCTCTCCTCAGAGGATCTGGAGCACGAGCTAGCCCTGACAGACGCCTGGTGGCGCGCCGCCAACTACCTGGCGGTGGGCATGATCTATCTGCAAGACAACCCCCTGCTCAAAGAGCCGCTGCGCCCGGAGCACATCAAAA
>JAYKHK010000109.1:0-9182 GCA_035284785.1 Cyanobacteriota bacterium | reverse complement strand
GTGGGCTTGGCGGCCACCGGCTGCCAGCGGGGCCCCTCGGCGGAGAGCCAGCGGCTCGATCGGGTGGATCTGAAGATTCAGCAGCTGGAGCAGCGCCTCAACAAGCTCTCCGTGCGGGCTGAAGACGCGGCCGACAAAGCCGGCAAGCCCCCGGCTGGCGTGATCAAATCCCTCACCCTGCGCATGGGCAGCGAAGACGATCGCTTGCGCATCTACTGGGCCGATGGCAGCAAAACCGATCTGCCTTGCACCAAGGAGCAGAGCACCTTTGTTTGCGGGTGAGGCCCCTCAGGGGTTGCTCCCTTGGCTGCGACGGCTGCGGTAGGCATGGCCTCGGTAGCGCAGGTCGTCTTGGATCTCGGTGGGTGTCTCCAGGTGGCGGAGGGGGGCTGTGTAGGTGCGGCCGCGATAGGTGTGCTCCACTGGACGGTCGGATGCCTTTTCGTGAAAGGCAGGGTCATACGCGAGACCGCGATAGCGCAGTTGGCTGGTCATTGGCGAGCTGTTTCTGAATCCAGATTTATCCAGCCATTCTGTTCGCTGAGAACAAAGTTGGCCTTGTTTCACTAATCTTTGCATTTGACCCCGGGGAGGGCTGCTGCCTCTTTGGGCGGGGCTTGATGGTCGTGGCGGCTGCCTTTTCGCCTGTCTCGCAGCGGCTGATGGCGGACGGCAGAATCAGATAAGAATCTCGAAGCAGGGCTTCCTGTGGCCTGAGATACAAAATTGTCTCGTTTCTCTGTAAAGAATGCGCGGCGTCCTCAAGGTTGCTTCACCCTTTCGGATCCTCGGATCTCGCTATGGATGCAATCTTGAATTCACTGTTTCGCACCCATGACGCCTGCTTGCCCTCCCTTGCGTCGGAGGCTTCCTGTCCCGCTTGCCGCCGAGAGTCTGCACAACGCTCCGTTGCAACTGTTGTTCCGCCTTCGCGGCCTCTCCTCCTCCCGATCCTTCGCTTGGTGGGCCTGCGTGCCTGTGGCCCTGGTGGGGCTCGGCATGTTCAACCTCTCCGCCAAGGCGGCCAACCTCCCCGAGCTCACGCCGGCCTTTCTGGCCAACAACATGTTTTTGTTGATTTGCGCGGTGCTCGTGATCTTTATGAATGCTGGCTTTGCGATGGTGGAAGCTGGCCTGTGTCGCCAAAAAAATGCCGTCAATATTCTTGCTAAAAATCTGATTGTTTTTGCGTTGGCTGTTACTGCCTACTGGTTTGTCGGCTATAAAATAATGTACAATGCCGAATGGATTGTTCCTGGATGGTTTAAGTTTGGCGGTTTTTTCTTTGATCCTACGGTGACACCAGAGATGATCAAAGAAGCCAGGCTTGTGCCCAGTGTTGATTTCCTCTTCCAGGCTGCCTTTGCAGGCACTGCTGCAACCATCGTTTCGGGATTGGTGGCTGAACGAATCAAATTTGCGCCCTTTGTTATCTTCTCGCTGATTCTTGTCGGTGTCCTCTATCCGATTTCAGGATCCTGGCAGTGGAACGTGGGCCAGGGGTGGTTGAACAAGCTTGGCTTCATCGACTTCGCTGGTTCATCTGTTGTTCATTCCTTTGGGGCGTGGTCTGGCTTGGTGGGCGCCCTGCTGCTCGGCCCACGCATCGGCAAGTTTTTGGGCGACAAGCCCCAGGCCATTCCGGGGCACAACCTGGCCATTGCCACCCTTGGCTGTCTCATCCTCTGGATTGGCTGGTATGGCTTCAATCCAGGCTCCTGGCTTTCCATGGCCCCTGAGGTGCCCTACATCGCTGTCACCACCACCCTCGGTGGCGCTGCAGGTGGCATCGCTGGAACCCTGACGAGCCAGCTGGTGGGCGGCAAGCCAGATCTCACCATGACCATCAACGGAATTCTCGCGGGTTTGGTGGGAATCACCGCCGGATGTGATGGCTACACCATGCCTGCCGCCTGGATCGTGGGCTTCATCGCGGGGGTGCTGGTGGTGTTTTCGGTGTTGTTCATTGATTCGCTGAAAATTGATGATCCTGTTGGAGCTTTTTCCGTCCACGGCACGTGCGGTATCTGGGCCACCCTCGCCGTCGGCCTTTTCAATACTGACAAGGGCCTGCTCACTGGTCATGGCTTCACTCAGCTCGGGATCCAGATCGTGGGAGTGTTGGCCTTCGCCCTCTTCTCCGTGTTGTCTTCTTGGCTGCTTTGGTCTGTCATTGGGGCCTTCTTCAATGGGATTCGGGTGAGCGAACCAGAGGAGATTGAGGGCCTCGATATTGGTGAACACGGCATGGAGGCCTATCCTGATTTTGCCTCCGTCAAATGATCGAATAAATCATCGAGTAAATCATCGTCATCCGCTGATTGAGCCATTCGATCGGTTCCATCAAGTCAGATAAACACAGCCGCTTCAGGGCGGCTTTTTTTCGCTATCTACCGGCCGCCCGCCAACGCCATCAACTCTTCTGCCCAGTGAGCGCTCACGTCCCACACCTGGCGCTCGGTGAGGCTCATGGCAATGCCCTTCTCCTCATAGGCCGCCTCATTGATGAACACAGGCCACACCGTGGCCGGCTCCCCCGGCTTGGCTTGCCAGCGGAAGGTGGCTCCATCAAAACCCTCAAACAGGGCATCCCCAGGGCCGAGCGGCTGCCAGTCGCGATCCTGGCGGAGGCCATGCACCATGGCGCAGGCCTGCCCCAGCGCGTCGCGGGGCCGATCCAGGCTGCGCAGGTGTTTGTGCACCACCAGCTCCCGGGGCAGGCGCACGGTCCCCTGCCGCGCTTCAGCCAGCAGAGCCAGGGCGGCTTCCAGGGCCAGTTGGGTTTGGCGGCAGATGGAGGCGTTCACCACCCCTTGCGGCACCGGACCCACTTCAATCACCAGCCCGCAGGGCCACTGCTCCACCAGGTAGCCCCGCTGGGTTGGATCTCCCTCATGCAAATACACCGGCAACCCCAGGCGCCCCTGCAAACCCGCCGCCAGGGCCAGATCCGCCGGCCGCCGGCCATACACCACCAAGGAATTGCCCATGGCGGCTGTGGTGCTGTGCAAATCCAGGGCCACCGCGCAGGGGCTCTCCCCTTGGGGCCCCCAGGCAGCGAGCAGCTCCCGGGCCCGCCGCAGCTCCAGCTCCTGCTGGGCTGGATCGGCCAGCAGGGCAGGCACGAAGCTGCGGTTGAGATCCCGATCGATGTAGCGGCGGCCCGCGGCGATCGCCGCGGGATTGCCAAGGGTGAGCGCCACCTCCAGGCCGGCTGCGCCAAGCGCTTCCGGCGCCTGACGCCACCCTTCCAGAAGCTGCACGCCATTGCGTTCGTTGCCATGGGTGCCGGCCACCACCAACACCCGGCAGGCGCTCCCCTGGTTTTCCTCCCCCATGGCAGCCCTCGCTCCTCTGGCCCAGCCTGCCGCAGAGTTGGGAGAGCCGTTGTGCCTGGATGACGCCCCCTCCCGCCCTGGTGCGCAGCGTTCGGGCCTTCTGGCACTGGCAGTGGCTACAGCTGATGGCTGGGCTGGGCCCAGCCGACGCCCGCGGCCACTACAGGCGGCCGGAAGGGGCCTACACAAGCCTCCCGCCCGTGCCGAGCGATGCCGCCCCAGCGCAGAGCCATGGGTTGATCGTGGGGCGCAGCTGCCCGTGGGCCCATCGGGCCTGGCTGGTGTGGACCCTGCGGGGACTGGAGCCAACCGTGCGGCTGCTGATGGTGGAGCCCGATCCGGCGGCGGGCCGCTGGCGTTTTCCAGAGCCCTTCCTCGGTTGCGCCAGCCTGGCGGATCTCTACCGCCGCAGCGGCGGCAACCGCCAGGCCCGGGCCACCGTGCCCCTGCTGGTGCACCTCACCACCGGCCAGATCCTGGTGAATGAGAGCGCCCGTGTGATCGAGCTGCTCAACCGCTGGCCCGCGGCGGCCACCGCCCCCGATCTGGAGCCGCCAGAGGCCCTTGAGGCCATCGCAGGCTGGCGGGAGCGGTTTCAAGACGCCGTGAACGACGGGGTGTATCGCTGCGGCTTTGCCCGCAGCCAGCAGGCCTATGACGCCGACCAGGCGGCGCTGTTCGCCGCCCTTGAAGAGGCGGATCAGGCCCTGCGCCTCCAGGAGCAGGCCGGCCAGCGCTGGCTCTGCACCGCTGATCTGCCCAGCCTGGCGGATGTGGTGCTGTTCCCCACCCTGATCCGTTGGGAGATGGTCTACGCCCCCCTGTTTGGCTGCAGCCAGCGACCCCTCTGGCAGCTGGCGGCCCTTTGGCGCTGGCGGAGCCGCTTTTTCGCCCTGGCGGGCGTGGCCTCCACCTGCGCCCCGGCGCAGTGGCGCCAGGATTACTTCGGCGCCCTTTTTCCCCTCCACCCCTCCGGCCTCATCCCGGCCGGGCCGGATCTGGCCACACTGGTGAACAGCGCCCCACCCACCCTTCCATGACCAGCAGCTCTTCCGTTCCCCCCGCGCCACCGGGCGATCCCGTCTTTGAAGGCGCCTTCGGGCCCTACACCATCACCGCCGAGGATCGGCGGGAGGTGCTCGCCTACCGCCTGGCCCTCACCAGCGTTGCCGTGGCCCAACTGGCTCTGGCGCTGCAATGGCATCAGTGGGGCAGCCAAGGCCTCTGGCCCTGGCTGGTGGTGATGGCGGTGGGGTTGGGGTTGGCGCTGCGCTGGATCCACATCTATCTGCGCCCGCTCCATCGGGCCCTGCAGCTCTTTTGGTTGGCTGGCTGCCTGGGCTTGCTGGCCTTGGCCCTGTGGCTCACGCCGGCGGCGATGGTGGCCGAGGCTTGGACCCGTCCCCTGGCCATCTTGGCGGTGGGGCCCTTCTTCGCGGCTCTGACGGGCGTGGGGTTCAAGGAGTTTTTCTGCTTCCGGCGCCCCGAAGCCATCGGGGTGACCCTGCTGCTGCCCCTGGCCCTCCTGGGCCGGCTGACGGGGCTGCTCTCGGTGTCGGCCTGCCTGTGGCTGCTCACCGTTCAGGCGGCGCTCCTGTTGCTGCTCTGCCTGCGCAAATTCCCCATGGCGGCGGCGGCTGATGTGGGCGACAAGAGTGTGTTCACCCATCTCGAGCAGCTGCGGCGTGGGCTGGTTCCTCCCCAGGCGCCAGGGGCCACGCTGTGAATTGGATTCGCCTTGAAGGGGCCGGCAAGGACTTTGGCCTGCGCTCCCTCTTTCGCGATCTGGATCTCACCCTCACGGCGGGAGATCGGCTCGGCCTGATCGGCCCTAACGGCGCAGGCAAGTCGACGCTGTTGCGGGTCTTGGCGGGGGTGGAGCCCCTGCAACAGGGGCGTCGCCAGTGCCTGGCCCGGCTTGAAGTGGTGTTGTTGGATCAGGAGCCGGCCTTCGATCCAGCGGCCACCGTGCTCGATCAGGTGTTTCAGGGCGGTGGCGAGCGCATGGTGCTGCTGCGGGAGCATGAGCGGCTTGCCCTTGCCCTCAGCGCCGAACCCGACTCGTCGCAGCTCCTCTCCCGTCTGGCGGAGGTGCAGCGCCAGATGGAGGCCAAGCAGGCCTGGGATCTGGAGCGCGACTGCCACACCGTGCTCGACCGTTTGGGGATCGGCTCAAACCCTGAGGCGCTGGGCCAAACGATGGGGGCGCTCTCCGGCGGCAACCGGCGCCGGGTGGCGCTGGCCGCGGCTCTGGTGGCCCAACCGGATGTGTTGCTGCTCGATGAGCCCACCAACCACCTCGATGCCGAGGGGGTGGAGTGGCTCCAGAGCTGGCTGGATCGCTACCCGGGCGCGGTGGTGCTCGTCACCCACGATCGCTACCTGCTCGATCGGGTCACCCGCCGGATCGTGGCGGTGGAAGGGGGCGTGGCGCGCCACTATGCGGGCAACTACGCCACCTACCTCGAGCAGCGGGCCCAGGAGGAGGTGGTGGCGGCGGCCGCGGCGGCCACCTACCGCTCCACGATGCGGCGGGAGCTCGCCTGGCTGCGGCAGGGGCCCAAGGCGCGCAGCACCAAGCAAAAGGCGCGCTTGCAGCGCATCGCTGCCCTTCAGGACGCCGGCCCCACCAAGGGGCGGGCGCGGCTGGAGATGGCCGCCACGGCCCAGCGGCTGGGCAAACGGGTGATCTGTGCGGAGCAGGTGGCCGTGGCGGTGGAGGGTCGCCCCTTGCTGGCCAACTTCAGCTACGACTTCAGCCCCGAGGACCGGGTGGGCATCATCGGCCCCAACGGAGTGGGCAAATCCACCCTCCTGGAGGTGTTGGCGGGGCGCCGCCCGCCCAGCGCCGGGACGCTGGAGTTGGGGGCGACCGTGCGGTTGGCCAGCTTCGATCAACACAGTGCCGTCCTCCAGGGGGACCCGGATCGCAAGGTGATTGATGTGGTGAAGGAGGCCGCCAGCCGCGTGCAGGTGGACGGCCAGGAGCTCAGCGCCTCCCAGCTGTTGGAGCGCTTCCTCTTCCCGCCAGCCCAGCAACATCAGCCTGTGGCCAAGCTCTCTGGCGGGGAACGGCGCCGCTTGCACCTCTGCCGTCTGCTGATGGAGGCGCCCAACGTGCTCCTGCTCGATGAACCCACCAACGATCTGGATGTGGCCACCCTGTCGGTGCTGGAAGATTTTCTGGAGGATTTCCGCGGTTGCGTGGTGGTGGTTTCGCACGACCGCTGGTTTTTGGATCGCACCGTGGATCGTCTCTTTGTGCTGGGCCATGGCGAAGCGCAGCGGTTTGAGGGCAACTACAGCGCCTATCTGGAGGCCCAAAGGCAGGCCCCGCTGGAGATGGCGGTCTCGAAGCCAGCCCACTCCGGCGCAGCCGCCCCCGCGCCCCCATCCCCCCCGGAGAAGGCTGCCCAGGCGCGGCTCAGTTACAAAGAGTGCCGGGAATTGGAGGCCCTGGAGAGAGATCTGCCCCAGTGGGAGCTGCAACGTCGCTCCCTGGAGGAGCGGCTGGCAGGCTCGGGCAGCAGCGCCTACAGCGAACTGGAGCAGCTCAGCGAGGAGCTGGCGGCGCTGGTGGAGCGGATTGAAACCGCAGAGGAGCGCTGGCTGCACCTCAGTGAGCGCCCGGCCTGACCGCCACGGCTGTGGCCTTCCCTTTGGCCGCTGGCTCGCCATTCATCAGCACGAGCGCACATGGGGCAGGCGATTGGCCGATGGGCCCCGTAAGGTAGGCGCCGTGAACTCCCGCCGGCAACAGCGGCCGTCTGTCATGAAAAGCATCGACGAGCACATCGAAAAGGACAAGGAGGATATTGAGCAGGCCAGGGCCTCAGGCGATCTCGGCAAGGTGCGTCACCTCGAAGAGGAGCTCAAGTCCCTTGAGGAGTACAAGTCCCATCACCCGGAAGACAACCACGACCCCACCCCTCTCGAGGTGTTCTGCGATTTGAACCCGGAAGCTCCCGAGTGCCGCGTTTACGACGACTGAGCTGATTCCAGCAGATGCCAGATGGCCTCCAGAAGCGGCTCCAGTCCCTTGGAGGTTGCGGCAGAAATCACCAGGGGCCGCTTTGCAACCCAGCCGGCCCCTTCCCCCCAAGCTTCCACAGCTGCCACCCTCTCGGCCAACCCATCTGCCTGCAACAGATCAGACTTGTTGAGCACGACAAGCCTTGGTTTTTGGGTCAGGCCGTGGCCATAGTTCAGCAATTCCCTTTCCACCACGGCCAGGTCGGCCACCACATCCTCGGAGTGGGCATCGAGCAGGTGCACGAGAAGTTTTGTGCGCTCGATGTGGCGCAAAAAGTCGTGGCCCAGCCCGGCTCCAGCGGCTGCCCCCTCAATCAGCCCGGGGATATCCGCAAAGACTGTGCCATCGCCGCTGGGCCTGCGCACCACACCCAGGTTGGGCACCAACGTGGTGAAGGGATAGTCGGCAATTTTGGGCCGCGCCGCCGAGAGCACGGAAATCAGGGTGCTCTTGCCCGCATTGGGCAAGCCGATGATGCCCACCTCCGCCAGCAGCTTGAGTTCTAGAAGCAGATCCCAGGTTTCCCCCTCCTTCCCCTCGGTGTGGCGCTCTGGGGCGCGGTTGCGATTGCTCAGGAAATGGGCATTGCCCAGCCCACCGCGACCCCCCAAGGCCACCACCAGTTGATCCCCGGCCTGGGTGAGATCCCCGAGCAGGATGCCCGTGCGCGCGTCACGCACCTCGGTGCCGCAGGGAACCCGCACCACCAGGGGGGGGCTGCTGGCGCCAGTGCATCGGTTCGGCCCGCCACGGCTGCCGTCGCCTGCGGCAAAAAGGCGTTTGTAATGAAAATCGAGCAGGGTTTGCAGATTGCTCTCGGCGATCAGCACCACATCGCCCCCCTTGCCCCCATCCCCGCCGGAGGGCCCCCCCGCCGGCACATACTTCTCGCGACGGAAGGCTGTGATCCCGTCCCCACCGTGGCCGCCGCGCACCGTGATGCGGGCCTGATCGATGAACTGCATTGCATCAACCTTAGGATCCGCCCGTCGCAGCGATCGGTTGGCTGAGGTTCGGTTCGAGCAGGTGAGCAAGACCTACCCGCCCAGGCGGGGTGGAGAGCCCGTGACGGTGCTGCATCAGCTCGATCTGGCGATTGCCGACGGGGAGTTTTTGGTGTTGGTGGGGCCTTCCGGCTGCGGCAAGAGCACCTTGCTGCGCCTCTTGGCGGGGCTGGATGGCCCCACCCGCGGCGAGATCTTTGTGGGGGATCAGCCGGTGAGCGGCCTTCGGCCTTCCCAGAGAAATCTGGCGATGGTGTTTCAGAGCTACGCGCTCTATCCCCACCTCACGGTGGCCGGCAATCTTGGTTTTGGCTTGCGCCGCCGCCAGCGCCGCTCCTTTCCTCAACAGGTGCAAGACGGCCTCCACCGCCTCAGCCGCCCCTGGCCCCCGTCGTTGCGCATCCCTTCGGCGCGGGAGGCGCGGATTGACGCTCGGATCGCCGAGGTGGCCAAGATGCTTGAGCTGGAGCCGCTGCTCGAGCGGTTGCCGAAGGAGCTCTCCGGTGGGCAGAAGCAGCGGGTGGCCCTGGGCCGCGCGATCGCGCGCCAACCCGACGTGTTTCTGATGGATGAACCCCTCAGCAATCTGGATGCCAAGTTGCGCACGGGCACCCGCACCCAGATCGTGGAGCTGCAGCGCCAGCTGGGCACCACCACGATCTACGTCACCCACGACCAGGTGGAGGCGATGACGATGGGGCATCGCATCGCCGTGCTCCACCAGGGCCGTTTGCAGCAATTGGGCACGCCATTGGAGCTCTATCGCCAGCCAGCCAATCTCTTTGTGGCCCAATTCATCGGCAGCCC
>JAYKHK010000108.1:0-2974 GCA_035284785.1 Cyanobacteriota bacterium | reverse complement strand
CCAGCCCGGAGCCCCTGCAGGTGCGCTCGGCCTGCGGCAGTGAGCTGGAGCTGGCCGACGGCCGCCGCCTGATCGACGCCATCAGCAGCTGGTGGGTGACCCTGCATGGCCATGCCGAACCGGCGATAGCCGCCGCCGTGGCCCGCCAGGCCCAGGTGCTTGAGCAGGTGATCTTTGCCAACTTCAGCCACGCTCCGGCTGAGCAGTTGGCCACGCGCCTCAGTGCCCTCAGCGGTCTGGAGCGGCTGTTCTTCTCTGACAACGGCTCCACCGCCGTGGAGGTGGCGCTCAAGATCGCCTGGCAGTGGTGGCAGAACCAGGGCAGCCAACGGCACCAGTTGATCGCCTTCGAGGGCGCGTACCACGGCGACACCTTCGGGGCGATGGCCCTGGGGGAACGCTCCCTGTTCAGCGAGCCCTTCGAACCGCTGCTGTTTGATGTGGCCCGGGTGGGCTGGCCGCACACCCATTGGCACGACGAGCAGGTGGAGCAGCGAGAGCAGGCAGCACTGCGGCAGTTGGAGCAGGCCCTGCAGACGCCCACCGCGGCGGTGATCCTTGAACCCCTGCTCCAGGGGGCGAGTGGCATGCGCATGGTGCGCCCCGCCTTTCTGCGTGGGGTGGCAGAACGGGCGCGGGCCGCCGGTGCACTGCTGATCGCCGATGAGGTGATGACTGGCTTCGGGCGCACAGGGGATCTGTTCGCATCCCGGCGGGCAGGAATCCAGCCCGATCTGATGGCCCTCTCCAAAGGGCTCACGGGAGGATTTCTGCCGATGGGGGTGACGCTGGCCAGTGAGCGCCTGTACCAGGGGTTCATCAGCAACCGGCCCCAGGCCACCTTCTTCCACGGCCACAGCTTCACCGCCAATCCCCTGGGCTGCGCCGCGGCCCTGGCTTCGCTGGATCTACTGCAGGCCAACCCGGAGCGCTATCAGCAGTTTGTGACGCGCCACACCCCACTGCTGGAAGCGCTAGCCCAGCATCGGCTGGTGTGCCGTCCCCGTTGCCTGGGCACGGTGGCGGCCTTTGAGGTGGACGCTGGTGAAACCGGTTATCTCAATCCTGTCGGGAAGCAGATCCAGCGCCACTGCCTGCAGCAGGGCGTGTACCTCCGTCCCCTGGGGAGCGTGGTGTATTTGCTCCCACCGCTTTGTATCAGCGATCGCCAGATGGAGCACTGCTACTCCGTGATCCGGCAAGCACTAGACCACCTCGACCAGCCAACCATGCCATAACCACTGCATTCTTCATGCATCGCTACCGGAGCGGCTCCCGCTGAAGATCGCGATCAACGGCAGGAATACACCCGTTAAAACCGACGAATGCCGCAAAGAAAAACCCGCGGCGGATCAACGCGGGCCAAACCTCCAAATCCAATTTTAGGCGACTCAAACAGAATCTGGGTGTTCAATCGCGACACAAGCATGTGACGGCGACAGGCCGCTGCAAGAGTAAGTCTTCCTGATCAGAGCATGCGCCACTACTGATCGGGCAGTCAACAATCGAAGACCCAGGCAAAGCGATCAATCCCTAAAATTGGATGTGCAGTAGTCGCAAAGCCAGGGTGATGGCGATGACCGCAGATAAGATCAGGCTCGAGTTATCTGCCAGAGTGAGACTGCCCGATCAGTGCTCATGGCAGATCGACCAAGGGTTTGTTCGCATGGTTAGCCTGAACGAAGCAGGAGAGCATACATTCTTAGGCCTATGAGGCCCAGGTTCTTTGCTAATACCCACCTCTCTCGGCATCGCCCACCAAGAATGGCTTGCCATGTCAGGCGTAACAATCAACCAATGGCACCCTAGCAACTATGAACGCCAGGACTTTATTCTGGATCAATTGCATCAGACTGCAACGCTGCTGGTGCTCCACAGGATACGACCAATCGAAGATCGCCTCCTCCAGCTACTGATCTGGCTCGGCGTTAAATTCGGTCGAATCAATTCCGTCGGGATCAGCGTTTCTACAAGTGATCTCAATCTCACCCATGGCAATCTGGCTGAATTGGCTGGAACAACAAGAGTCACAATGACGAAAACACTCGCACGATTCCGGCTAGAGAGGCAGGTGATGAACACAAAATACAACGATTTTCTTTTCCCCTTTTCAAGCCTTCCCCAGGGCACTCATTCGATCTAAAGAAAAGCCCAACATCCCAGAGGAATCTGGGGATTGGCCTTCGTGTCGTAGATCAAGCGGTATCCCTCAGATGTAACCAGCAGCCTAAGCCCGTCAGCAACTTCAACAAAATCAACCAGTCCATGAAACCGTACAACCCATCAGCATCCCCTGCAGCTGCAGCAAAGCGGGCCCAACACCAGCCAGCGTCGGTTCCATGGCATCAGTTGTTCCGGCGAACCCAGATTGTGCAGGCACTGGAAGCGATTCAGGACCTGATTGCCGTCTCACTATGCATGGGGTTGTTCTGCGTGATGATCCTGCAACTGAAGGCCATCTTCACTTCGCTGCTGGCCAGGCCTCAATTCCACGCCATCACAGCTGACATCCTGTTCATCCTGATCCTGGTTGAACTGTTTCGCCTGCTGATCATCTATCTGCAGGAACAGCGGGTGTCGATCGGTGTCTCGGTGGAAATCGCCATTGTTTCGGTGCTGCGGGAGGTGATCGTGAACGGCGTCCTGGAGACGCCCTGGCAGCAGATGCTGGCGGTGTGTCTGTTTCTGGCAACGGCAGCGTTACTGCTGGTGGTACGGGTGTGGCTGCCACCCACGTTCGAAGGTGTAGATCCGGAGGCTCAGGTCTCGGCACGGCTCCGCCGTGACCATCCCTGAGGGCGGTGCGGAGTGCTTGCGCACTCAACCGACCGCGGGCCTCTCCGCCACCACGGCGAAGAAGGGATCCCCGGTAGCCCCGATCCAGCCCAGGGGGCCCGCCGCCCGCGTGTTCTCCGCAATCAGCTCCGGGCGGCCCCAGCCCTGGGCCAGCAGCACCTGGGCCACGTAGGCCAGG
>JAYKHK010000107.1:0-23004 GCA_035284785.1 Cyanobacteriota bacterium | reverse complement strand
GTTGTCGAGGCCTACGGGGAGGTCCTCAAACGGGTCGAAGGGGTCTGTGCTGAACCGGGGTTTTATCGGTAAGGTCTGCCGGAATTGCGGCCTGGCCGCGCAGCAGAGGATTCATGCCTGGCGATCGCCCCCGAACGACGCCCTCCACGCCGTCCCGATCGCCCGGGGTGGCTGCCGCCCTCCCCCTCCTCTCCCTGGCCCTGTTGGGACAGGGGAGCGCCCTGGCGGGAGAGGCCTCTCCGACCCTCGCGCCGGGGCTGGAGCCGCCTCAGGAGATTGCGCTGGCCTCCTCTGCTCCCCAAGCTCGTGCCACCACACCGGCACCGCTGCCTGTGGCTCCGCCGCCGCCTCTGGAGCCCACCCTGATGGCCCAGGCCAGCCGCACCCTCACTCCGGCAGGGGCGGCGCCACCGTCCAATGAGCCTCCCGGCGCGATCACCCTTCCCCCCGCTGGCTCGCAGGCTCCCCCCGCCACCGATGCCGCGCCCCCCCCGACCGAACCCTTCGGCGCCCCCTCCCCCACAACCGGCCAACCCGCACCGGCGGCACCCGAGGGCCAAGCCACCCCTCCTGTGGCCCAGCCCCAACCGACTCCCAGCAATGAGCCGCGGGTGTTGGTGAGTGAAGTGGTGATCAAAGGCTTGGACGGACACCCGGAGAAGGAGCGCATCGAGCGGGCCGCCTACGCCGCCATGACGGTCATCCCCGGAACCGAGGTGACCCGCAGCGACTTGAAGAAGGATCTGGCAGCGATCTACGCCACCGGCTGGTTTTCCGATGTGCGCATGGAACCCGTTGATTCCGCCCTCGGGGTGCGCCTGGTGGTGAAGGTGGTGCCCAATCCCGTGCTCACCAAGGTGACCTTGGATCCAGCGGATGCCAAGGTGCCCGCCTCTGTGGTGCAGGACACCTTCGCGGCGGATTACGGCAAGACCATCAATCTCACCACTCTGAAGACTCGCATTGAAGACCTTCAGAAGTGGTATGCCGATCAGGGCTACTCCTTGGCCCGGGTGACCGGCCCCAGCCGGGTGAGTCCGGATGGAGAACTGGTGCTGGCTGTGCGACAGGGCATCGTCGATGGGGTGGAGGTGCAGTTCCTCAACAAGGAAGGCTCCGCCACCAACGACAAGGGCCAGCCGATCCGCGGCAAGACCAAATCCTGGGTGATCACCCGAGAGATTTCGATGAAGCCTGGCGAGATCTTCAATCGACGCAATCTCGAAGACGACATCAAGCGCCTCTATGGCACCGGTCTGTTCAGCGACGTGAAAGTCACCCTGCGGCCCATGCCCTCCGAGCCGGGTCGCATCACCATCGTGCTCGGCATTGTGGAGCAATCCACCGGCTCCCTCTCCGGCGGCCTCGGCTACAGCCAGAGCCAGGGGGTGTTTGGCCAGGTGCAGGTGCAGGACAGCAACTTCCTCGGCCGCGCCTGGGATGTGGCGACCAGCTTCACCTACGGCCAGTTTGGTGGCTTGGCGGATGTGACCTTCACCGATCCGTGGATCAAGGGGGATCCGTTCCGCACCGCTCTGCGCGTCAAGGGTTTCATCAGCCGCGATGTTCCCCAGATCTTCCAAAGCCAAGACAACGGCAGCATCTACACCGCCTCGGATTTTTATCAAGCTCCCTCCTCAAAGTACGCCTATAACATCAACAACAACAACAACCCTAACGGCAAGGTTTTTGGCAGTGTGCAAGAGGCGGAAGAAGCCAACCCAAACGTTAGTTGGTACGACTTTGATGGCAACTCGGTGGTGATCCAGCGGGTGGGCGGCAACATCCAGGTGGTGCGCCCTCTCAATGGTGGTAATCCCTTCAAGCGCGCCAAGTGGAATGTGATTGCTGGCTTCAGCGCCCAGGAAGTCACTCCCATGAACTACTCCGGGGCCAACATGCCTTACGGGGTGTCGACCAATGCCTTCCTGGATCAACAATATGGTGCCAAAACAGATCCAGATGGCATCATCTGCATCGCCTACAACTGCGCCCAGCACAACCAGTTGGTTGGCGTGAGGCTCGCCGCCACCATGAACACGCTCAACGACCCGCGCAATCCCACCCAGGGCAATTTCTTGAGCCTGGGCACTGAGCAATTCGTTTCCGTTGGGCCCGATTCGCCCACCTTCAACCGTTTGCGGGCGGGCTTCACCCACTACATCCCGGTCAATTGGCTCAAGTTTTACAAAGGCTGCCGCGCCAAGCCCGGCGAAACGCCTGATTGCAAGCAGGCCCTCGCGTTCCAGCTCACCGCGGGCACCAACATCGGCAGCCTTCCCACCTATGAGGCCTTTTGCCTTGGCGGGGGCAACTCGGTGCGCGGCTACTACGACTGCGATCTGGGCGTGGGCCGCAGCTTTGGGGAAGCCACGATCGAATATCGCTTTCCGCTCTTCAGCATCGTGAGCGGAGAGCTGTTTGTGGACGGGGGCTCGGCCTTCGGCACCCAGAAAAACGTGCCTGGCCAACCCGGCGAATTGCTGGACAAGCCCGGCCAGGGCTTCTCCGTCGGCACGGGTCTGATCGTCACCACGCCGGTGGGCCCCCTGCGGCTGGAGGTGGCCAGCCAGGATTTCACCGGCGACTGGCGCTTCAACCTTGGCGTGGGCTGGAAGTTCTAGTGAGCATTTGGCCCTCGGATTACGGCACGGCCTACACCCTTGCTGCACCTGTCGAGCGGCATGGGGTGGGCCTTCACAGTGGCGCCAGCTGCCGCGTGCGTCTCTCCCCCTCCAGCCGCGAGGGGTACTGGGTCGGCTGGCTGCAGGCCCCTTCGGAGGGCCTCCAGCGCCTCTGCCCCTCCCAGGTGAGCGACACCCGGTTGTGCACGGCCTTGAAGCTGGGTCAACGCCAGCTCGCCACCGTGGAGCATCTGCTGGCTGCTCTGGCTGGCACGGGGATCAGCCAGGCGGAGATCTGGGTGGAAGGCCAGGAGATCCCTCTGCTCGATGGTTCCGCATTGCCCTGGGTGGAAGCCATTGCTGAGGTGGGCCTGGCGCCCCTGGGGCCCCGCCAGCTGCGCCCTCTCGCCGCCGTGCTCACCCGCCACCAGGGGGACAGCTTCGCCATCGCCCTGCCTGCCGATCAGCCCCGCTTGGCCGCGGCCGTCGCCTATCCCCAGGCCGCCATCGGCCGACAGTTTTTCAGCCTCGAGCTCACGCCAGCCGCCTTTGTGGCTGAACTGGCGCCAGCGCGCACCTTCGGCTTTCTGGAGCAGGTGGAGCAGCTGCGGGCACTGGGCCTGATCCAGGGTGGTGCCCTCGACAACGCCTTGGTGTGCGATGGCGAGCGCTGGCTCAACCCCCCCCTGCGTTTTGCGGATGAACCGGTGCGCCATAAGCTCTTGGACCTGTTGGGAGATCTGGCCCTTGTCGGTCTCCCCCAAGCCCAGGTGTTTGCCTACCGGGGTTCCCACGGGCTGCACACAGCCCTGGCGGCCGCCCTGGAGGCAGCGCCTGACAAGGCCAATCCCCTCTCCTCGGTGTGCCCGTGACCGTCTCCCCCCCCCTGCCCCCCTCGGCCTCGGTGGTCGCTCCACCCCTTCCAGAGACTGCCCCCACCAGCCCGGTGCTCACCAGCGAACAGATCCAGGGGTTGCTGCCCCATCGCTATCCCTTCGCCTTGGTGGATCGGGTGATTGAGCATGTGCCAGGCAAGCGGGCGGTGGCCATCAAAAATGTCACCCTGAACGAACCCCAGTTCCAGGGGCATTTCCCGGGCCGCCCCCTGATGCCAGGGGTGTTGATTGTGGAGGCCATGGCCCAGGTGGGCGGCTTGATCGTCACCCAAATGCCGAATCTGGCGAAGGGATTGTTTGTCTTTGCCGGCATTGATGGGGTGCGCTTCCGCAAGCCTGTGGTGCCGGGGGATCAGTTGCGGATCAGCTGCGAATTGCTCAGCCTCAAGCGGCAGCGCTTTGGCAAGGTGAAGGCGGAAGCCAGGGTGGATGGAGATCTGGTGTGTTCGGGGGAATTGATGTTCTCCCTTGTGGATTGAGCCGATGTCAAGCGCAGCCATGGCAATCCAAGTGCATCCCACGGCCGTGGTTGATCCCAAGGCCCAGCTGGCCGATGGCGTGGAGATCGGCCCCTACGCCGTGATCGGCCCCGATGTGGTGATCGGCAGCGGCAGTCGGATTGGGCCCCATGTGGTGATCGATGGGCGGGTGCGTCTTGGAGAGCGCAACCGCATCTTTCCTGGCGCCTGCATCGGGCTGGAGCCGCAGGACCTCAAATACAGCGGCGCCCCAACCGAAGTGGTGCTGGGCGATGACAACACGATCCGGGAGTGCGTCACCATCAACCGCGCCACCCATGAGGGGGAGCAGACGCTGCTGGGCAGCGGTAATTTGTTGATGGCCTATAGCCATATCGGCCACAACTGCCAGCTGGGTGATCGCATCGTCATCGCCAACGGGGTGGCCGTTGCCGGCCATGTGGTGATCGGTGATCGGGCGGTGATTGGCGGGGTGCTGGGGATTCACCAGTTTGTGCACATCGGCAAACTCGCCATGGTGGGCGGCATGAGCCGGATCGATCGGGATGTGCCACCCTTCATGATGATCGAGGGCCATCCAGGTCGCATCCGCGGCCTCAACAAGATTGGGCTGCGACGCAGCGGGATTGCCCACAGCGATGACGGTGCCCAGCTGCGCCAGCTTCAGGAGGTGTGGACGCTCCTCTACCGCAGCCAGCGGGTGCTCGCTGAGGCCCTGGCCGAAGCCCTCACCCTGCCCCTGTTGCCTCCCTCTGAGGAACTTTGCCGCTTTCTCGAGGCCTCCATCGGTCCGGGTCGCCGTGGGCCCTTGCCCGCGCAGCGCTGATGGTGCGCCTGCTGGTGAGCACCGGCGAGGTGTCCGGTGACTTGCAGGGGTCTTTGCTGATCCGCGCCCTGCTGGAGGAAGCCCAAAGGCGACAGCTGCCCCTTCAGGTGGTGGCCCTGGGCGGGGAGCGCATGCGGCAGGCCGGGGCGGAATTGCTGGCGGATACATCCCGCCTGGGGGCCATCGGCCTCTGGGAAGCCCTGCCCTTGATTCTCCCCACCCTCAAGCTGCAGAGGCGACTGCGCCAATGGCTGCGCCACAACCCACCCGATGGCGTGGTGCTGATTGATTACATGGGGGCGAACATCAATCTCGGGCTTCGCCTGAAGAGCCTGTATCCCAAGGTTCCCATCAGCTACTACATCGCCCCCCAGGAATGGGCCTTCCGCATGGGAGAGGGAGGCACCACGCGTCTGATTGGTTTCAGCGATCGCATCCTGGCGATTTTCCCAGAGGAGGCACGCTTCTATGCCTCCCGCGGCGCCAGGGTCACCTGGGTGGGCCATCCCCTGATCGATACGTTGGGCCGGCTCCCCTCCCGCCAGGCGGCTCGCCAAACCCTCGGGCTGCCCGAGGAGGTGCCGGTGCTCCTGCTGATGCCAGCCTCCCGCCGTCAGGAGCTGCGCTATTTGCTCCCCTCGATGGCTCAGGCCGTGGCCCTGCTGCAGCAGCGCCAGCCCGAGCTGGAGGTGCTTCTGCCCGCAGGCCTGCCTGGCTTTGAAGAGCCGTTGCGGCAGGCCATGGCCGAGGCAGGCGTGCGGGCCCGGGTGGTGCCTGCGGCGGAGGCCGATCGCCTCAAGCCGGAGCTCTGTGCCGCGGCCGATGGCGCCCTCACCAAATCGGGCACCGCCAATCTGGAGCTGGCCCTGAGGGGCGTCCCCCAGGTGACGGGCTATCGGGTGAGCCTGCCCACCGCATTTGTGGCGCGTCACCTGCTGCGTTTCAACGTGCCCCACATCTCACCGGTGAATCTGATCTTGCAGGAGCGGCTGGTGCCAGAACTGTTGCAGGATCAATTGAGCGCCGTTGCCATCGCTGATGCGGTGCAGGAGCTGCTTCCTTCTGCCAGTGAGGCGCGGCAGCGCCAGCTCGAAGGTTATGCCCGCTTACGGAAATCCCTCGGGGAGCCAGGGGTGACCACGAGGGCAGCGGCAGCCATTCTGGATCAGGTTGCCAAGGCGGGCTGATGCGCTGGATTGCGCTGGTGTTGAGTGCGTTGCTGATCGTGTTGGGCCCCGTGGCCCCCGCATTGGCCGCCACGGAAGAGGCTGTGCTGGCGGGGGGATGCTTCTGGTGTATGGAGCACGATCTGGAGGATCTGCCAGGCGTCCTGGATGTGGAGAGTGGCTTCAGTGGCGGCAAGTTGTCCCAACCCACCTATCGGCAAGTCTCTGCGGGAGGCACGGGCCACCAGGAGGTGGTGAAGGTGCGGTTTGACAGCACCAAACTCCGCTACGACGCCCTGTTGCGGGCGTATTGGCGCAACATCGATCCCTTCGATGGCGGTGGACAGTTTTGCGATCGAGGTGAGTCGTACAAGCCGGTGATTTTCACCACCACCGCCAACCAGGCGGTGGAGGCCCGCAACAGCCTGGTGTCTGCTGCTCGCGAACTGGGCCGCCCCACCTCGGCGTTGAAGGTGGCCATCAGGCCCCTGTCGCGCTTTTGGCCGGCGGAGGATTACCACCAGAACTATGCCCGCCGCAACGGGCTCAAATACAGCTACTACCGCTGGTCCTGCGGGCGTGACCGCCGGCTCAACCAGGTGTGGGGGGCGAGGGCACGATCGGGCTCCCGCTGGCTGGCCAGGGGTGAAGTCGCTGGAGGCGACCCCAAGGAGACCGTCACCACCCCGGGCAAAACGCAGAAATCCTGAAGAATCTGCCGCGCATGCGCGGGGAATCCGTAGCCCCGCACCCCTCGTTTGCCCTAGGCAGTCACGCAAATCGCCCTTAGCGTGAGTGAGCCCAGCGATCCCACGGTCTGTATGTATGTGCTGACCATCCGCGACGGTCTGCAAACCCGCCATGTGGGTCCCTACACCACCCCTCAGCAAGCTGCCCAAGACGTGGACAGGGTTGTTGAGATCCATGGTGATCGGGTGCATTGGCAGATCCACGAGCTCGTTCCCCCCGCTGAGCTGCTCCTAGATCCGCAAACCCCCACACGCCCGCGCGCTGCAGCGGCCTAGCAGCGTCTTGCCAGGTTCGTCCGCTTGGAACGGCCGGTTGCCTCGTTGTTGCGGCTGATTCCTGCGCTGGCCAATTGGGCTCAGAGCCGGAGAGGCACCCCGTTGGCACTCCGGCGTCGCCAAGGCCGGGGGAGCTCAATGGAATCCGGACACTGTTGACGGCGGTTGACGTCTGCTTCGCCAAAAAAAAGCCAGGCTTGGCCTGGCTTTTGGTTGCTTATGCTCGCCTCATTGAGGCGAAGAATGGCCATGAAGCCAAGGGACGCTGATCAGACGAAGACAAGATCATTGGCGACAATTGAAGCGCCTGATTGAACTGTCAAGAGTGTGGTCTGTCCATCGGCACTGGTGCCATTGGAATCGAAGATCAACGATCCAGAAGCGGTGTTAAAGATGAACTGAGGAGTGGTGCCGTTTTGGGCAACATTGTCTGCACGGATGAAGAAGTTGCTGTCAAGCGTTGCAGAGGTGATGTTGCCGAAAGCCAAACTTGAGAAGCTCAGCTTGTTGGTGCCACTGGCAAAGTCTGTGATGAGATCATTGCCTTCATCGGTCGCCTGATAACGGAAAACATTGATTCCGGCGCCGCCTGTGAGGTTGTCGGCGCCCTTGCCTCCAACCAGGGTGTCATCGCCGTTGCCGCCGCTGATGACATTCGCGGCATCCGACCCGATGATCGTATCTGCCAGAGCAGTGCCGATCACATTCTCGATCGATTTGAGGCTGTCGCTGTCTCCCCAGCTATCGGTTGCTGTACCGGTAGCCAGGTTCACAATGACTGCGCCCGCACCGCCGTCCTGGGAATAATCAACCGTGTCGATGTCCGCGTCCAGCGTGTTGTTGCCGCCGTCGCCGTCGAGAGTGTCCGCGCCAGCGCGGCCGACGAGCGTGTCATCGCCGTCACCGCCGACCAGGCCGGCCGTGCCAGCCATGCCTTGAAGGGCTGAATTGTCTGCACCGGCACCGCCGATGAGCACATCGTTACCCGCACCGCCGTGAACCGCGATCGTGCCCGCGGTCAAGTTGCTGATGAAAACGTCGTTGCCGCTATTGAGATGAACACGACCATTGACGGATGTCCCCACCGATCCATTCAGGATCACGGTGTCGTCGTCCGTAAAGGTGTCCGCCGGATTAAATGAGTTGTATCCAGCCTGAGTGGCGGTTGTGCCTGCATTCCCGGCGATCACCATGCCTGTGAGATTGCCCCCATTCATGTTGAGGGTGATCGTGTCGTTGCCCGCGCCGCCACGCAACCAGTTGGAGTTCGCGTTTGGTGTCACGCCCGCTGCAACCGTCCAAGTGATCGTGTCGTTGCCGAATCCGCCGAAGGCGGTCCCCCGGGTGGACGCGCTGGAAACAAGCTTGGTGATGGTGTCGCTGCCGAAGCCACCAGTCAGGGCGGCGTCGCTGGTCGCGGAACCCAGAATCGTCAGATTCTCGGTTTGATTGGCTGCGCTAACCCCCGAGGTGCCGATTGCCTCGATGATCTCAACATTCACGACCTGCGCATCGGTGCCAAGGCTGAACGCTGTACCGGTCGAAATGACGATTTTGTCCTGCGATCCATTGCCACCGTCGATCGTGTCAGCGGCGGAATCGGTCGCATTGACGACCTTGAACGTGTCATCGTCATCGCCGCCGCTCAGGGTGTCGACGCCCGCGCCGCCGTCAATCGTGTCATTTCCACCTTCGCCAGCGATGCTGTCTGCACCTTGCCCGCCCACAAAGTAATCAATCCCAGCACTTCCAGAGATCGCATCATCGGCACCTGTTATGGAATCATCGCCATCCTGGAGATCAATGTAGGAATAGTCGTTGCCAACCTGAGTAACGGTGATGCTGTTGGCAGCAGTCGATGTTGCCTGGATCCTTAAAGTCACAGTGCCGGAGGACGTGCCACCCTGGCCGTCGTTCAGCGTGTAACCCAAGCTGTAATCAGTCTCGGTGGCAGCTCCCGCAGGTGTTGTGGGGGTACCGGTGAATCCTATGAATCTGTTTTGATTGGCAGAGTCATAAAGAGCAGTGAGTCCTGTTCCAGAAAGACCAGTCACATTTGTGACGTAGAGATCAGCTTGAGTTTCCGCATCGCTGTCGTTCCAAAGGAACCAGCTAGCCGTGATCACGCCCGCTGGAAGGGCTGTATCGGATAGCGTCCACTGATCGGAACCGGCCACCGGTGAGTCGTTGGCACCGGTGATGTCCACCGTGATCAGCTGCGAAGCGGTGCCGTCAAGGGACGTCACCAGCAAGCTATCGGTGGTGGTCTGCCCTGCGGTCAGCGCCTGGGTATCCGCATCGGCCTCATTCAGGGTGTAGCCCCAAACGCCGGTGCTGGCATTCAAGGTGAAATCGCCGTAGGTGCCAGCGAGCGAGAGGGGTGTTTGGAACATTGCTTCGCCGCTATCCACATCGCTCACATCCAGATCACCGGAAGCGAATGGATCTGCGGGGGTGCCATTGGTGCCGTCACCGGCTGCGGCGACTGCCGTATCAGGAGTGCCGTTGACCGTGATCGTGGCGTTGTCGTTGGACCCGGTGATGTTGACCGTAATCGCTTGCGAGGTGGCGCCGTCACCGGACGTCACCAGCAGGCTATCGGTGGCGCTCTGCCCGGCGGTCAACGCCTGGGTATCCGCATCGGCGTCGTTCAGGGTGTAGCCCCAAGCGCCGGTGCTGGCATTGAAGGTGAAATCCCCGTAGGTGCCAGCGAGTGAGACGGGGGTCTGGAACGTCGCTTCGCCGCTATCCACATCGCTCACATCCAGATCACCGGAAGCGAATGGATCTGCGGGGGTGCCATTGGCCTCGCCCCCAGCTTCGGTAACAGCCGTATCAGGAGTGCCGTTGACCGTGATCGTGGCGTTGTCGTTGGCACCGGTGATGCTGATGGCCAAAACCGCTATGTCGGTCTGGCCGATGCTGTCAGCCATTGTGTAGTTGAAGCTCTCACTCAGCGTGCCGCCGGCACTGAGGGCTTGAACCGTCAAATTGTCATTGTCAATGCTGTAGGTGTAAGTGCCATTCGCATTGAGGGTGAGTTTCCCGTATTGGCCCTGCAGTTGGGAGCCCAAGGTTCCAGCCGTGCCGCCACCCTCGGTGGCCCCGGTGCGTACGGAGGTCACCGTCGTGGTGTCAACCACAGATGAACCAATAATGGCCCCGGCAGAGTCGTTTGCAAGCACGTTGCCCGTGGCATTGCTGCCTGCTGAGCTGTTGTTGATGCCGCCAGCTTCTAAGGCTGTGCCGCTGTCATTGACAGCCGTGGGAGCTTGGTTGATGACAGGGGACCTGCCAACGGCTTTGATGCCGTCGCCACCGCCGTTGATCGAGGTGGCGCGGACACCCAGTGTGCTGAATGTATAGGGGTTGAAGGCAGCCGAACCTGTTTCGGCAGTCATGGCAAAAGTCTTGATTGTGCCCGCCGTGAGATACCAGCCATCTTGCTGAATGCCTGTATCGGATATCTTGTCGTATCCGTCCCAAACAATATTGGTTCCATTCATATTTAGGCTATTGTCTTTGCCAGCCAGCGTGAACTGGCCATTCTTAGTGCTGTCTTCGTTTGACCACCACAATGCATTGAGGTCCATGCTGCCTCGTTGCATGTTGACGGTCCACATCGAGGTGGCAGTGTTGAATTGCACCGTGAACTGGACGGCTGAGGTCGCATTGCCAAACGACCAGGTGAGTGTGGCGGGTCCCGTTGTCATGATGGTAAGAAGTGAATGGCTTGGGGGAGAAAAAGCAAGAAAAGAAGCCATGCAAAGGAATGATCAGCCTTCGCTATAATGGCTCAGTATATAACAATTTATCGGATCAGCATTGATCCATGGGGATAGGCAAGATCGAGGTGTACGCATAAACCAGCTTGACAGAATCAATGCGGGACTGCTGTTGCTGGTTGAAGGCACCACCGATCCCAGCTGCGGGGACTGCCAGGGCAGTGGTGTGCCGCTAAGTGAGACATATTGATCTACTCCCTTACCTTAGCGCCTCAGGATATTGGCTCTCAATGGCATGGTTCGGCTAGCCGAAAGTGGTGCGCATGACATCAGGCCATCCTGAGTATTTTTGCAGAGGACATCTTGTTGAGTGTGATAACGCCTGCTGTCTTGTCAGCGCTATCCCCATGTGGGGGCAATATCCAGGGCTTGGAGTGAGCGGGATGTCCTTGCCAGGCAGGCGCGCTGGTTGGCTGTGCAGCTCCTCCTGGGCCGGCCCCGTGTGCCAGGTGGGGGCTTGCTCGATGAGCTGCTTTCGGCGGCTCAGCTCGTCAGCCAATCCGCTGCTGACCTTCCTTTGCGGTGATGCAGCTCTGAAGCCAGTAAGCAAATACGAATGGCCAGCTGGACGAAAGCCGTCAGGGAGCTCCACGCCGAGGTTGCTGGGCAGGAGGGGGTTCAGGGTCTCCAGGGCCTGCAGCAGTCTGTGCCGCAGAGCATGGCTCCGAGGGCATGGCAGCCCCGGAACGGAATCGCTTGTGGGAGGGGACTGGCCAGGCTTGGCCCGTGCTTCAGCTGCGAGCCCCGGCGCAGATCCAGCGCACCAGGGTGCGCACTCCAAAACCGGTGGCCCCTGGCGGGTCTTCCCCACGACCCTTCTCGCTCCACACGGTGCCAGCGATGTCGAGATGAGCCCAGGGGCGTTGGTCCGTGATGAAATCCTGGAGGAACAACGCCGCCGTGATGGAGCCGCCGGCGCGAGGACCGGTGTTTTTCAGATCGGCAATGTGGCTTTTCAAGCCATCCTTGTAGGAGCTTCTCAGGGGCATCCGCCAGAGGGATTCCCCCGCCTCCCGGGAGGCTGCGGTGAGAGCCTCGGCCAGCCCATCGTTGTTGGACCAAAGACCGGCGATTTCCTCCCCCAGTGCGATCACACAGGCGCCGGTGAGGGTGGCCAGATCCACCACCGCATCGGGCTCCAGCTTGTTGGCGTACACCAGGGCGTCCGCCAGGGTGAGGCGCCCCTCGGCGTCGGTGTTGTTGATCTCGATGGTTTTGCCGTTGGAGGCGGTGAGCACATCACCAGGGTGAATGGCGCCACCGCTGATCATGTTTTCGCAGCTGGCCACCAGCACGTGCACCTCCACCCCTTCCGGCTGCAATTCGCCGATGGCCCGGGCGGCTCCGAGCACCGCAGCGCTACCCCCCATGTCGTATTTCATCATTTCGATCTGGGAGCCCGGCCCCTTGAGGTTGTACCCCCCTGAGTCGAAGGTGAGTCCTTTGCCCACCAGCGCCACGCGCCGCTTCACCTCGCCTTTGGGCACGTAGGTGAGGTGGATGAACTTCGGAGGCAGATCCGATCCTTGGGCTACCCCCAAATAGGCCCCCATCCCGAGCGCCTCACAGTCGCTCCGCTCGAGCACGGTGAGGCTGAGCCCGAACTCGTCGGCGATCTTGGCGGCCTCCTGGGCCAAGGCTTCTGGGGTGCCATGGTTGGGAGGGGAGGCCACGAGCTGGCGGGCCAATTCCACTCCGGCGCACACCGCATCCACCGTCCGCAGACCCTGCTCGCCTCCCGCTGGCAGCCCCAGCAGGGTGAGCACGTCTGGGGCTGACGGGGGTTCCGCCTCGCTGCGGTAGCGGTGATCGCTGTACAGGCTCAGCCGGGCTGCTTCCGCCATGGCTTCGGCGGCCGCCTGGGGCGCCAATCCCTCCACAGGCAGCAGCACCCCAAGATGCCGACAGCCAAGGCGGGCCGCAGCCCGCACGGCAACGGCGGTGGCGGTCCGCAGGGCCGCCAGATCAAACCGGGCCGGTTCCCCAAGCCCCACCAGCGTGAGGGAGCGGGGCTCGGCTCCGGGGCGGTCGAAGCTGAGGCACTCGCCAGGCTTGCCCCGGAAGCGCCGCCGCTCCAACTCTGCCTGGGCGCCATCTCCCAGCAGCGCCTTGAGCAGTGCTCGGGTGGGATGGTCGTCCTCACCATGGAAGAGGCCCACCACCAGGCCATCTCCGCTCCAATCCGCCAGGGGATGGGCAGCACCCTCGTCGGCAAGAGGAGGCAAAGGCAGAGCGCGGATGTCCATGGCCCCGAGCAGGAATGTGGATCGTAGCCAGGAGCTGGGGCTGCTCTTCAGGCCCCTTCAGCGGTGAAGGGGGTGCTCCAGCGGCGGCGAGTTTCTTTGTTGAATGGTGGTTTCCATCGCTGGATCAGGGCCTGCTCCAGGGCCCGGCGGGCAGCGGTGGCCGCCGGAGCCTCACACCAGAAGCGAATGCTCAAGCTGGCCCCCAGCTCGGCCTTCGCCAGGGCCTCCCTGTAGGCCGCCAGGTAGCTCTTGCAGTCGTGGGCCCCTTTCCAACGCCGGTCGGCCCGGGCTGTTTCGCCCACGTAGAGCAGCAGCGGTTGGGGCAAGTGGCTCGGGCGATCGAGCACCAGGTAGAGCGCGGGGCCCTCGTGCGGCGCCTGGGGCCAGCGCCAAAACGAGAGGCTTTCGGCTGGCAGGGAGAGGGGCTGCAAGGTTTGCGCCAGCGCCTGTGGATGGGCGGGGGACGGGGGGGCGTCCCCCTCTGACAGGCTCTCAAAAAGGCTGGCCTGCTCAGCCTCCTCTGGAGCGGCTGCGGCCCAAAGGGGGGCTTGATAGGCCGCCAGCCGCTCCTGCCACTCCAGCAGCTGTCGCCGCTCCAGGGGCAGGCTGTCGGGGGTGGGGGTGGCGCCGGAGAAGGGGGCAGGCTGCTCCACGCGTGGAGGGATGCGGCCGAAGAGATCCCCCTGGCGAGAGCTGGCTCGCGGGCTCATGGCTGCTTCTTGGCAGCCGAGGCGGAACGGCGGCGCGTGGGGGGCAGGCTCGGGCCCTGTCCCGCGACAGGCTGGGCCTGCGGGAGGTCAAAGCACACCCGCCCGATCCAGCTTTCCACCACCGTGGCTGGGAGCTGCAACCGCTGTTGCAGATCGGCCAGATCGCGAAAGGGGGCGCGGCTCCGCTCCAGTTGAAGCCGCTGAAGCCTTTGGGGGGAGAGCGCCAGCCTGTCTTTGAGCTCGGCGGCGCCGGCCAGATTGATCGCCACCGGCGCCAGGGGGAGGGGGGCGGCGTCGCCATACCAGTGGAACATCAGCCTGGGCAGCCACTCCTTGAGGGTGTGGGCCTCCAGCCGCAGCAGCCGTTGCAGGTCGTCCGGTCCGCTCAGCTGCACCCCGCCCGCTTGCAGCCTCACCAGCAGATCGGCCTGCTCCGCGGTGCACCCCGGCAGCTGCCGCCAGTCGCTGGCGGTGGCCCGATTGACATCCACAAGGCCCCTCGCTTGGGCGCGCTTGAGGGCTTGCAAGTCGTCCTCCACCGCTGCCTCATGGGCTTTCTGGCGGGCGGCGGCTTCCTTGGCTGCCCGCTGGCTGGAGAGTTGCGAGGGCGAAGGAAGATGTCCGGAGGCGATCAGCAGCCGACGGGCCAAGGGGTCCAACCAGTGCCTTCGGGCCATGGCGACCGCGCTGTGAGCAGAACGAGGCTGAAGGTAGCGACAAGAGGCGACCCTCGGCCAGGGGCCCGAGCCACCCCAGCGGCTGAGACCTGCCGCGATCAAGTTCCAAGGAGATCCAGCCGCATCGCTAGCAAGGCGGCCTGCTGTCGATTGGTCACCCCCAATTTGCCCAACACATGGGACACGTGGGTTTTGACGGTTTCTGGCGACACATTCAGCCGTTCAGCAATCTGCCCGTTGCTCTGGCCCGCCGCGAGCCAGCGCAACACCTCTCGCTCCCGGCGGCTCAGCAGGGGCCGCTCCCTGGGAGGATTGGCAATGGCTGGATCGAGGAAGCGACCTCCCACCCGCAGCGACTGAAGGGCCGCCATGCCGTTGCCGGTGCCAATCAGCCGATCTGACACCACCGCCACCCCATCCCGCAGAGCTTCCACACAGGCCTGCAGCCGCTGGGAGCTGGGGTCTCGCATCACCAGCAGCAGGATGCGCAGATCGGGCCAGCGCTGTTTCAGCGTGGTCACCAACGTCAGGCCGCAGCCCTCCTCCAGCAGCTCGCTCACCATCACCAGATCGGGTTGGGTTCGGGCCACCAGCTTCAAGGTGCTCGCCTCTGTCGTGGCAGCTCCAACAACCTGCGCAGGGGGGCGCTGGCTGACGATGGCGGCGATCAGGGCGCGACAGCCCAGGCCCAGCACGAGCCGATCCTCCTTGAACAAATCCCAGGCCTCGCGATGGTTGGTGCGCATCAGCGGCAGGAGAGGGGTGAGATCCATGGGAGGGAGCGCTCTGGTGCATAGGTTGTGAAGGGTGCGGCCGGGTTGCAGCAGAATTGGCTACGAAACGGATACGTGGATCCGCACTCCCACACACAGCCATTGCTGCGCAGAATTGGAGAACTTTTTCAGCGATGCCTAGCCCTCGCCATGGCCTTCTTTGATTCCGAGATCATCCAAGACGAGGCCAAGCGCCTGTTTGCCGACTATCAGCAGTTAATGCAGCTGGGCAGTGGTTATGGCAAATTTGACCGAGAGGGCAAAAAGCTCTATATCGATCAGATGGAAGACATCATGGATCGTTATCGCGTGTTCATGAAGCGCTTCGAACTTTCCGAAGACTTTCAGGCCAAGCTCACCGTCGAGCAGCTGCGCACCCAGCTGGGCCAATTTGGCCTCACCCCCGAGCGGATGTTTGAACAGATGCAGCAAACGCTTGACCGCATGAAGGGTCAGCTGGAAGTCAACAGCTGAGCCCCGCCACCCGATCCACCAAGGCCAATTGTTGTGGCAGACAGATCGTGCTCAGGTCGTAGCGATCCACCACGGTTTGGCGGGCCTGCACAGCGATGGCGCGTTGGCCCTGTGGCTCGGCAAGCACCTGCTCAAGCTTGTTGAGCCAACCGTCCCGGTCAAAAAACTCCACCAGATGGCCATTGTGGCCATCTTCAATCACCTCTTGCACCGGCGGCGTGGCTGATCCCACCACCACCGCCCCGCACGCCATCGCCTCTAGCAGGCTCCAACTGAGCACAAAGGGATAGGTGAGATAGGCATGGGCGCGGCACACCTGAAACAGCTGGTGCAGCACTGGATGGGGCACCTTCCCCACAAAATGCACTCGCTCCAGGGGCAGCTGGCCGGCCAGTTCGCTCAGGAGCACCTGGGGCCAAGACCCCCCTTGCGCCGGGGGCGCTCCGTAGCTCACCCCATCCCCGCCCACGATCACCACCTGCAGCTTGGGCCGACGCCGCAGCAGGGTTGGCAACAGCCTCATGAAGGTGTGAAAGCCCCGGTAGGGCTCCAGATTGCGTGCCACGAAAGTGAGCACCTCATCCCCTGCTCGCAGGGTGAGCCCTGCCCGTTGCAGTCGCACCTCAGCCGCAGGGTTGGGACCCACAGCGCGGCTGTCGATCCCTTCATGGATCACGCTGATCCGCTCCCGGAACAGCGTCGGGGCGCTGTCGGCCTGCCAGTGGGTGGGTGCCCAGGCGTGATCGAGATCGTGGAAGGCCACAAGCTGGTGGGCCCGTCGCAGCCGCAGCTGACTGCGGGCCTCCCGGCTGGGAAGGGGAAACTCCGGGTCAAAGTCGCAGTCGCCCCCTTGCAGCCGATACACCCACTCCAGTTGGTGCAGCACAGGCACGGATGGAAACACATCCTTGATGGCGAGCAGCTCGCCCCAGCCGGGATGGCCGATCACTAGATCGGGATGGAATCCTTCCTCCTGGCACTGGGCGGCTAGCCGGGCGACGGCTTCAGCTCGCAGGCACTTGGTTTGGAAATCGACGGCCCAGCGGTGGCAGGGGGGGGCTTCCTTGGGCAGGGGGTAGCGCCGCAGAGGCACACCGTCCAGGCCAGGGGCGTGGGGGGCCCCAAGGGCGAGCACTTGATCGCCCCGGGCGGCCAGGGCTGGCGCTAGGTGGCGGTATTGGCCGGGGAAGTTTTGATGGATCAGCAGCACCCGCATGGCCAAGGGGAGGGCAGCTGCCGCATCCAACCATGGCAGCCGACTGCCCGATAGCTCCCCTGCGCCTGCTTACGATCCGCCCTCAGATCGCCCCCCAGGTTGTGACCCCAGCACTAGTCCCACCCCAGGCGTCTCAGGCGGAGCAGGCAGCTGGGCCCCCTCCCGGCGGGAAGACCCCTGGAGACTTGCCGGCCTGGCTGGGGCGAGGCCTCGCCGATGTGTTTCCCGCTGGCAGCGGTGAGCTGGCGGCCGACCCCCACCACAGCCTGGCGGCCCGACTCGCGGCCGCTGAAGGCCAGGGCCGCCCTCTGCGGGTGAAGCTCGGCATCGACCCCACCGGAAGCGACATCCACCTGGGCCACAGCATTCTGTTTCGCAAGCTGCGGGCTTTTCAAGACGCTGGCCATACAGCGGTGTTGATCATTGGCGATTTCACAGCCCGCATCGGCGATCCCACCGGCAAGAGCACCACTCGCGTGCAGTTGAGCGCCGCTGAGGTGGAAGCCAATGCCGACACCTATCTGGTGCAGTTGGGGTTGGGCCAGCCGCCTGAGCGGGCCCTGTTGGATTTCACCACTCCCGGGCGTTTGGAGGTGCGGCGCAACAGCGAGTGGTTGGCAGGGCTGGATCTGCCCCAGGTGATCGAGCTGCTCGGCACGAGCACCGTGGGCCAGATGCTCGCCAAGGAAGACTTCGCCAACCGCTATGGCAACGGCACCCCGATCTCCCTGCATGAATTTCTCTACCCGCTCCTGCAGGGCTATGACTCGGTGCGGGTGGAAGCCGATGTGGAGCTGGGGGGCACCGATCAAAAGTTCAACGTGGCCATGGGCCGCGATCTGCAGCGCCACTTTGGCCAGAGCCCCCAATTCGGCCTGCTGCTGCCGATCCTGCCGGGCACCGATGGGGTGCAAAAGATGAGCAAGAGCCTGGCCAACACGGTTGGTCTCTCGGAGCCAGCGCTGGACATGTATTCCAAGTTGGAGAAGGTGCCCGACGCGGCCGTGCAGGAGTATTTGACGCTACTCACCGATCTGGATTTGGCGGCACTGCCTGCCAATCCCCGCCAGCGCCAAAAGGCCATGGCCTTGGCGGTCACCGCCAGCCGCCACGGCGAGGCGGTGGCGCTGGAGGCGCAGGCCAGTGCGGGGCGGATGGTGGGCCTTCCAGGAGGCAACCCTGAGACTTTTGCGTCGATCGAGGGCGGGCAATTCTCCACTTCCTCTGCCACGGAGGCAGCCCTGCCTGAAGCCTCCCTGACGGGTGTGTCGTTTCCGGCCACCGCCTTCTACCTGCTAGGGGCCTTGAAGTTGTGCAAGAGCAGCAGCGAAGCGCGCCGCCAGATCGAGGCGGGCGGTGTGCGGCTCGACGGCGAGAAACTCACCGATCCGGCCCGGGAGTTTGCCAGCGCGGAGGAGCTGCATGGGCGGGTGCTGCAGCTGGGCAAAAAAACCTTCCGGCGGCTGGTGGCCGGTTGAAACCAAGCTGCGCTGTCTCGCCTACGCCCCCCTCAACTCAGGGTTTGGGGCGGGGGGGCTGGGTCCAGCGCTGGTAGAGCCAAAGGCCACCGCCGCCCCAGAGCAGGCTCCAGAGCAGGAAGCTGAACGCCGAGCCCCCGGCACTCCCCTCTGAGGATGCAAGGCCAGCGTTGGTCAAGCCCGCATCGAGCAGCGAGCCGCCGATTGCCCAGCCCAACACCCACGTCAGAAGAAAGCCGATCGCCTGCAGATTGCCGGTCATCAGAGGGCGGCGGGAAGGCTCAACGATGCAGCCCTAAGGCTGGGCGGTCAACCTCCGCAAACTGCGAAAGAAGAGCTCCATTGAGCCCAAGGCCAGCGCCACACTCAGCAGATTCACCGTCCAGCCCAAGAAAAAGATGGCTGGCCGCAGGCCGCTGCTCATGCCATCCCGCAGGGCGGCGAACAGGTGATCCATCGCCCCGTCCAGAACGGAGAACAGGGAGGCGAGAAACATGGTGAGCGAGGCCTGCAGGAGGGGGCCGCATTCCTGATGGTTGGGCTTAAGCGCTCGCGCCAAGCTGATCTGAAAGTTGGCCACCAAAAACAGCACGGCAAAGAGCGTGATTTGGGTGAGCTGGCGCTGGCTGGCCACCTCCCTGGCTTCGACCACGAGATACCCCAGCGCCACGGCCCAGAGCAGCAGGCGCAGAAGAGGCACACTCCAACGTTGCAGCCGCAGAAACAGCATCAGGACGCCGCGTACCTCCGGTTCACCTCCTTCCAGTTCACCAGGGGCCACCAGGCTTGGATGTAGTCGGGACGCCGATTTTGATACTTCAAGTAGTAGGCGTGCTCCCACACGTCCAGCCCGAGTAGCGGCGTGCCCCGCTCGATGCCGGGCAGATCCATCAATGGGTTGTCTTGATTGGCGGTGCTGGTGATGGCAAGGCTGCCATCGGGCTTGCGGATCAACCAGGCCCAGCCTGAGCCGAAGCGCCCCGCTGCCGCTTGGTTGAACTGGCTTTGCATGGCCTCCAGCGAGCCAAAGCTGCGCTTGATGGCGGCGAGCAGCTCTTTCGAGGGGGCGCCCCCGCGGCCCTCCGGGGCCATCACGGACCAAAACAGGCTGTGGTTCCAGTGGCCGCCGCCGTTGTTGCGGACAGCCACCGGGAACGCCGCGATTTGGCCCTGCAGCGCCTCCAGGCTGAGGTTGGCCAGGGCCGGGTTGGTGGGGATCTGGGCGTTGAGGTTGGCCACGTAGGCGCCGTGATGACGGTCGTGGTGGATCGTCATCGTTGTGGCGTCGATGGCGGGCTCCAGGGCATCCGCCGCGTAGGGCAGGGGCGGCAGGCTGAAATCTGCCCAAGCGGGCAGGGCCGTGCCCAGCAGCATCACCAGCGCCGTGAGGCAGGCCAGAACGAAGCGTGGTAGGCGAAGAGAGGGCAAGGCTGGCAGGAGGATCTGGACGTCCAGCTTGCCGGATGCGCGGGTCGCCGGGGTGGTCTGACCTTCAGCGCATCTAGATCCAGCCGATGGCGGAGCCCCTCGGCCAGAGTGGGGTTCCGTACCAGCCAGCGATGACCCTCTCCCGTGAGCAGATTCTTGCCGCCTCCGCCGGTTGGGTGGCCGTTGTGCTGAATGTGGTGCCTGGTTTGGGCACCGGTTACCTCTATCAGCGGCGCTGGAGGGCCTACTGGATCACCGCCGCCCTGGCTTCCGCCTGGTTCGTGGCAGGGGCCCTTTTGGGCCAACAAGCCGATGCAGCCGCAGAGAGACAAAACCAACTGATCGGCCTGATCGGGCTGCTGTTGTTGGCTGCAGTCACGGCGGTGGAGGCAGGGCTGGCGGTGAGGGGAGTGCGTCAGCAGAGCTCTGCCGGATGACCACGACGCAGGGGCCTCCCTTCAGCCACCAATGCCGAAGATGTCCTGGGCTGAGCAACCTCCCCAGACGGGACAGTTGGCCTAGATCGACTTTTGCACGAGCTGATAGAAGCGGGCCAAAGCGATTGCCGCCAAATCCAGCACCATGAGCGAATGCACGGCGACAAGGATTTTGCCAAGGCGGCTGACGCCGTTGAACTGGGAAGCTTTCCCCTCAAGGATCGACATCAAGGAGGAATAGTAATAATCAAAGCTGCCACCCACACTGGAAGCATCAACAGGCAGGCTGACAATCTGTTGATCCGCTGGACCAGCCACCCGATCCAGCCGCCAAAAAATCCATCCCCAAGCCAAAACAAAAAACAAGAGATAAGTGATTACTTGGCCAAGCAATAATTTGGGGTTGACGGCGTTTGTGAGCATCAGCAGATTGATCTTGGCGAAGTGAATGAACAGGCTCACCATCACCCACACCCCTAGAGCATCAAGCACCTGCGGGGCAATCCGTTTGCCGCGCAGCAGCTGGCCGTAGAGAAGAAACAAAATCAGGGCGTAAACCACCAGCAGCGGCGTGCGCATCACCACGCCTAAGTGGGCGCTGATCTGGGAGAGTCCGATCCCCAGCTCACGTTTCAAGCCCTCCAGCGCTTCTGAAAACCAGAGCATGGCGATCCGAATCGCGCCAAGCAGGGCAAAGATATGCATTTCGCGCCATTGCTGTTGCAGGGTCTGCGACCCGCGCCTCAACTCAGCCATGGTGAAACCCACCCTCAGGAGTGGCATCGCGCACCGTCTCGAACAGGTCGATATCCCAGGCCACGAGGTCGCGGCGAATGGCGTCGGCCCGCGAACGGGGCAGCAAGCGCGCCAGATCCTCCCCGCTCATGACCCCTTTGATGTCGCCGTCGTCCTCGCGCAGGAAGGCCAGGGCTTGCCAAGCCAGGATCGCTGCCCCCACGGCGGTGGGGTAGGAGATGTAGGTGGCGCCTGCGTAAGGGCTCCCCAGCAGACCTTTGTAGCGCAGGTAGCTGAGGCCCACAGTCTCGATCGTGACCTGCCGATCGTTGCGCACATTCTCCGTGTAGCGAATCTCGGCGGCGGCGGCGAAGTGGGCGCGGCGAATCACGCCGCTGCGGAGATAATCCTCGATCCGTCGCGGTTTGTTCATGCCAGGCAGAATGGCTCGCACCATGGCCTCCACCGTGAGCTCACTCTGCTGGGGAAGGGTGCGCTTGGAGAGCAGGTTGAGCTGGAACAGCGCCTTCACCAACTCCACTTCAGAACCACCGGTATAAACACTGATCGATTCGATTTCTGGGAAGGAGCGATGCAGCGAGAGCAGTTCTTCTTGGTAGAGCGGGTATTGGCGGGTCGGCTCCACTTCACCGGGGAAGTGGTGTTCACGGGCGGCGCTGAAGGGCTCGAGCACTTGGATGCGCCCATCCCGCAGCAGTCGGGGCCGTTCTGCCAGTTCTTCAAGGGCGACCAGAGGAGACCAGGAAAACACGATCTCATCGGCGTCGATGTCCTCGAGCAAATAGAGATCCACGCTCTCGATCTTCAGATCGCGGCGGCGGGAGCCGCGCAGCTGATGGAGGCGAAGGCCGATCAGGAAGTTGGTCACCCCCGGGGAGACGCCGAGGTTGATCAAGGCCGTGCGGCCCTGCTCCCGGTAGGCCTGATCGAAGTCGTATTGGGAGAAGGTGAGAGAGCGCTCGGTTTCGGCGTCGTACATGTCCGATGCCAAATCGACCACATGGGCATCCAGGCGCAGCCCTAGCTCCAGAAGCTGGCGGTTGAAACGGGGATCGGCGGCGTTGACCAGCACATGCGCCCCAGCCAGCTGCTCCAGTTCCGGTGCGCTGCCATCGAAGAGGGGGGCAAAATTGGGCAGGCCAACAAAGTCGATTCGATCAAACAGCCGCTCAGCGTGGAAGAGAGCGTCGCGGGCCAGGTCGACGTTCAGCACCACCACCACAAAGCGCAGGGGCACCTCGTCCCGTTCCGCGAGCTCAGAGAGACAGATGAGCATGGCGGAGCCAACGGCCCCGAGTCCAAAGAAGGCAACCGTGAGTGGTTCAGCGGCTGTGCCGCCATGGGCGATGGGCGCGGCGGCGGGAGTTGGGTCCATGCGGTGTTCGGATCAGCTGAGGTCTCGGCCGAGCAGCAGATCTCTCGCTCCATTGACCAGCTGCATCATGTCGTGCTCGCCGCCCCGGTCTGGATGGTGTTCACTGGCGCAGCGCTTCCAGGCTTGGTTCACCTCTGCAATGGTCAACCGTCCCGAGAGGGGGAGATGTAGCCTCTGGCGGGCCTTGATCGCCTCAAGGTGGGGATGCTTGCCCAAAGGCCCCCAATCGCCCTTGCTCAGGGAAGGATTCGCCTTGCCCGGCCCCTTTCGTTTCCCCCCCTTGCCCGCCTTTTTGCTGCCAAATCCTCTCTGCTCCAACGGCTGACACTCGGGAGCTTGCCCCCGAGGCTTGCGGGGGCTGCTGGTCAGCCAGCCCTCCGATCGCTCACGTCGCTCAAGGGTGGTCTGTGGCATCAATCTCCCGCTCATCCGTAGCTGGAGCCACCAGCTAGTCCAACCTCATCTTAGCTGGCCCAACCTCCTTGCTCCTGGTCGGTACCTTGGCTGCTGTCCGGGATTTGTTCGATCTCAGCCGCGTCGGGGCGATGGCCTTTTGCCTCGCTGATTCTCGTGAGCGAGGCCAATCTTTTTTGGCATGAAGGCAAGTGTTTTGGGGAGAGTTATCTGGGAGGA
>JAYKHK010000106.1:0-2792 GCA_035284785.1 Cyanobacteriota bacterium | reverse complement strand
TTGAGATCGAGGCCCTGCGCACCTTTCGTGAGTCACCCGATAAGCAGAGTTTCACCAAGCTGGAGGGCAATGGCCTCGGCCGCTCCACCTTCCGGCTGGCCACACCCATTCTGATGCGCAAGGCCTGTGTCACCTGCCACAACGCCCATCCCGATTCCCCCAAGCGTGACTGGAAGGTGGGAGATGTGCGCGGCATCCAGGAGGTCACCGTGCGGGGCCTGCGGGTGGATGGCTTCGGCAATCTGGGGTGGATGTTCGGCTACGTGGGATTGCTCGGGCTCACCTCCGTTGCCGCCACGGGGGTGTTCAAGGGCCAGACCAACCGGATGGAACAGCTCAACCGCAAACTTCTGGAGTCCAGCCAGCGGGAATCCGCGCTGGCTGCCAGGATGGCTGATCAGGTGCAGGAGTTGTCCATCTTCGGCAGCGTGGTGGACCACTCGATTGTGGGTGTTTCCATTGCCGACATGCGCCGGCCCGACCAGCCGCTGATCTACGTGAACAAGGCATTCACCCTGATCACGGGTTATTCCCGGGATCTTTCCGTTGGCTACAACTGCCGCTTCCTGCAGGGTCCGGATACGGATCCAAGGGAGATTCAGCGGATCCGTGAAGCGATTGGATCGGGCCAGCCCTACAGCGGTGAGCTTGTGAACTATCGCCTGGATGGCACCCGTTTCTGGAACCGGCTCACGCTCTATCCCGTGACTGTGTCCAAAGCCACCAATGCGAAGCCTGACTTCTACGTTGCCAACCAGATCGACATCACCACCACCAAACAGCAAGCCACGCTCTCCGGCAGCGAACTCACAGGACTGGATCAGAGCCTTTCTGCCACCCGTGATGCCCTGCGCGAAGCCATGCGATTTGGTGAAGCCTTGAAAAGGCGCCTGGCCAGCGCTCCGGACCCACTCAGTGCAGAGGAAGAATCCCTGCTGCGGGCGGAAGTGCAGGCCCATGAGATCATGGTGCGTGAGCTCGAATCCATGCAGGAGTGGGTTGAGAGCCGGGCCCCTTCACGATGATCAAAGCTTCCAGCTTCATCCGCGAATCCACTGATCTTGTTCGCAAACTGCTGGTGTTCTATGGCCTGGGTGCTGCCGCTCTGATCGCAGCCACCTTGGTGGTGCTCAAGCTGGCCGACAATCGCCAGCACATGATTTACCAGACGGAGAGTGCCAGCACCCTGGTGGAGGCGGGGCTGGCCGCTTCCCTGACGAATCCTGATCGCCAGGCACTGCTTGAGTCCTATGTGCGCAAAACTCTTGCCAACGGTTCGATTGGCCTGGATGTTCTTTTTGTAGTGAATCGTGAGGGCCGGATTGTGCTTTCATCCCGACCCGCCTGGTTGAATCTGATGATTTACGACGGGTTGTTTCGCAGAGCTGAATTCAGCAATCCCCAGTTCCGCCTGATTGCCCAGTGCTTTGAGGATTCACGCCCGAACTGTGTGAGTCTCGCCTCCGACGATTTCCCTTCCCTCAGCAGCAGTTTCACCACCTATCGCCCCATCTTCAGACCCTCCAGCGACCTGGGTCTGCCCCGGGAGCCCTATCTGGTCGTGGCCACGTTCAGCGGAGGAGTAGTGATGGCTTCCTTCCTGCAGGAGGTGTTGCCCCTCGTTCTCCTGGCCCTGCTTTTGGCAGCCCTGCTCAGTGTTTCCCTGTGGTTTGTGCTCCAGGCCCTGTTGCTGCCCCGGCTCAGTCAGGCCGCCCAGACCGATGGTCTCACCCGCTTGATGAACAGGTCGGCTTTCATGGACGCGGCGATGGAGCAGTTGGCGGAAGGGGAAGAGCGCGGATCTTCCTACGTGTTTGCCATCATGGATGTGGATCACTTCAAAAGAATCAATGACACCTATGGGCATGATTGCGGGGATGTGGCGTTGGTGTCTGTTTCCGCCGTTCTGGCCACGGTGATGCGCAGCGATGATCTGGTCTGCCGCTTTGGTGGCGAGGAGTTTGCTCTGTTGTTGGCCACCGACGAGCAGGCTGGCCGTAAGGTGCTTGAGCGTCTTCGCCTGCAGCTGGAGATGAGCCGTGTTGCTTATAATGGAAGGGAGATCCCGGTCACGGTAAGTATCGGCGCCGCAGCCACTGCCGAATGCGGCTATAATCTTGATTATTTATATACCTCTGCCGACCGTAGTCTCTACGAGGCCAAACAGGGAGGGCGCAACCGCGTTGAATGGGCCACGGCCGAGTCTGTCGGCCGCTTGCAGCTCAGTGCTCCAATGGCGTCACTGGCAGAGAGGTCCATGCTGTCTCAGGGCTCGCCCCCGATGCCCACCCCCGCAAGCCCCACGGCCTCCAACCCGGTGGCCACCTTGATCGACAGAGCCATCCCGAACTGAGTCCGAGCCAGCCATGGATGTTCCTGCGATCCCCAAAGACGAGGCAGCCAGACTGCAGGAGCTGCGCAGCTACGGGGTACTGGATAGTGGTGCGGATCCCCATTTCGATGACATCAGCGAACTCGCGCGACGCATAGCCGGCACGGAGATCGGAATTGTGAGTCTGGTGGATGAGAACCGCCAGTGGTTCAAGAGCTGTGTGGGTGCCCCTCTTGGGCAGCAGGAAACGCCGCGGCAGGTGTCCTTCTGTGGACACACCATCCTTCAGCGTGACCCCCTGATCGTCAACGACGCCCTTCAGGACCTCCGCTTTGCTGATAATCCTCTCGTCACGGGTGATCCGGGTGTTCGCTTCTATGCAGGCTTCCCCTTGATCACCAGCAACGGTTTTGTGCTGGGCAGCCTCTGCGCCATCAGTCGGCGACCCCACCAGCTCACG
>JAYKHK010000105.1:0-2818 GCA_035284785.1 Cyanobacteriota bacterium | reverse complement strand
TACCCACTATTTAATCGTCTCTTCTGATATGCGTCTCTCAACTGCAGGTAGTCGCCCAACACGATCGATGTTTATCGGTGACGTCTAATAGTTGAAAAACTTTAGGGCGTCACCAACTTAAGGGCGTAGAAACCTGATGTTACAAGGACGCCTACCGGGAAGCCGGCGGCAGGGCGGATGTGGCCTTCTGCGACGGCCAGATCGAAGTGAGCTGGGATCCTGGGGGAGACCAACGTCCGGCCAGCGAAACGATCACTGAGCATCTGGAGGCCGGCTGCTACGAGGAAGCCATCCCGCTCCTGGAAGCCACCCGCAAGCTCCAGCCCGACGACGTGGAGAGCCTCTCCCAGCTGGGGATGGTAAACAGCAACCGGGACAAAAGCGACCTGGTCGAGCTGGTGGAGACCCGGCGGCAGCCTCGCCCGCCAGGTGCTCCGTGCCAGCGCCCTCCAGACCTACGCCAGCCTCTCCCCCGCTGCCCAGAAGCAGCTCCTGATGGAGGTCGCCACCGCCGGCCAGAAGGGCCTCAAAATCAACGACCCCACCGCCCGCCTCCAGCTCCGCCATCTCCCCAACCCCGAACCCATCAGCGCCCTCCAGGCCGCCTGCCTCCTCTTTGTCGGCGTGCAGCTCCTCCTGCCGGGGGAGGAGGCGGGGTTTGATTTTCAGAGGGAGTTTGAGCTCGCCAAGGGGGTGGCGGGGGGAGAAGCCGGGTGAAGGTGGTTTTGCTGGCACTTGGCTGGGCTCCAAGGGCCTGGAGCGCTGCCCGAGCAGAGAACCCCCAGCGGAGCGGTCCAATGCGTTTTCTGCATAGGCCACAGCAGGCCAACCCCCGAGCCCTAGGCTGCTGCCCTTGTCACCAATCGGATGGCTTGATGGCGCGTCTGCCCTGGAAGCCGGGGCCTCAGTGGGAGGAGCCTGGCCATGGCCATCCGTAAGTCGGAGCTGTATTCCAGCCTCTGGGCCAGCTGCGATGAGCTGCGGGGCGGGATGGATGCCAGCCAATACAAGGATTATGTGCTGGTGTTGCTCTTCATCAAATACATCAGCGACAAATACGCCGGCCAGCCCTTTGCGCCCCTGGTAATTCCCAATGGGTCGAGCTTTGCCGACATGGTGGCTCTCAAGGGCAAAGCCGAGATTGGCGATCAGATCAACAAAGCCATCATCGCCCCTCTGGTGGCGGCCAATCAGCAACTGAGCCCAAGCGACTTTCCCGACTTCAATGACCAGGCCAAGTTGGGCAGCGGCAAGGAGCTGGTGGACCGGCTCACCAGCCTGATCGCCATCTTTGAGAAGCCCGCGCTCAACTTCGCCCGCAACCGGGCCGATGACGACGACATCCTGGGCGATGCCTACGAGTATCTGATGCGCCACTTCGCCATCGACAGTGGCAAGAGCAAGGGCCAATTCCTCACCCCGGCGGAGGTAAGCCGGGTGAAAGCCCAGGTGTTGCAGATCGAGAAGGAGGCCACCTCAGCGGCCACAACGGTGTGTGATCCCTTTTGCGGGTCGGGCTCCCTGTTGCTCAAGGTGGCGGCCCAGGCCCGCACGCCAGTGACGCTCTACGGCCAGGAGAAGGATGCGGCCACCAGCGGCCTGGCACGGATGAACATGATCCTGCACGGCAATCCCACCGCCACGATCTGGCAGGGCAACACGCTCACCGATCCGCAGGCAAAGGAGGGAGAGCAGCTCAAGCAATTTGATTTTGTAGCGGCCAATCCACCCTTTTCCGACAAGCGCTGGAGCACAGGTCTGGATCCCGCGAAGGATCCCTTTGGCCGCTTTGATGGCTTTGGCATCCCGCCCCAGAAGCAGGGCGATTACGCCTACTTGCTGCACATCGTGCGCATCCTCAAGCGCACGGGGCGGGGCAGTTGCATCCTCCCCCACGGGGTGTTGTTCCGCGGCAACGCGGAGGCCGAGATCCGCAAAAACTTGCTGCAGCGGGGCCTGATCCAGGGCATCATCGGCTTGCCGGCCAACCTCTTTTATGGCACGGGCATCCCGGCCTGCATCGTGGTGATCGATAAGCGCGATACGGCCTCACGGCAGGGCGTATTCCTGGTGGATGCCAGCAAGGGCTTCCTGAAGGATGGCCCGAAGAACCGGCTGCGGGAGCGCGACATCCACAAGATTGTGGATGTGTTCACCCGCCGGCTGGAAGTGCCTGGCTATTCCCGGCTGGTCCCGATCGAGGAGATCGCCAGCAACGACTACAACCTCAACCTGCCCCGCTACATCGACAGCAGTGACCCGGAAGACCTTCAGGACATCGAAGCCCACCTGCGCGGCGGCATCCCCGAGTGCGATATCGACGCCCTGGAGGCCTACTGGCGCGTGTGTCCAGCCCTGCGGGAGGCCCTGTTCCGTCCGGTGCGTCCCGGCTATCTGGAGTTGGCGGTGGCGCCCGCCGACCTGAAAGCCACGGTGATGGCCCATCCGCAATTCGCCGGCTTCCTCGCCGGGATGGCAGCCCATTTTCAGGCCTGGCGCATCGCCGCCGCCCAGAGCCTCAAGGCGATGGAGCAGGGCTGCCACCCCAAGCAGGTGATCCAGGAGCTGAGCGAGGGGTTGCTGGAGCACTACCGGGGCCAGCCCTTGATCGATCCCTACGCCGTCTACCAGCTCCTGATGGACCAGTGGGCCGAAACGATGCAAGACGACGTGTACGCGATCAGCGCCGAGGGCTGGCGGGCAGAGCCCTATCGGCTCACGGAAACCACCAAGACCGGCAAGGTGAAAGACAAGGGCTGGACCTGTGATCTGGTGCCCAAGGATCTGGTGGTGCGCCGCTTTTTTGGCGATGATCTGG